>PMUM01000371.1:14541-19937 GCA_003166855.1 Acidobacteriaceae bacterium | reverse complement strand
GCTTTCCTCCCGAGCCCAACGGATATCTCCACATCGGCCACGCCAAGGCGATTTGCCTCGACTTCGGACTCGCCGACGAATTCGGCGGGCATACGAATCTGCGCTTCGACGACACGAATCCTGAAAAGGAAGAGACCGAGTACGTCGACTCCATCATGGAAGACGTGAAGTGGCTCGGCTTCCGCTGGGACGGACTCTTCTACGCCTCGGACTATTTCGACCAGCTCTACGAGTGGGCCCTGAAGCTGATTCGCGACGGCAAAGCTTACGTCGACGATCTTTCGGCCGAGGAAATTCGCAAGTACCGCGGCACCCTCACCGAGCCGGGCAAGGACAGCCCGCACCGCAATCGCTCGGTGGAAGAAAACCTAGACCTGTTTCAGCGCATGAAGGCGGGAGAATTTCCCGACGGCTCGCGCGTGCTGCGCGCCAAGGTCGACATGGCCTCGCCCAACCTGAACATGCGCGACCCGGTGATGTACCGCATCCTGCACGCCGAGCATCACCGCACCGGCAACAAGTGGTGCATCTATCCGATGTACGACTACGCGCATGGCCAGTCGGACTCGCTCGAAAAAGTGACGCACTCCATGTGTACGCTGGAATTTGAAGATCACCGCCCGCTCTACAACTGGTTCATCCAGCAGCTGGGCATCTTCCCGTCGCAGCAAATCGAATTCGACCGCCTCAACCTGACCCACACGCTGCTCAGCAAGCGCAAGTTGCTGCAGTTGGTGCGCGAGGGCCGGGTGCGCGGCTGGGACGACCCACGCATGCCGACGCTGAGCGGCATCCGGCGCCGCGGCTACACGCCGGAGGCAATCCGCAACTTCTGCGCCTCGATCGGTGTTTCGAAGACGACCGGCTCCATCGAGCTGGCCATGCTCGAACATTTCGTGCGCGAGCACCTGAACAAGCGAGCCCTCCGCGTGATGGCCGTGCTGCGCCCGCTGAAGGTTGTGATCGACAACTATCCCGAGGGACAGACCGAAGAAATGGACGCGGTGAACAATCCTGAAGACGCGGCCGCCGGAAGCCGCAAGGTCCCATTCTCGCGAGTGCTGTACATCGAGCAGGACGACTTCCGCGAGGTTCCGCCGCCCAAGTATTTCCGTCTGACGCCGGGCCGCGAGGTCCGCCTGCGCTATGGCTACTTCATTACCTGCACCAGTGTCGTGAAAAACGAGAAGGGCGAAGTGGTTGAAGTGCGCTGCACTTACGATCCTGAAACGCAAGGCGGCGATGCGCCGAACAGAATCAGAGCAAAATCTGTCAAAGTCTACAAATTCACAACCAGGGCGGATGTTTCTATCATTGAGCACGGCAAACCGCTCGATATTATTAAGCCGATCACGTTATCTCTGGATGATGAAAAAGGGTTTCGTGCCGCCTTCCTATCTGTGGGTCTCGACCCGATGCAGATGGAGGGTGCGCTCGGAAAGCTCGCTCACGCTCCGGAGAACGCTGCCTTTAGCATCCCGATCGAACAGAAAGCCACGATCCACTGGGTCTCAGCCGCGCATGCCGTCGATGCCGAAGTCCGCATCTACGAGAACCTGTTCCTGAAAGAAAATCCCAGCGACGTCGAAGAGGGCCAGGACGTTCTCGACAATCTCAATCCCAACTCGCTGGAGATCATTGCCAACGCGAAGGTCGAGCCGTCACTGGCCAAGGCCACGTCCGGCACCCGCTATCAGTTCGAGCGTCTGGGATATTTCTCCGTCGACCCCGACTCGAAGCCGGGGAAGCCGGTCTTCAACCGCACGGTCGCGTTGAAGGATGCCTGGGCGAGAGCGCAGGGGAAGCAGGGCGGAAAGAACTGAATCCTATTTGCAGTGTCGACAAAGGCCTTCCCATCTCATTGTCATCCTGAGGCGCAGCTTTTTGCGCCGAAGGATCTATGTACTCGCGGGGAGCGCCCGTGCAGCATGCGATTGCATAGATCCTTCGCGAGACAAAATGCGTCTCGCTCAGGATGAAACACGCAGCGCTGAACGACACGTGGACGAAAGTCGAGAAGAAGCGGGGCCGAGCTAAAGCACCTCAGCGTAACCTTCAGGACTCCTCGTCCCACCGGGCAGCCGCGAAGCCGCTCCCGGCTTTTGGCTTCTTGGGTTTGTTCGCGGTGACACCCGCTTCCTCTGCTCCAGACTCGCCGCCACGAGGCACCTCCTCATATCGCGCGAAGTTCATGGAATATTCAACCCGGCCTTGCGTGATTGAACGCATGTGCTGCGCATAGCCGATCATGGTGGCCAGAGGCACAGTCGCGCGGATCACCTGCGAACCCGCACGATGCTCCATGCCTTCAATCCGTCCACGGCGCCGGCTCAGGTCGCCCAGAATCGCACCTGCAAATTCCTCTGGCGTGACCACCTCGACCGACATGACCGGCTCCAAAACCACCGGGTCAGCCTTGCGGGCGGCCTCTTTGAAAGCCATCGAGCCGGCGATCCTGAACGCCATTTCGTTCGAATCACCGACATGGTAGCTTCCGTCGTAGAGAACAGCTCGCAGATCCACCATTTCGTGGCCTGTCAAAACTCCACCCTTCATCGCCTCTTGAATGCCGAGATTGACCGGCTCCACGAATTCCGCCGGAACGGCCCCGTCTCTAATCTCGTCCTCGAACTGATAGCCGCCTCCCGCTTCCCGCGGCTCCAGCCGAACCTTTACGTGGGCGTACTGGCCGCGCCCGCCGATCTGACGTATGTACTTGCCTTCCCCGTCCGCGTTCTTGCGAATAGTCTCCAGATAGATCACCTTGAACTCACCAACATCGAGCGGGATCTTGTATTCACGCACGACGCGATCGCAGATGATTTCGAGCTGCAGCCCACCCACCCCGCTGACGGCGGTTTCTCCGTCCGTGGGTCCTGGTGCAATTCCTATAGTGAGATCTTCCTGGGCCAGCTCCCTCAGCGCACGTTCCAGTCTCTCGCGGTCACCGCTGGCCCTCGGACGGATGACCACAAAGATCAATCGACGGAGTTGGGTGTGCGATTCGCTCAAGGTGAGGCCTTACGCTTTTGCAGTTTCTGACAGAAGATTAAAGGTCACTTGACGATTGTGAATCCAAGGTCCCGCTAGGGACCACCGAAAATAGCCCGCCAGCTCACTGGCGGGTAAGCGAAACGAAAAAGGAACCGCGTCCTGGAAGGACGCCTGAACGTCAACAACGAACTTACCGATTGCACGCATCACTTCCTCAATCTCCCCACCACATACATCACAATCGAAAGCACCACACTCACCACCACCGACGTCGCCAGCGGAAAATAAAAGGTCGTATGCTTTCCCCGGTACACAATATCTCCCGGCAGCCGCCCCAAGGGCAGATTCGCCCGCCCCAGCAGCATCACTAGGCCGCCCACCACCACTAATACCAACCCGAATCCAATCAGCAGCTTACCCAGATCCGTCATATCTCCGCCCTCGCCCCACCCAAAAAGGCCATCCCCTTTTCGTCCCTTTCCCTGTACCCTGTATCAACCACCGGTCGCCCCTTGACCGGACCCTTGGAGGCCTGCACTATGCCGCTATACCAGCCCCTCGTTGTTCGCTCCCTGTCTCGAAGTCTACCAGCGCTTCTGCTGTTCACCGCTCTGTGTGCGCCCTGCGCTCATTCCCAGGACGTCCTCACCTACCACAACAACAACGCCCGCACCGGGTTCGACAGCAAGGAGACGACCCTCACTCTGACCAACGTGAACTCCACCACGTTCGGCAAACTCTTCGTCGTCCCCGCCGATGGCCTCGTCGACGCCGAACCTCTGTACCTATCCGCCGTGTCCATCTCCGGCGTAACCCACAATCTGCTGATCGTTGCCACCGAACACGACACCGTCTACGCCTACGATGCCGACACCGGCACGAATCTCTGGCAGATCACGACACTCAAGTCCGGCGAGACCACTTCTGACAAGCGCAGCTGTTCGCAGGTCGAACCCGAGATCGGAATCACCTCAACTCCCGTCATCTCTCGCCCCAAGACCGGCAACCCCGTCATCTACGTCGTCGCCATGTCGAAAGATGGCTCCGGCGACTATCACCAGCGCCTGCACGCCCTCGACGCCACCACTGGCGCAGAACTCTTTCACGGCCCCATCGACATCACCGCCCAGTATCCCGGCACCGGGGACAACAGCACAGGCGGCTTCGTGATTTTCGACCCCGCCCAATATAAAGAGCGTGCCGGCCTTCTCCTCATCAACAGCACGGTTTACCTCGGCTGGGCCTCGCACTGCGACTTTCGTCCCTACACCGGATGGATCATGGGCTACAACGCCAGCACCCTGGCGCAGACCACCGTGCTCAACGTAACTCCCAACGGCAACGAGGGCGCCATCTGGAACTCCGGCGCCGGCATGGCCGCCGACAATGCTGGCAATATCTTCCTCCTCGACGCCAACGGAGTCTTCGACACCACTTTGAATTCTTCCGGCTTTCCTGAAAGCGGCGACTATGGCAACGCCTTCCTCCACCTCACCACCAAGGGTGGACTCGCCGTCGCCGACTACTTCGAAATGTACAACCAGTCCAGCGAGAACAGCACCGACACCGACCTCGGCTCCGGCGGAACCCTGCTCGTCAGCGAGAAAGACTCCACCGGCAAGATGTGGCAACTCGCCGTCGGCGCCGGTAAAGACGCCAACCTCTACGTCGTCGACCGCACCAACATGGGCAAGTTCAATTCGAAAACCAACAACATATACCAGGAACTGCAGGGCGTCCTGAGGAACGGAATCTATTCCATGCCCGCGGCCATGAATGCCAATATTTACTACGGGCCCGTAAGCAGCCCAATCGCTCTATACCAGTTCAGCAACGCGAAACTCCGCACCACCGCAGTCGCGAAGACCGCCAACTCCTTCGCCTATCCCGGAGCCACTCCCAGCATCTCCTCCAACGGAGGACAGAACGCCATCCTCTGGGCTGCCGAGAACACCAACCCTGCCGTCCTCCACGCCTACAACGCCAAAACTCTGGTCGAGATCTACAACACCAACCAGGCCGCCAACGGACGCGACCAGTTCGGCGCCGGAAACAAATACATCACACCGATGATCGCCAACGGCAAAGTGTATGTAGGCACGACTAACGGAGTCGGTGTCTTCGGCCTCTTAGCTGGAAAATAGAATAGAGAAGACAAGAGGCAACGCAGAGGGGTGCCACTTAGCCACTAATTTAAGCAGCACGGGATAGAAGTTGACCCTGCCAGGCGGCTCCTGAATCAGGGTAGTTCACTCCTCGCGAAGCAATCTCACTGGATCAATCGACATCGCACGTCGCGCCGGAATCCACGTTGCGAGCAGGCCCAGCATCGCCATAGAGACGACAGCACCAACCAACACCAGCGGATCTCGAGGAGTTGCCTGGTACACGATGAAAGCCAG
>PMUM01000371.1:0-14522 GCA_003166855.1 Acidobacteriaceae bacterium | reverse complement strand
GTGATGGAGAGCATCGCGCCCAGCCCGCCCAGCACTCCCAGCGCAATCGACGCCGCTCGCGCAGGTAGCAGTGCCGTTCCCAGCTCTTTGTCCCATGTGTTGATCGTAAGCGGCAGCGCTTCATCCAGGCCGCGAAGCGTCTGCTCCAGGACCGGCGCCAGATCCTGCGCGTTGTGATTTGCGCGCACGATCATCCAGGTCCAGCTTGACGGTGATTGCAAAATCGGAAGGAACATGGCTGGCTGGGCATCTTCGCTTAGAGTCTTATACTTTCCGTCTTCCACGATGCCGACGAGCCGCACCCGCGTCCCGTCGCCGAATTTGAACGAATTGTCGAGCGCATTCGCTTCTGAGCCGAACAGGGCGCGCGCAAACTTCCGGTTCACCACGGCGACGCANNCATGTGAAGTCTCGCCCCTGCAGCAGGGTCGTGCCCGCCGCATGAAAATACCCCGGCGATACGGAATACTCCATGGAATCCGCCGCCGCATTCGAACTGCGGTAGTCCGTTGTACTGTCTTGGAAGACCGTGATCTGGCTCCAACCGAGGTTCAACGGGATTCTGCCGGCGTAGGCAGCCGCAGTTACTCCAGGAATGTTCTCGACGGCGGTCAGCATGCGTTTTTGCATAGCCGCGGCCTGCTCGCCTTTGTAGCCGGCCATATTCAGTTCTGTATTCACCTGCAACACGTTCTGAGGCACAAACCCGAAGTTGCTATGCAAGGAGCGAATCATTCCCCGAACCGCGACCAGCGACGAGGTGACCAGCACTGCGCACACCGCAATCTGCGCTCCCAGCAGCAAGTCGCGCAACGTGACGCGCCGTGAGTTTCTCCATCCGCTGGTTCCGCTCTTGATCCCCTGGAAAGGATCGGTCTTCAACACCTGGCGTACCGGCACCATTCCGAACAGGAATCCGCTAGCCAGCGCGAGCAGCAGCGCTACCGCATAGGTCAACAGGTCGGGATGGAGGTCAAGATAGATGGGGAAAATGGGATCGGGACGCCAGGAGCTCAACATGCGCAGCAACACAACGCTTCCAGCCATGCCCAGCGCGCCGCCGGCAATCGAAACCAGAACTGCTTCCGTGAGCAGTTGGCGCAGAATGCGTCCCCGGCTGGAACCAAGAGCCAGACGCAGGGCGACTTCGCGCGTGCGATCCGCGGCACGAGCAGCGAACAAACCTCCGAGATTCGCGCACGCTGCCAGCAGGATCAGTCCGGCAAGCAGCATCAGTCCCGCCACAAAAGCATGAACCGGACCTCCGAGCATGTCGCCCGCCAGGCCGGGACGCGCCAGTCCAAACCCAATTCCGTCGTCTTCCTTGGGGTAGCTCTTAGCCATGTAAGCCGCGATGCTGTTCAGGTCGGCAATGGCCTTCGCCGGAGTTATGCCGCTCCTCAGTCGGCCAATCACCCACCTTCCCCGATTGCTGCGCGAATCCAGATTGCTTGAGCCTTCAATCTGCTGCTGATTGACAATGGGTGCCCAAAGATCCGGGGCATAGAACAATTCCGTGCCGCGGAACCCTGCGGGAGCCACGCCCAGAATCGTGTAGCTATACTTGTTGACCCGGACCGCGCGTCCCACTACTCCAGGATCGCCTTGGAAATGGCTCTGCCAGTAGGCATAGCTCAGAACAACATAAGGAGCGCTGTTCGGCCCGTGCTCATCGCTGCCGTGGAAGAATCGGCCCAGGTAGGGTTGAATTCCAAGGACATCGAAGTAGTTTCCGCTTGCCGTATATAGCCAGATTGGAGCAGTTTTGCCATCTGAGTCGAGCCCAGCCGTCGAAATCTCGTAGGTAATCAGACCATCGAAGGAGCCGCTGCGGTCGCGCAGATCGACATAATCCGGGTACGACTGCCCAGGAAACCCTCCCTTTGCGTTTTCAATCGTGTAGAGGTTCTGCCCGCCCGGAACGTTCAGAGGTCGCAGCACTAGCTCATTCAGCAGGCTAAAGACGATAGCGTTTGCGCCGATGCCTAGAGCCAGTGTCAAAATGGCTGCAATTGTGAAGCCAGCAGACTTGCGCAACTGCCGGAGCGCATATCGAAGATCTTGAGCTAGTCCACTCATCCTGCGACCTCCTGAAGAAAGCACACAACAAACGCTGCTCCTCAGGATGCAATCACCGTGCCCTTCCGCAACGACCGTAAGCTATTGACCGCGAAGATAATGCAGGAGGCGCGAGCCGCAGCGGCTGTCCGCTCATGGAGGGCCATGTCCGAAAGCGGACGGCTCCGGGCCGGATGCGATCGTCCAGCGTCTTGCCTTAGCTGCGTCCACAAGCAAACACTGATTCGCGCAAGTGGACAACAGATCCTCCGAGCTCGGATGGACCGTCTCCGCCTATTTCAATGCTGGCACGCCAGTTGAGAACTTTCCCGCGTTCAAGTTTTTTGGCACGCGAATTGCCCACTCTCATAGCTACAGCACCACCTCACGGAGGCTTGGCATGGCGCACTTTGAACGCATTCGCGATGTGATCTCCGGCCCCTTTAGTCCCGAGGTCATGCGGCAGCGCACGGCGGCGGGTTGGCAATTGGTATCGATCGAGTGGCGGCGCGAGTTGCCGGATTCGGAAGCTCCATCCCAGGGCGCATTTGCCGAAGAGATTCCCTACGGGCTGCGCATCTCCGAAGATTGCCAGCGCCTCGAGATTGATCCCATCGAGAATCGGACGCTCATGCTGATGATGGAGTTGCTGGTCCAGGATTTCCCTTATTCCAGCATCGTCAGTGACCTCAACGAAAAGGGACTGCGCATGCGCGACGGCCGCCCGTGGACCCGGGTGGCAGTCTTCAATATGACGCCGCGTCTCATCGAGGTGGGGCCGCGCCTGTTCTCAACCGAGGAGTGGAACAGAATTCGACAACGCTTCTCTTCGCCAAGACCGCAAGAGATTTTCTAGACGGAAGGTGAAAGCAGAAGTTGATCACGGCGACTCGAATCGGCGGGTGCGGTGATGTCTCGCCGCCCTTACTCGTGCCGCAGCGCTTCAATCGGATCCAGCCGCGATGCCCGGAACGCCGGAATCATCCCGCTGACCAATCCCACCGCTCCCAGTATCAGCGTCGACGCAATCAGCGTTCCCGGCGCAATGATCAGGCGTATGTCCCCCGCCTCTCCGTTCTTCGCAAATGCGCTGTACAGCGTGAGTCGCCCCACGGAAAGCGCGACCGCATAAGCCAATATCACTCCCAGCACGCCGCCAATAAACGTAATCGTCAGCGCCTCCGCCAGGAACTGCCACAGAATGTATCGCCGTGGCGCGCCCAGCGCCTTCTGTACGCCAATCTCCCGCGTCCGCTGCGTCACCGACACCAGCATGATGTTCATCAGGCCAACACCGCCGATCCCCAGCGTAAGCGTGCCAATAAATCCCATCAGCACCTTCAACCCAATCGTAATGATTTCGAACTGGTGTACCTGCGCCATCAGGTTGAACACGAACACAGCCTGCCGGTCCGTCTGGTTGAATTTGTGCTCCGTCGCCATGATCGTGCGTACGGTTTGTTCCAGGCTCTCGTACTCCGGAGTCTGGTAGGTAAACCAAATTGTGTCCAGGTAATGCGTGCTCTTCAGATCGCTCATCGTGGTGAAGGGAACGTAGATCACGCGATTGATATCGTCATTCCCCTCCTGCATTTTTCCCTTCAGCACGCCAATGACTTCGAAGCTCAGGCCATCCAGCCGGATGTGCTCTCCCACCGCATTGCGCCCCGAAAAAAGCTTCTCCTTGGCTTCGGACCCGATCACTGCAACCCTGGCCCGCTCGATTTCGTCTTCCGGGTTGTAGAACCTGCCCTGATCGACTTTGAGCGATCGAACGTCCAGCACATTGGGATAATTACCGCTAACCCCCCACGTGAAAACCCGCGTATCGTACTGCACGCTCGCCTGCTTACTCACCTCCGGCGTGATGTGCGTGATCTGAGGAAGGTTCGTGGTGAGCGTGTCTACATCGTCCTGGGTAAAGCGGACCAGGACTCCAGCCTTCTGCCCGCCCGCTTGCATCGAAGTGCGGTTCGGAACCACAATCACCAGCTTATTGCCAAAATTCGCAAAAATATTCGCGCACGCCTGACCAAAGCCGTCGCCATACGCCAGCAGCATCACCACCGTCGCGATGCCCCAGGCCATGCCCAGCATGGTCAGCGCCGTCCGGCGGCGATTGTGCCGCATCGCTCCGTAGGCTTCGTTGAACAAATCACGAAACATGCATTGCCTTCTTAGAATCCCTCTTGCCGCAGCGCTTCCACCGGCTGCAGCATCGCCGCTTTGCGAGCCGGATAAAGCCCCGCCACCACGCCCGCCAGCGTCAAACTCCCAATCGCCAGCACCGCCGACATCGGCACCAGTTTCGGCGGATCAAATCCTCCAGGTCCCTGAATTCCTCCCATCAGCCCCATTAATCCCGCCGCCAGCGCCATGCCGATCATTCCGCTCCCCAACGTCAGCAGCAATCCTTCCAGAAAGAAGTGAAACAGAATGCTGCGGTTGGTCGCGCCCAGCGCCTTGCGTAATCCGATCTCATGCGTTCGTTCGCTGACCGCGACAAGCATGATGTTGATCACGCCGATCGCTCCCAGCGCGAGCGTCACCATTCCCACCGCTCCCAGGAACATGTTCATCACATCGAAAATCGTTCCCACCATCTTCGATTCCTCGATCGAATCCCACCCGTCAAACGCGTTTTGATCGTTTGCATCAAAGCCATGATTGCGCGCAATGATCTTGTGCACGTCATCCTGCGCCAGCTTGTGCTCTGCCGTCGTGTAAGGCTGGTATTCGATAAAGGAAATCGAATTCAGATGGTTCTCGCCCTTGAGCGGGAAGTTCGTCGCCATCACCGTAAATGGGATGTAGCCCCGCATGTTCAGCCATGTATTCTCACCCCGGCCAAGATGCGGCATGCTCCCGATCACTTCGAATCGAATTCCATTCAGCAGAATGAATGCACCCAGCGAGGGCCGCCCCGGAAACAGCGTCTTTAGCAGTTCATTTCCCAGCACGATCACGTTTCGCTCTTGCTTCAGATCCATTTCATTCAGCCACCGTCCCTCTTTGAGCGGAAGATAACTGATCTCGTTCAGCTGCGGCTCCACTCCCAGAATCTCCACGCTTGCAGTGGCGAACTCGCTGACCTGGTGCATATCTGAACGCGAAAGCATGGGAGATGCATTGCCCACGTGCGGCGCTTGCGTCCGTATATCCACGTAATCCTGATAGGTGAGCAAATACGGGCGGGCAGAGTTCATGCTTCCTGCCACCGCCGGCGCGCGCCCCGGAAAGATAAACATGATGTTCCTGCCGAACTCGGCCAACTCGCGCTTGTTGCCTGACCGGAACCCTTCCCCCACTCCCACCAGCAGAAGCAGCGATCCCACGCCCCAGGCGATCCCGAACATGGTTAGAAATGAGCGCAATTTGTGGGTCCACAAGTTGCGGATGATTTGCGCGAAGATATCCCAAATTGTGCGCATATGAATAAAGACGGTGGGAACCTTCAATTGTTACACGCTGGCCAATCTAAATTTCTGGATGATTGAAGGTGCCTGTTGCCGTCCTTGGCGAGCTATCCCATGGTCAACTTTGGAGTTAGATGCTGTCTTTGCAGTGTGAGGTGGTATTGTCCCGAGGCGGTGGTAACCGCTCGCGGCTTATCGTTCCAGCCTGGCCTGCAATTCCCGCATGGCCCCAATCCACTCGTTCAACCCGTCGGCCTCCATCCACAGGTCCTTCAGTTCCGAGTTTTTCCGAACCCTATCCAAGGTACGCATAGCCAGAGCTTTAAGTTCCGGAGTAAGTGCATTCGGATACTTCTTCGCCCAGTCGGCGATCGCCGCAGGTGCTCCTTCGGCCGGAGAACCATTGAGAGCCGCGACCACCTCTCCCGCCGCAACCGCAGCGCTGGCGGCCGGTGCTTCCAGATAAGCCGGATCGTCCGCCGCCCGAAACAGAACCTTCGTCAGATCGTCAGGCGTGATCGTACCCAGCTTCCCAACCCAATCCGCCGCATCGTCATTCTCAAAACTGCCCGTACCCCAAGCCCCCACACAACCCTCCTCAACGCACTTTGGATGTGTCGATTATAGAAGGGTGCCCCACCCTTCTCGCGTCTTGTGCGAGAGGGTGGAGATTCTGATTTTGTCTCTGCGAGAGAAGTCGACGGGGGCCCCATCCTAGCCGCGTCTTTTGCGGCTAGAGCCTGCCCTGAGCGAAGCCGAAGGGGTGGGGATTTCGACCTAACCTCTTCGACCTCCGTGGGTGGCCCATCTTTGCCGCGCCCTTTGCGGCAAAGGTGGGGATGTTGATTTCCGATCTGGACAACTTCCTGCGCAAAAGCCGCTTGAGTCTTTGCATTACAAAGTACTTGACAGCCTCCAACCCGCGGAGTTAATCTATCCCCATGTTCGACCCGCGGCCCCATCGTCTCCGGCGCTTTCGCCGATCGTCCGAGCACAGTTCCCCGGAGCGAAGCTCCGCCGTGTCGTCGCGCACCGCCCCCGAAGTCTTCGAAGACCTTCGCTTCATCCGCGACACCATGGAGCGCTCCGCCGCCTTCACCGCCGTTTCCGGCTGGGGACAAGTCCTTCTCGGTTTCACTGCTCTCGCCGCCGCCTGGCTCGCCGCACAACAAACTTCTCCGTTTGCCTGGCTCCGCGTCTGGCTTGCCGAAGGCCTTCTCGCTGTCGCCATCGGATTGCTCGCCTGCACCTGGAAAGCGAACCGCCGCGGCCTGCCGCTGTTTTCCGGCCCGGCCCGCAAAGTCGCTCTCAGCCTCGCTCCGCCCTTGGTTGCCGGTGCCTTTCTGACATTCCTCTTGTTCCGCGCGGGCCTGCAGTCGGCCCTGCCCGCCACCTGGCTCTTGCTCTACGGTGCCGGCATCATTACCGGAGGCGCCTTCTCCGTCCAGATCGTCCCGGTCATGGGCCTCTGCTTCATGCTGCTCGGCGGACTCACCGTCCTCGGTCCCGCCGCCTGGGGCAACTGGTTCCTGGCCGCCAGCTTCGGCGGTCTCCACATCCTCTTCGGACTCTTCATCGCCAGGAGGCACGGTGGCTAGACCTCTTCCATCCCACGGCAAGCACGCCAAGCACGAATCGGGCATTCGCGAGAAGGCTCGGGCGCGCGCTCATGACGAAGTCCGCGAGCACATTCCCGTAGCCCCCGAACTCCCCGAACTCGATCGCCTGATTCACGAGCGCATCCGCCTCGGCATCGTCAGCGCCCTTGCCACCAACGATTCGCTCAGCTTCAACGACCTAAAGCGCGTGCTCAAGACCACCGACGGCAACCTCAGCGTCCACGCCCGCAAGCTCGAAGAAGCCCAGTACATTTCCTGCGCGAAGTTTTTCGAAGGACGCGTCCCCCGCACCGAATATCGCCTGACCGCGACCGGCCGCCGCGCCCTTGCCGAGTACCTCGATCAAATGGAGGAATGGATCCGCGTCACCCGCGAAGAATAAGGTGCGCAAAATTTTTTACCTGCAAGCTTTGCATCGTAAAGAACATTGCGCCTAAGCATGTAGAGACATTGTGAATGTGAATGTGGGGACGGCCGCCTTCGGCCGTCCGTCGAGCGCAACTCGACGACTCTACCCAAGATCCGCAATTCGAGGAATCCCGGGAGCAGCCTCCCCGCGCACCACCGCCTCTCGCCACTCTCCTAACTCCGCCAGCAACTCCCCCACCCGAATCCCCCCCAACTCGCCAGGACATCCCTCCAGATTCCGCCGCGCCCGCGCCAT
Source organism: Acidobacteriaceae bacterium (assembly GCA_003166855.1). Classification (GTDB taxonomy): domain Bacteria; phylum Acidobacteriota; class Terriglobia; order Terriglobales; family Acidobacteriaceae; genus Sulfotelmatobacter. The sequence continues at coordinate 6,765 of PMUM01000371.1, read as the reverse complement.
CAGCGAACACGCCCCCACCACATTCCCCGTCGAATGATGATGCAACGCCACCGCTGCCTGAATCAGCCCCTGCAGAAATCGCTTCTCCATCCCATGCGACTCCCGCCACACGTCCTCCCAAACCTCATGCGCGTCATAAAACTCCCGCGCATTAAAATGCCGAATCCCCACCCGATATCTCTCCCCGAAAGTCATGCCGAAGATTCTACGTTCATACCGAACGCCTGTAACGCGGACGTCACTTCTGTTTGAATTGTCATCCGGAGCGTTTGACTTGTCATCCTGAGCGAAAGAGCGCGATTCACTTTTCGAATCGCGCTCCGCAGTCGAAGGACCCCTACACCCTACACGGGACCCACAGGCAGCCGCCCGCACTTACCTATTGCCATCCAATAAAACTCTGATGTACCCTCCTATTGTTTCCAAATAGGAGCGACGCGTGGGCGACAACGACGTTTGGCAGGGCACTCTGGCCCTCATGATTCTCAAGACCCTCGAATCCATGGGCGAACTCCACGGATACGGTATTGCCCGCCGCATCGAGCAAATCAGCGGCGACCGCCTGATCGTCCAGTACGGAACTCTGTACCCCGCGCTCCTCCGCCTCGAGCAGGAGGGATACATCGCCTCCGAGTGGGGACTCTCCGACAACAATCGTCGCGCCCGCTTCTACAAACTCACGCGCGCCGGACGCCGTCAAGTCGAGAAGGAATCCCAGCGCTGGGAAAAGGCCACTGCCATCCTTGCCCGCTTCGTCTCGCCCAATGAGGAGCCGCTATGAGAAAACTCCGCGCCTGGTTGCTGCGCCTCTGGGGACTTCCCAACCAGAAACTTCAGGACCAGCAATTCGCCGAGGAGATTGAATCGCATCTTCAGATGCACATCGCCGACAATCTCCGCTCCGGCATGGATCCCGAACGTGCCCGCCGCGAGGCTCTCCTCAAGTTAGGTGGAATCGAAACGATCACGCAAGCTTATCGCGAAGGGCACACCCTCCCCTTCGTCGAGACCCTTTGGCAAGACCTCCGCTACACGATCCGCCAGCTCCGTAAGAATCCCGCCTTCGCCGTCACCGCGATCCTCGTGCTCACGCTCGGAATCGGCGCAACCGTCGGCATTTTCGCCTTCGCCGATGCCGCGCTGATCAAGCCTCTGCCCTACCGCGAGCCTTCGCGCCTGGTCGTCATCTTCGGAAGCATTCCCCTCGGACCGCGCTTTCACCTCTCCTTTCCCGACTACTACGATTTCAAAAAGCTCAATCAGGTCTTCAGTTCGTTCGAAGTCTATGACTCGAACGGATTCATGCTCGCCACGCCCACTGGAGCGCAACTGGCTCCGGGCGGCAGAGTCAGTGCCGGATTCTTTCACACGCTCGGCGTCGCTCCGATCCTAGGGCGCGACTTCGCTCCCAATGAAGACAAGCCCTCCGCCCCGCGCACCGTCATCCTCAGTTACGCCGCGTGGCAGAAGCGCTACGGCAAACGCTCAGATGTTCTTGGTCAGACCGTAACGCTCGACGGCCACCCGAACACCATCATCGGAGTTCTTCCCAGAGACTTCCACTTCGCCCCCGCCGAGCCCGCCGAGTTCTGGACTGCCGAGCACGACGAGAGCACCTGCCGCGGCTGCCACTGGCTCTTCGGCCTGGCGCGCCTCAAAGACGGTGTCACCCTGCACATGGCCGCTGCCAACATGACTGCGATCGCCAAGCAACTGGAAGCGCAGTATCCCGATTCGAATAACAATCAAGGCGCGGGCGTGGAAGCTTTGCCCGACGTGATTGTCGGCGACATCCGGCCCATCATCCTGATGCTTCTCAGCGGCGCCGGCCTCCTCCTTTTGATCGCCAGTGTCAACGTCGCAAGCCTGTTGCTGGTGCGAACGCAGAGCCGCAAGCGCGAGATCGCAGTCCGCGGCGCGCTCGGCGCATCCCGCCGGCGCCTGCTCCGTCAGTTCGTCACCGAAGGACTAGTGCTCTCCGCCTCCGCAACCGTGATCGGCCTCGCTGCTGCCGATGGCGCCATGCATCTGCTCACCCGCCTCATCCCCGCAGACACGCTCGCGGGCATGCCCTATCTGCAGGGACTCGGCCTCACCCCGCGCGTGCTGGGTTTCACGCTGGCAATCTCATTTCTCAGCGTCGTGATCTTCTCCCTGACGCCAATCGTGAGCATGTCTCGCGAAGAAATGCGCGCGGGACTCACGGAAGGCAGCCGCACCGCCTCAGGAACCGTCTGGCACAAGTTCGGATCCAACCTGGTCGTGGTCGAATTGGCCACCGCGGTCGTTCTTCTCGTAGGTGCCGGATTGCTGGGCAAGAGTCTCTATCGCTTGTTGCAGGTCGATCCCGGCCTGCAGCCGAACAATCTGGCCATACTTCCGCTGTCCATTGCGCGAGAAAGCTACCCTAGGGACCCGCAAGTTCTCGCTCTCGAGCGCCAGATTCTCGACCGCATCACCGCACTCCCCGGCGTGACGTCCGCCGCCATCACCAACAAGCTCCCCGTCGGCGACGGAGACTTCACCACCAGCTTCCGCGTCGTCGGCCGCCCCTATCACGGCGAACACAATGAGGTCGCCTATCGCATCGTCTCCACCGACTACTTCAAGACCCTGCAGTCACGCCTCGTCGAAGGCCGCTACTTCACCGCCGCCGAGGACTCCACCAAGCCCCTCGTCGCGCTCATCAATCGCGCCCTCGCCCGCAAATATTTCCCTGGCGAGCAGCCCGTCGGAATGTTCATCAACTACGACGGAGGCAAACCCGAACAGGCCATGCAAATCATCGGCATCATCGACGACATTCGCGAAGGCCCGCTCGATACCGAGGCCCGCGCCGCGTTCTACGTCCCGTTCGACCAGCACCCGCTCGCATTCTTCTCCTTAAGTGGCGCGCACGTCGGTCGACGCGCAGTCGGTGCTGCCGTCGCTCGTCGCAACCATGCATCAGATCGATCCCGGCATCGCCACCTTCGGCGCCGCCACCATGGAGCAGCGCATCCACGACTCCCCGCCCGAATACCTGCATCGCGCCTCGGCTTGGCTGGTGGGAAGCTTCGCCGCGCTCGCGCTTCTGCTCAGCGTCGTCGGACTCTACGGAGTCATCGCCTACTCCGTCAGCCAGCGCACCCGCGAGATCGGCGTCCGCATCGCGCTCGGCGCCCAGCGCAGCATGGTCTACCAACTCATCCTGAAGCAGGCCGCCCGCCTCATCGCCATAGGACTAATTGCCGGACTCGCCGGATCCATCGCCGCCGCCAGCCTGATGCGCAACCTCCTCTTCGGCACTCAAGCATGGGACGCCTTCACCCTAGTCGCAGTCGCAGTAGTGCTAGGCACATCCGCCGTAGCGGCCAGCTACCTCCCAGCCCGCCGCGCCGCCTCGGTAAACCCGCTAGAAGCCCTCCGCGCGGAATAGAACTGTGATCTGAAGTGGGGGCCCTTGTTATCTGGGGATGTTGAACATGTGAGGACGGCCGCCTTCGGCCGTCTCGTCGAGCGCAACTCGACGAAGGGAAAAGGTGCCGAAAACTCAAAATCCCAGAATTCCTGTCCGGCCCGCAAGCCCCCGCTGAAGCAGCTGACAGCCCTCATCATTTGTCACAAGTGTCCTCGCGCTGTGCCTCCCCGGCAGTCTCGTATGTTTGCCTGGCCGATTCCACGCCCCGTTGAATACCATTGAGCAGAAAAAAAGATTGCCGGCAGCAGTTGCTGCCGGCGACCAAAGTTTGAGAACCGTTACTCCGCGCTCAGACTATGCAACCTTCCGCCCTCCGCTCGTGTCGCTCTTGCCCGGATCGGATTTCGCTTCTTTCGTAAAAGAGAGATTTTGGCCTCTCGCCTCTTCCGCGACCTTTCGTCTCTTCCACCGGTTGTAAAGCGGGACCCCTGCGCCGATGAGGAGCACCACCACGATAATCGAAACTATCATCACTGCGGACTTGCCTGCGGACTTGCTCGTAGAGGCCGTTGTAGCCGGTGCTGCCGGTGTGCTGGCAGTCCCTGCGGGTGGTCCGAACGAGGTGGGTTTATTTGCCTCCGCGACCGGAGTGCTGGCAGGCTCAGCCGGCGCAGGCGCGGCAGCGGGTGTTGCTGCCGGTTTGTGCGGGCGTGCTGCCGTCCGCGTTCGCGGAGCAGCGGCGGCCGCAGCCGGTGCGCTCGCAGTCTCTACCGGCGTGCTGACCGTCGCAGCCGGTGCAGCGGCGGCAGGAGCTGTGCTGATCGTTGGCGGAGGCGTGCTCACCGTCGCATCGGGTGCAGGTGTCGCAGCGGCAGCGGGAGCAGGACGTTCGATGACCGTCTCCGGAGGCGTGCTCACACTCGCATCGGGTGCCGCAGCAGTAGGTGCCGCAGCAGTAGGTGCTACGGTAGCCGGCGCTACAGCAGTTGCGGCAGGAGGTGTGCTGACTGTCTCCGCAGGTGTACTAACCGGCGCGGCGGGTGCTGTTGCCGCAGGAGGTGTGCTGCCAGTCTCCGCAGGTGCGCTGACAGCTGCAGCCGGTACAGCCGCTGCCGCCGTGCAGTGGGTGGAGATCATGTTCAATGCGCTGACAGCAATGCTGTTCTCAGCAGTGCCTTTCTGCGCGGTGAGGTTTACGTCCTGGCCGACATACGCCTTGAGATCCGTACCGCTGGTAGTGATCTTGAAAATCTTGCCCGTGTTGTCTTCCGCAACGGTGTAGTTGCCGTCCGAGCCGCTCAGGCATCCTTTAACGTTCATCTGGTCGGCATTGCCGCTCGTCGCGGGAGTCTGTGCAAACCCCATCGCGACCAGCAGTGCCGGTACAACGATCAGCAGGAATACTCTCTTCATGGAATCCTCCTAGAAGTCCCGCCTTGCGGCGGTCTGAATTCCGCTTGGGTTTGATTGTGCTTCCGATTTCTCTGTCGATTCTCGCGCGTGCAGGGCCCCGGCTGGAGAACTTGGAGCATGCCAAGTGAAACTACACAACCGTACTGCCTAAGAATCCGCCTGTCTGTTCCAAACCGCTCACATTCCCAACATATGTAGGTACGAACATGTAGGGACGAACCTGTGGAGACAAACATGTGGAGATGAACACGTGGAGACGAACGTCTGGATATGAACATGTGGGGACGGCCGCCTTCGGCCGTCCCGTCGAGCGCAGCTCGACAACCGCGCACAACTCGGTCAGTGGTGAAAGGTTANNCCCAAATTCCTGTCAAGCCCCCAAACTCCCCCAATTCCCCCCAACCCAATCTTTCTAAACCAACTATAAAGTCCAGAAAATGTCCAGTTCACCCCCTCCAACTTGATAAAATAGATATATAGAGACAAAAACCACGCGGCCCACCAGGCCGCGTTTTTTATTCTCCAATTTCAGTCCAGGCGTTCATAACCAATGAAAAATCCAGGGATGTACATCCGCCACCCCAAGGCGCGGGGCGAGTGGGCGGAGCTGCGCTTCATGACCCGTGCCACCGAACTCAACTTCATCGTCGCCAAGCCCTGGGGAGACTCCGCCCCCTTCGACCTCGCCCTCCTCTACCGCCGCCTCTTCGTCCGCGTCCAGGTCAAATGCACCATCTTCCACCGCGGCAACTCCTACAAATGCCACCTCGACTCCAACGGAGTCCCCTACCGCCCCGACCAAATCGACTTCTTCGCCGCCTACGTCATCCCCACCGACACCTGGTACATCCTCCCCATCAAAGCCACCCACCACCAGCCCGACATCCTCCTAACCCCGCACAGCAAGAACGCCAAGTACGAGAAATACAAAGAAGCCTGGCACCTCCTGAAGCGCTGATGCGAGCGGTGGAAGAGCGGCTTACCCGCGACTGCTGCGGGATGACAGACCGCATCAGCCGCGGAGCGGCGCAAGANNAATGCAGCCCACGGCGCAAGCCCGTGGGGGCGGCGCCCCAAACCTCACCAAGCCCCGGAGGGGCGAAAGAAACTAATCCCAAATATATCGCTCATCGTACGCAACGTTGTTCTTCTTGAGGAACGCAACAAACTCCTCCTGAAACGAATGCTTCTGATGATGCTCCTCTTGTTCAGCGATATATTTCGTGACTGCCGCGACATTCGATTCGCTCACGCTGAACACGCCGTACCCGGTTTGCCATGCGAATTTTGAATCCCACTTCTCATGCACCCAGCGCGATGAATTCGCCTTCACCACCCGCGCGATCTGCGCCGAAGACTGAGCGGGCCGAATCCGCACCAGCATGTGCACATGGTCGGCCGTGCCGTTGACGATCAGCGCCGTCCCGTCCATTTCGCGGATGATCCCGCCGAGATACGCAAACAGATTGGCGCCGAACTCCGATTTGATCAGGGGGCGTCGCCCATGTGTCGAGAAGATCATGTGAAGCAAGATGTTGCCGGATGTGTGGGACACGATTCTTTCGCCCCTCCGGGGCTTGGTAATTTTTTTGTCGCCGCCACCCACGGCTTACGCCGTGGGCTGCATTCTTCCGCCGCTTCGCGGCTGCGTTGTTGCCGATGACGGCGTCCGCGGCGAGCCCATGCGTGCCGCGAACCCGCCCGTGCCGCGAACTCGCGTGCGTGCCGCGAACCTGCCCGTACCGCGAACCTGTCGACCTTCGTTCTCTGCGCGCTGATCCGTCGACCTCCGATTGTCTGGATGAAGTGAATGAAAGCGCCGTGACCGATGTCACAAATGGCACAATCCAAATTCAAATCGGGAATCGAAATCGTCCCGCCTGTCCCGAGACGCGCCGCAACAGCCTTTCGATGCGCCAGCTCCGAAGGAGCGAAAGAATGCAGCCCACGGC
>PMUM01000406.1:9744-16700 GCA_003166855.1 Acidobacteriaceae bacterium | reverse complement strand
CCAACATCTGCACCATCTACGAGATTGATGAGTACGAAGGCCAGGCGTTTATCGCCATGGAGTTTCTCGATGGCCTGACACTCAAGCATGCCATCGGTTCGAAGCCCATGGATAACGAGAAACTCGTTGCCCTGGCGATTGAGATCGCCGACGCGCTGGATGCCGCGCACGTGGAAGGCATTGTGCATCGCGACATCAAGCCGGCGAATATCTTTATCACCAAGCGCGGGCATGCGAAGATCCTCGACTTTGGGCTGGCGAAAGTCGCGGCGGGCCGAGGGACTGAGAAGGCGCTGGCCGACAAGACACAAACGTTGGACGAAGCGCACCTGACCAGCCCCGGGACGATGTTGGGCACCGTGGCGTACATGTCTCCGGAGCAGGTGCGCGGGCGTGAGTTGGATGCGCGCAGCGACCTGTTTTCGTTTGGCGCCGTGCTGTATGAAATGGCGACGGGCGATGTTCCCTTCCATGGCGAAAGCTCGGCGGTCATTTGCGAAGCCATCATGAATCGGGCGCCGGTTCCGGCGGTCCGGCTCAATCATGATGTGCCGGCGCGGCTGGAAGACATCATCAACAAGGCGCTGGAGAAGGATATCAACCTGCGCTACCAGCACGCGTCGGAGATGCGCAGCGATCTGCAGAGGCTGAAGCGGGATACGGAATCCGGGCGGAGCCAGCTGTTGGAGTCGTCGGCGAAAACGGAGAGTGGAGCTGGGCCGACGAGTTCGGGGCAGCGCAGCGCGGTCGCCGAGAGCAGGGCGGCGGCTACGAGTGGGAAGAGCGCTTACGGGAAGGTCGCTTTGGCAGTCGGCGCGATCGCAGCGATCGTGTTGGGCGTTATTTATTGGCAAGGACGGAAGGCGTCAAAGCCAGCGGCGAGTTCTGCCAATCCGCGAACGGTCGCCGTCCTTCCTCTGCAGAACATGGGAGCAGAGAAGGATCTGGATTTTCTTCGGCTTGGGCTGGCGGACGAGATTGCAACCTCGCTGAGCTATGTGCGTTCGCTGTCGATTCGCCCGTTTTCGACGACCAGCAAGTACGACTCGCCGACTCTCGATGTGCAGGAAGCGGGTCACGCGATGCATGTGACGGACGTGGTGACTGGGCACTTTCTGAAGGAAGGTTCCCAGCTGCAGATTACGCTGGAAGCGATTGATGTCGAGAACAACCGCACTGAATGGCGCGACACCATGACTGTGGCCGCGCCGGACATGATTGCGATGCGGGGACAGATCACGGCGAAGGTGCGTCAAGGGCTGGTTCCGGCGCTGGGCGCGGGAGCGGATTCAGCGGAAGGGGCGACGCGTCCGAAGAACGAAGAGGCTTACGATTTATACCTGCGTAGCATCGCGGTGCCGCACGATCCGGCCCCCAATAAAGATGCGATTGCCATGCTGGAGCGCGCGGTGGGACTGGACCCTTCCTATGCGCCGGCATGGAATGCTCTGGGACGCCGCTACCACTACGATTCGGCCTATTCCAACGGCGGGGAGCCAGCGTTTCAACGCGCGAACGCAGCGTTCGAACGAGCGCTTGCACTCGATCCGAACTTCATCGATCCGGCGGGAGAGTTGACGGGGGCTCAGGTTGAACGAGGTCAATTCGTCAGGGCGTATCAGGATGCAAAAGCGCTGGTAGATCGGCATCCCGAGAAGGCCAGCGCCCACTTCGCACTGTCGTATGTGCTTCGCTACGGCGGAGCAATCGAAGAATCCGCGCGCGAATGTGACACCGCGTTGGCGCTGGATCCAGGGAATTATGCGTTTCGCTCGTGCGTGTTCTCGTTTGAGCAACTGGGCAACTACGCGCGGGCGAAGGAGTTTCTCTCCCTGGACGCCGGGTCCGCCTGGGCGGCGAGCAATATGATCCGGCTTTACATTCGCGACGGAAACCTGGGGCCCGTCCGCGACCTTGCCGAAAAATTCAGGGATCAGCAGTGGAGCCCCGAGATGCTGGCGTGCGTCGATCACCGCGGTTCAGAGAATGCAGCGAAGCTCGCGCAGCAAGAGGGAGACCAAGTTTTTGCCGACCCTGACCCCGAAGTACACTATGTCGTAGCGAGTGACGCGCTATTCTGCGGACAGAAGGAACTCGCTCTGCGGATGATCAAGACTTCGATCGAAGGGCACTATTGTCCGTATGAGGGGCTGCGGAACGATTCCATATGGGCCGAACTCAGGAGCGCGCCCGAGTTCCCCGAACTGCTCGCTGGGGCGAAGAAGTGTCAGGAGGATTTTCAGGTGCAGAGATCACAATCCGTTCGTTGAGTCTGGGCAGTGTTCGCCGAAGCGCTCGGAACAACGGTGTGGTGTTGAAGAAGGTGACGACGAGAAGGTGCGGAGTCTGCGGAACTATCGGTTTGCCAGTACCTTAATCTCAGGCGCCGCGATCAGCTTTTCATCCGCAGTCACCAGCGTTAGGTCAAAGGCCTTGGCTGAGGCGGCGATCAATCGGTCAGAGGGATCACTGTGGGCGAGAGTCAGAATGGAGGTTTCCAGCGCAACTTCGTTGGTCAGCGGGGCCTCGTGCAATTGCAATTGTTCAAGAGTTCGCCGCGTCCACAAGACCGGATCTTCGTTCAACTGCACTCTTCCCTTCCGAGTAAGCATCAATAGTTCCCAGATGCTGATCGGGGAAAGCCAAAGCTGGTTTTCAGGATCATCGAGCACACGAGCCACGCGCCGTGACAGGCGCGTGGGCTGAAGCACCATCCAAATCCAGATGTGCGTGTCAAGTAATAGCTTCATCAGCGGGTTGCGTCCCATTCGCTCTCGTCGCTGATGGAACCAACAATATCTCCCACAATGCGTCCTGTGCCGACCATGCACCCCAGTCGTCGCGCTGTCGCCTTCTCCGGAGTCGGTGGGACAACTTCAGCGACGGGTTTGCCGAAGCGCGTAACCCGTATGGGTTTGCGCGTCTTGCGGACCTCTTCGAGGATGCCGAGGCACTTGGCTTTGAATACGGAGATAGCGATTTCTTTCATTGGGCTAGTTATACCATGGTCAATGACCATGGTCAATATCCCCCTGCTATTCATAGGGCCATCGAGTGCTAGGATGATGCCCTGATATGACCCTCCACCCCACGCTTGTCGCCAGCACCATATCGCCGGAAGACGTTGTGAAGGTGCTCATATTTGCGCTCGTCTGTATTGCATTGTTGGGGCTGGGGCGCTGGAGTTCGCGTTTGGGTAGTGGCAGATATGAGGATGCCGGGAGCGAGGTGCGCATTTCGAATTCGCGGCCCTTGGGCCAACAGGAGGAGTCTCCGCGCGTATGGGCTCCCGGGGCGGAGGAGGTCGCGGCCTCGTTTCCGTTTGACCCGCTGCTGGGCAAGATTCGCATCAAGAAGTTCTTCTTCGAGAAAGTGGACGCGATTCCGGGGCCGGACGATCCGAGTGTGTTTGCCGACGAGTTGCACGTCCAGCTGTACGATCCGGACTCGGGCCATTGGTGGTGGCAGTCCTATTTTGTGGCGACGCCGCAGGGACTGGCTCGGATTCTGCGGGAGAAGGCTTGGAAGTACCTGCATGCTCAGCAAATACTGGTGCTGCCGCGATACGATTTGGAAGAGATTCGGCGGGCGGTGGTCAGCCGGATCATGGCGGACCATGAGTTCTTCAAGGACAGGAACAGGCTGAAGAGGAGTCGCTCTGAGAAAACAAATCCCGCCTCGTAAGGCGGGATCTGAATAATCAGTCAGATAGAATTACACTCCGATTACTCCGCACAACTCCTTCACGGCCGCGGCGCTCTTGTCTAATCCTGCCTTCTCTTCCGCGGTCAGTTTGATTTCGATGATCTGCTCGATTCCCTTGGAGCCCAGCTTCACGGGAACGCCGACATAGAGGCCGTTGATGCCGTATTCGCCTTGTAGATACGCGGCGCAGGGGAGGATTTTCTTTTTGTCTTTGAGGATCGCTTCGACCATCTCGGTGGCTGCTGCGGACGGGGCGTAATAGGCCGAGCCGGTCTTGAGGTACTTGACGATTTCGGCGCCGCCGTCGCGGGTGCGCTGGACAAGGGCTTCGAGTCTCGTTTTTTCGATCAATTCGGTGATCGGGATTCCGGCGACGGTGGAGTAGCGCGGCAGCGGGACCATGGTATCGCCGTGGCCTCCGAGGACGAAGGCGGTCACGTTCTCGACGCTGACTTTCAGTTCGTCGGCGATGAAGGCGCGGAAGCGGGCGGAGTCGAGGACTCCGGCCATACCGATAACGCGTTCGCGGGGGAATCCGCTGAGTTTGTAGGCGGCTTGCGCCATTGCGTCCAGCGGGTTGGAGACGATGATCAGAATGCAGTTCGGCGAATGCTTGACCACTTCGCCGACAACCGCTTTCATGATGTTGTAGTTCGTGTTCAGCAGGTCGTCGCGGCTCATGCCGGGCTTGCGAGGGATGCCGGCGGTGATGACCACGATGTCGGAATTCGCGGTGTCTTTGTAGTCGTTCGTGCCGGTGACATAGGAGTCGCGCTTTTCGATGGGCATGGCCTCGAGGAGGTCGAGTCCTTTGCCTTGCGGGACGCCTTCGATGATGTCGATGAGTACGACGTCGGCGAGTTCCTTGGAGGCGATCCAGTGGGCGGCCGTTGCGCCTACGTTGCCTGAGCCTACGATGGTTACTTTCTTGCGCATGATTTCCTCGTTAAGAAAGAATTAAGAACTTAACCACAGAGGACACGGAGGGAACCAGAAAACTTTAACGCTTCTCTGTGTCCTCTGCGTCCTCTGTGGTTTGAAGCTCTATCTTGTTTCTGCCAACATTGCCGCGTCCATGTTCTCGATCAGGTGTCCGGCGAACTCGCTGGTTTTCACTTTTGTGGAGCCGGGCATCAGGCGCTCGAAGTCGTAGGTGACCTTCTTTTGCTCGATGGTGCGCTCCATGCTCTGCTCGATCAGGTCGGCGGCTTCGCTCCAGCCGAGGTGACGGAACATCATGACGCCGGAGAGGATCACCGAGCCGGGATTGATGACGTCTTTGTCGGCGTACTTTGGGGCCGTGCCGTGCGTGGCTTCGAAGATGGCGTAGCCATCGCCGATGTTGGCGCCGGGAGCGATTCCGAGGCCGCCCACCTGTGCGGCGCAGGCGTCGGAGATGTAGTCGCCGTTCAGGTTCGGGCAGGCCAGCACGGAGTATTCGTCGGCGCGGGTCACGACTTGCTGGAAGATCGAGTCGGCGATGCGGTCGTTGATCATGATCTTCTTCTTCCACGCGCCGTTGCCGTGTGTGCTGTAGATGGCGTCGAGAACGGCTTCTACTTCCTTTTCGACGGCCTGGCGGAAGGCTGGGGGAGCGAACTCCATGCCGGGCTCAACCGCTTCGGCATTCTGCGCGACCGTCAGGTTGGGATCCTTGTCTTTATTGCCAACGATCCAGCTTTCGCGTTCGGTGATGACCTTGTCGCGGAATTCCTGGGTGGCGACCTCGTATCCCCACTGACGGAAGGCGCCCTCGGTAAATTTCTGGATGTTGCCCTTATGCACCAGCGTGACACTCTTGAGGCTATTGGTAATCGCGTGCTGAATGGCCATGCGCACCAGGCGCTTGGTTCCGGTAATGGAGATGGGCTTGATGCCGATGCCGGAATCGAGGCGGATCTGCTTCTTGCCTCCTTTGAGCATGTCCTTGTTGAGGAACTCGATGAGGCGGGTGCAGTCGGCAGTTCCCTGCTCCCACTCGACACCAGCGTAGACGTCTTCGGTGTTTTCGCGGAAGATGACGACGTTCATGCGCTCGGGATGCTTCACGGGCGAAGGCACGCCTTTGTAATATTTCACGGGGCGCACGCAGCAGTAGAGATCGAGAATCTGGCGCAGGGCGACGTTGAGGGAGCGGATCCCGCCGCCCACGGGCGTGGTCAGCGGGCCCTTGATGGCGACGCGAAACTCGCGGACGGCGTCGACGGAATCATCGGGCAGCCAGGTGTCGAACTTGGCTTTGGCTTTTTCTCCGGCGAAGACTTCGTACCAGGCAACGCGGCGCTTGCCTTTGTAGGCCTTCTCGACTGCGGCGTTGAACACGCGGAGTGAGGCTTTCCAGATGTCGCGGCCGGTGCCATCGCCTTCGATGAAGGGGATGATTGGGTTATCCGGGACATCGTACTTGCCGTTTGCATAACCGATTTTCTTTCCGTCCGCGGGTACATCTACGCCGTTATAAGAGCTTGCCATGCACAAGCCTCCGCTATGAATGTTTTGCGTCTTTATTTGGAAAACCCACAATTATAAAGAACTGGCGCGCAAACAGCAGATTATTCTTGCTTTCGTCGTCCTTGTGCCATAATTCCTGGTGCTGAGTCGGCTATGCTTTGCGGCTCCGTGGGCGAGACGCCCACGGGACGGCCGGCGGGACGCCGGCGCTACCCATAACCTGTGAGGTTCTATGAGATCTACTTTTCGACGTGCGTCCGTGATGTTTGCGTGCTTGCTCTTTGCCGGGGTGCTTTCGAGCAAAGCGTTCGCTGACGGCGCTCGCGATCGCACCCAATTCGGTCGGAGCATCACCATCGCGCCTGGAGATGAGGCGAACGACGTGACGTGCTTTGCCTGCAGCGTGCGGGTGCGCGGACATGTTATGGGCGACGTCACCACCTTTGGGGGAAGCATCGTTGTTGAGGATGACGGGCAGATCGCAGGTGACACGACTTCGTTTGGCGGCGATGTTCGCCTCGACAAGGGCGTGAAGGTAGCCGGCGATATCACCGTGTTCGGAGGCCGACTACGCCGCGATGCCGCGGCCGTGGTGAGCGGAGACGTCACCGCTTTCAGCGGGATGGGCTGGCTGTTTCTGGTGTTCGGGCTTCCGCTGGTGATATTGGGAGCTTTTGTGGCATTGGTGATCTGGCTTGTGCGGCGGTTGAAGCGGCCGGCGATTCCAGTGGCGGCATAAGCGCCCCAGGGGCTAAAGAGAGTGCGAGAGAACTGGTGACGTCCCTTCGGGACTCGCTCTC
>PMUM01000406.1:0-9728 GCA_003166855.1 Acidobacteriaceae bacterium | reverse complement strand
CGCTGCGCCACCCAAAGGCATAGACCCACAGGCACTAAATCCAAGGTCCAAACCCAGGTGCCAATCCAAGGCTTAAACCCAAGCAACAATCCAAGGCCACGAATTCAAAGGTGTAAGCCCGCGATGACGGTTGCGGGGTAGAAACTGACGGCTGATCCTTGCTTGCGGCTCCGAGGGCGAGACGCCCGTTCGGCAGGCTCAGGGCAGGCGCTCGGGACAGCCGGCGAGACGCCGGCGCTACCCACCTGCTACCAGCGGCGGGTGCCGAAAGTCTTTCGCACCCCTAGGGTCAGGAAGCGGCCCCAGGGGCCGTTGGTGCCTAGATCGGCCGGGCCGAGATAGGTGTCGCGCGCGCCTAGGCGGTCGAAGAGGAAGTGCTGGGTCACGCGGAACTCGAAGCCCTTGTTCATATAGATTCCGACACCCCAGGAATGCTCAATCCCGATGGCATCGGGGGACCAGGTGTAGAGAGTCTTGGGTATGGTCTTGCCGAAAAGGAAGGTGGGCGCTCCGTACACCATGAAACGGCGCAGCGGGCCCCGGCCGAAGGGGCGAACCTCTAGAATTCCCGAGATCATGTAGCGCGCAAATAGACTGCAGGGCGCGTTGACTCCGCCATACTGACCGGCATTGCCGCCGCATTGATTGGGATCAATCTCGTTGTGCGGAGGCGCCAGGTCAACCTGCACCCAGCCCCACAACGTGTCCTTGGGGAAGAACATGCGGTCTCCGCTGTCGGCGTCGTGCCAGGTGCCCTGTGAACTGGTTGTCTGGGGAGTGTTCGACTGCGAATTGAGGGACGATGAGACCTGGGCCCCTGCAAGTGATAACAATACTGGAACCGACAACAGCCACGCCCATCGCTTCATTTCGCCTCCGAGAGTTCTGGTTCTGAACGAGAGATGCCGGAGCCGTCGGCCCGTGCCCGAGGTTTGGAGTCAGGAGTCGACGAAAGTCCAATTGAGTAGAGCGCCACATTGTAACCTGCACGCGACTCAGGGCCGGTGCCGGTCGTGGTGCACGTGAAGAGTCTTGGATCGAATCTTGCTGGAGGTTGTGGCCTGCGGGATAGGAATGGCGTTTCCGAAGGGCCTAGCCGAAGGCGGCTGCCTTCCAGAATCCATATCCCATACCGGATTTATTCCATTCATAGTACGTTCATGTTAGTGCAAATCGATGTAAACCCCGCCAAAACAGGGGATTACGGGTTTGGTGGGCGGATTGCACTATACGGAAGTACAGCTCAATCCAGGACCCTTATGCCACAAGAGATTTCCGTCTCGTACCAGGCGATTAAGAGCAAGGTTTACCGGTTGATCGATTCCCTCGTGGTGGGTGAAAAGAGCGAGGCAGAGGTGCAGGAGTCGGTGCGGCGGTGGTGGGCGCTGATCCATCCAGCCGACCGGCCGATCGCCCAGAAGTATCTGTTGATGGTGCTGGGGCGCTCGGCCTCCGCGCTGGACAACATGGGCGACGCATTTCTGTCGGTCAGCAGTTGTGAAGTTGTCCGGCCACAAATGACGGACATCCCACTTCCCGGCAAGCGAGTGCGGCTGCTGGAGCGGATGGTAAAGGAAAGCTCCGTCCGAACCGCGGTCTAGCCCGCGGCCGTCCAAGCTTGGTTCAACCGCTGTTCAACCACCAGGACGACCGCGAGACACAGAATTTACATTTCCCCGGTTGCTTTACGCCCGCTCTCGCCCGTATCTTCAATTGCATTCCCTAGGGATAACCATCGTACAATCCAATTGCGCAACATAGGAGACTGGAATGACACCGTCGTCTTTACGCCGATCCACTAAGACAGGCAAACTGGGAATTATTCTTTCTCTCGGAGTATTGCTGATTATGGCCACATCGCTATTTGCAGGTTCGGGTGTCTACACTTTCACGCTCAATTCGATCGACGGCAAGCCGGCGCCGCTCGCTGATTACAAGGGCAAGGTCGTGCTGCTGGTGAACGTGGCGAGCCAGTGCGGGTACACGCCACAATACACCGCGCTGGAGGCCATCTACGAGAAGTACAAGGATCAGGGATTCGTAATTCTCGGCTTCCCTGCCAATAATTTTGGTGCGCAGGAACCGGGGACGAACGAGGAGATCAAGACGTTCTGCACGCGCAAGTACAGCGTGACGTTCCCGATGTATGCGAAGATCTCGGTGAAGGGCGCGGATCAGGCGCCGCTGTATGGGTATCTGACGAAAGAGACGGGCGCGGGCATCGCGGGAGACATCAAGTGGAACTTCACCAAGTTCCTGGTGGATCGTGATGGGAAAGTCGTGCAGCGGTTCGAGCCAGCGGTGACGCCGGATTCGAAGGAAGTGACTGCGGCGATTGAGAAACAACTGAAGCCGTAGCGGCGACTCCCCAACGCTTCCGGGTCGTAGAGACGTAGCTTGCTACGTCTCACGCGGTAGCCTGCTTGCCCTTCACGCAGCCTGCGGTCTGCGGGGGCTCAGATTTACTCTCCGCCTTTTCGGCAGGCCCCGACAACTTTGTCATCTTTGTCATCTCCACAAAACTTTACCTGCGAATGGACCTTAGCACAGAACGTGTTGCTTGATCTCGTGTTTGATTCATCAGCGCATCTCGTACGAAATGCTTTGAATAGAACGCGATTGAATACATGAGATGAACTTCTACGACGGTTTCTCGATGTTGTCGAAACGGATCCGATCATGAGCAAGTTCAGGTCACTCGCACCACGTTTCTTACGAACGGCGGCTGCTAATTCTGGTTTCGTCCGAGAGCTGCGCCCTTACAAAATAGTTGCCAAGATCCGCACTTCAGCTTGGATGGGCAAACGCTGGACTGCCTGCTTGAGCGTGGCATCACTGCTTGTGCTGTCGGGATGCGCTGCTGTACAGGTCCGGATGGGGATGAAGGTTTACCTGGATAAGATCCCCATCGCGTCCATGCAGGCCAGCCTGCCGAAAGGACCAGGCATCGGGCCGGGAGAGAAGTCGCCGCTGGTTGTGGCGTTTACGGGCCCGGACGGCAAGGTGTTAATGACGGAGGGACAAGGCCAGGGAAAAGTTTTGTGGAAGGACCGTACGGTCACGGCCAGTGTCGTGACCGCCAACCAAAAAGGCATTGTGACCCTCCCTCGCGATCCCAGAATCAGCGACGGGAAGGTGCCGCATGTCACCGTGACGGTGCCGAGCCATCCAGACCTTCGCGCCGAGCTCGACATTCCCGTGCGGTACGACGAAAACTACAGTGCAAATTTCTCCGGCGGCAGCGGCTCAAGCGGGATGAATGGCAGTGACGGAATGGACGGCGCGAGCGGCAGCATGGGTTCGATGGATCCCAATAGTCCCTCCCCGGGTGGAGACGGATCGAATGGGACCGATGGCTCGAATGGACAAGATGGGGGAGCCGGAGGGGACGCGCCGCCAGTGCAAGTTCGGGTGGGGTTCCGATCGGGGACCCATCCGCTGCTTCAGGTGGGTGTATCTGCGGCGGGGCGTCAGAAGCTATATCTGGTGGATACGCAGGGAGGGTCGCTCACCGTGCACGCCGACGGCGGTTCAGGAGGATCGGGGGGAAGAGGCGGCCGAGGAGGTCGCGGAGGTTCCGGTGGCATAGGATCGCCCAGCGGAAACAGCGGGCGAGACGGCTCGGACGGACGAAGCGGCTCCGACGGATCGCCGGGGAGAGGCGGAAGCATCACCGTGACCTACGATCCGCAAGCCAGACCCTACCTGGCGAAGATCCACTTGTCCAACCGGGGCGGGCCGGCGCCGGTGTTTAAGGAAGAAGCAGTGGCGCCCTTATGGTAAGCCATGGCTTGCCGACCGACGATCACGCTCAGATGTCGTAGTACAACGCGAACTCGTAGGGGTGCGGACGCTGGCGGATGGCGTCGACTTCTTTCGAGCGCTTGTAGTCGACATAAGTCCGCAGCAACTCTTCTGTGAATACATCGCCTTTCAGCAGGAATGCGTGGTCGCGCTCCAGGGCGTCGAGGGCGTCTTCGAGGGAGCCGGGCATGGAGGGAATATTCGATAGCTGCTCGGGATCGAGTTCGTAGATGTCTTTGTCGAGGGGCTGGCCGGGGTCCATTTTATTTTCGATGCCATCGAGGCCGGCCATCAGCATGGCGGCGAAGGCCAGGTAGGGATTGCAACTCGGATCCGGTGGGCGGAACTCGACGCGCTTGGCCTTGGGCGCGATGGAATACATGGGAATGCGGCAGGCTGCCGAGCGATTGCGGCGCGAGTATGCCAGATTCACCGGGGCTTCAAAGCCAGGTATCAGGCGTTTGTAGGAGTTGGTGGTGGGCGCGATGATCGCCGAGAGCGCGGGGCCGTGCTTGATGAGGCCACCGACGTACCAGAGAGCGAGCTGCGACAGGCCGGCGTATCCATCGCCGGCGAAGAGCGGAGCGTCTCCCTTCCACAGCGACTGGTGCGTGTGCATTCCGCTTCCGTTGTCGCCGAAGATGGGCTTGGGCATGAAGGTCACGGTCTTGCCCTGCAGGTTGGCGACGTTTTTCACGATGTATTTGTAGAGCAGCATCTTGTCGGCGGAGCGGACCAGCGAGTCGAACTTCAGATCGATTTCAGTCTGACCCCCTGAAGCTACCTCATGATGGTGGCACTCGACGTCGATGCCGCAGCTTTGCATGGTGAGGACCATTTCGCTGCGCAGGTCCTGATAGTGATCGGTGGGTGCCACGGGGAAGTAGCCTTCGCGGTAGCGCGGGCGGTAGCCGAGATTGTTCTCTTCCCTGCCCGAGTTCCAGCGGCCTTCTTCGGCGTCGATGAAATAAAAGCCGTATTGCTCGCGCTGGTCGAAGCGCACGTTGTCGAATATGAAAAATTCCGCCTCGGCGCCGAAATAGGCGGTGTCGGCAATTCCGGTTGAGGCCAGGTAGAGTTCGGCTTTGCGCGCAATGTAGCGGGGATCACGATCGTAGCGCTGCTTGGTCACGGGATCGACCACGTCGCAGACGAGCACCAGCGTGGGCACTTCGGTGAAGGGATCGAGTATGTGAAAATTCGCGTCCGGTTTGAGCAGCATGTCGCTCTCATGGATTCCGGCCCAGCCGCGGATCGAGGAGCCGTCGATGCCGAAGCCGTCTTCAAACGATGATTCCGTCAGTTGCCCGATGGGATAGGAAACATGGTGCCAGAGTCCGGGAATGTCGGTGAAGCGGAGGTCGAGAATCTTTGCATCGTGCTGCTTCGCGAACTCAAGAACTTTCTTGGCGTCAGCCATCGAAAACTCCTTACCGGGATGGAAAATTCAACAGAGATCGGTCGAACGGTGCGGAGAGCCTGCAAGACACCCACCCTTCGACTCCGCTCAGGGCAGGCTCCTAGCCGCAAAGAACGCGGCTAGGATGGGGCACCCGGCTGCTACAATCGGTCGCGTTGAGCGGGACCGAGAGAGTCTAAAGGTAGTCGCGTTCGCTGGCAATTCGATTGTTTTTATGGCGGGGATAACGCGACTTTATACTGGAGCTGTCAGCTATAAGCTTCAAGGGTGTGCGCAAGCTGGAACTGGATTCAAGAAATGCTTTGGACGATTTTCAGAGCCGGCCCTCAGGGGCTAAAGAGTGTGCGTGAGAACTGGTGTCGTCCCTTCGGGACTCGCTCCCTGTGCCCACCCTACCCGACACTTGCGTGCCGGGCTATCACATGCCGCCGCTCCGCGGCTGGATTTTGGTGGTGTTTGTTCCACCGTTCTCCCAGAAATCCGGTTCTCACGCACTCTCTAAAGCCCGAGTCCATGGCGGCTCTTAGCGGCACGGCTGAAGCCGTGCCCTTCCAAAGCCCATGCGTGAAAACGGTTCCGCTGGCAACCGGATACTGACAGCTGGCGACTGCTCTTATGGACTTTGATCAGCTCGAAACGTTTCTCGAAGTGGCGCGGCACGCATCGTTCTCGCGGGCGGCGGAGAAGCGTTTTCGGACGCAGCCGGCGATCTCATCGCAGATTCGCGGGCTGGAGGAAGAAGTTGGGGCTAAGCTGTTCGACCGGTCGGGCGGGAAGGTGTCGCTCACCGCAGCTGGCAAGGCTTTTCAGAAATACGTGGAAGAGACGCTGGATGCTCGCAAGGCGATGCTGGTGGCGATCGCCGAGATGGAACGGGTGCCGCGGGGCGAACTGATTGTGGGGGCAAATGAAGGGACCTGCCTGCACATTCTGCCGTATGTGTTTGCGGACTTCAAGAAGCAGTACCCCGATGTGTCGGTGAATATCAAGCGTGCCGACTATGGGAAGATTCTGGAATCGATCGTCGACAACTCGGTCGACTTCGGCGTGATCTCGCTACCGGTGACGGACCCGCGGTTAACCGTGGTGCTGATCCATCGGGATGAGTTGATTCTGATTGCGCCGCCGCAGCATCCTCTGGGCAAGATGAAATCGGCGACGATCGCCGATGTGTCGAAGTTTCCGCTGGTGGTTCCCAAGGCTGGACATACGAGGGACGCCATTGAGCAGCTCTTCCACGAGCGGCGGCTGAAACCAAATTTCAGCATGGAACTGGATTCCAGCGAATTGCTGAAGCGATTTGTGGCTGCCGATGTGGGCGTCGGATTCATTGCGCGTTCGAATGTGGAGGAAGATGTCCGCGCCAAAGTGCTGGCGGCGATTCCCCTCGCCGACGCGCAGGTGCGGCGCGACCTGGCGCTGGTCTTCCGCAAAGACAAGGCCCTCAGCCGGGCCGCGCTGGCTTTCATTGACATTGCGGTGAAACACAAACCCGCGGAAGAGTTGGCGCAGATTCCAACCCGATGACGAAGGCGATCCCCAGGCTTCTGCTCCCACTCTTCATTTTTCTCGTCGGACTTTGCCTGCCGGGTATGGGTCAAGGAACGACGTCGCAGAAGGGTCTGGCCCAAATGCCTGCCTCCGCGCGACAGCTGATTGCCATCAAGGTCACAGGCAGCAAGCGATTCCCCGAAGCCGCAGTTGCGGCGGCGACCGGATTGCAGATGGGAGCGGCCGTAAACGACGACGACTTCAAGAAGGCCGCGCGGCGATTGGGGGACATGGGAGTCTTCACCGAAATCGGTTACAACTACTCGTATTCCTCGGCGGGAACCAAGCTCGAACTGCATGTGACTGACGCCGACAAATTTATTCCGGCCCGCTTTGAGGATTTCGTCTGGTTCTCCGATACGGAGCTTTTGAAGCGCATCAAAGAGCACTCCCCGCTGTTTGACGGAGAGCTGCCGCTGTTCGGCCGCCTGGCGGACGAGGTTTCTGACGTGCTGCAGGCCATGCTGGTGGAGAACGCGATCCCGGGGCACGTCGAATATCTGCGCACGGGCAAAGCGGGGGGCCCGGTCGAATCGATCAACTACCACGTGAACGACGTTCTGATTCAGGTCCGGCACATCGAGTTTTCGGGCGCAGCCGAGGCCGACGTGCCAGCGCTGGAGGCGGCGGGAGAGAGACTCCCCGAGCATGAATATTCCCGCAGCCGGCTGGAGTTGCTCGTGCAACGCCAGTTGCTGCCGGTTTATTACGGGCGAGGATACTTGAAGGCGCAATTCGGCGAGCCGGTGCCAAAAGTCGTGAAGCAGCCTTCCGCCGAAAACGAGGATGGGCCTCGCAACCAGACCGTCGTCGACGTGACCTTTGCGGTAACTCCGGGCCAGCAGTACAAGCTGAAGAGTCTGGAGTGGTCGGGAAACAAGGAGTTCCCTACCGAGACTTTGCGGAAGATGGTGCGAGCCGAGCCGGGGCTGCCGGCAAATGCGATTCGGCTGGCGGATAATCTGAAGGACATCCAAAAGCTTTACGGTTCCCGCGGGTTTATGACGGCCACGATCACGCCGGAGGCGGTGTTTGACGAGGGAGCCGGGACCGTAGCGATGCGCCTCGATGTGAAGGAAGGGGCCGTCTATCACATGGGTGACCTGGAATTCCGAGGCCTGGATAACAGCCTGATGGCGAAACTGCGCGCGGCCTGGAAGATTCGACAGGGAGAGGTGTACGACGCGACCTACCTGAGCGAGTATCTGCCGGCCGCGCAAAAGCTGCTCCCGCCCAACCTGGATTGGGATGTGACGCCGCATGCGACCGCCAACGTCCGGGACAAGTCGGTCGACGTCGATCTGATCTACTCGGTGAAAGCGCCGAAATAGGCGCCTGACGCCCGCGCCGGGCTTGTTCGGTTTTTGGAACAAAACCGGCGAGGTTTTCCGATGTGTTCTCTGGGCGAGTACTCTGAGCCCACTTCTATCTGAGCAGCGCGGAAGAAGTTTTTGCGACCAGATAAGCGTTTGTGCAATCAGGATCACTTGGTACACTGACCCGCAAGTCTTCGGGGATCAACCGCGGGCTGCTTCGATCGAAGGAGATCTGGGATGACAGGTGGTTGGCAACGTTCGATCTTGATTGCGGTGCTGGTAGGTGCGGCGAGTCTGTGGGTACAGAATCCGGCGACGGCCGCCGGCAAGCAAACGCTGACGGGCGAAGTGGGCGACGCGATGTGCGGCAGCAAGCACATGGAGGGCACGCCGGCAGAGTGCACGCGCACTTGCGTTTCGCACGGATCGAAGTATGCTCTGGTGGTGGGCGACAGGATTTACGTTCTCAATACCAGCGACAAGGCTGTGCTGGCGCTGCTCGATCAGCAGGCCGGCAAGAAAGCCACGGTTACCGGCACGGTCGACGGCACCGCTGTTGAAGTGAGCACTGCGGTTGCAGCCAAGTGATTCGCGGGTTTCGTCGCGTAGCCGGCGAGTGAGTTTGGATGTGAAAAGGTTTTGCCCGGGCCCTCCCCCTACACAATCCGGGCATAAAAGCGGGGACGCGCGCCAGCGCTCCCCGCATTTTTTTGCTTCCGGGGTATAAATTCACATTTCCTTTACAAAACAATGTGTTAGATTGTGCATTCTCAACACTCAAATTTTCTTTTTGGAGGATCACGGAATTGGGCAAAGACATGGTTCCGAAGCGGATTTTCTTTACCAAGGGAGTGGGAAAACACCGCGAGCGGCTGACTTCGTTCGAATTGGCGTTGCGTGACGCCGGTATCGCTGCCCAGAACCTGGTGCGGGTTTCGTCGATCTTTCCGCCCAACTGCAAACTACTGGCCCGCAAGGAAGGAGTGAAGTACCTGCATCCGGGAGAAGTCGTTTTTGCCGTGGTTGCCGAAAACTCCACGCGTGAGCCGCATCGGCTGCTGGCTTCGTCGATTGGCGTAGCTATTCCCGCCGACCGAAACACCTACGGCTATCTCAGCGAGCACCACTCCTTTGGCGAGACGGAAGACGCCGCCGGGGAGTATGCCGAGGAACTCGCCGCCGAAATGCTGGCGACTACCCTCAACGTGGAATTCGATCCCGACCGGTCCTGGGACGAAAAGAAACAGATCTACCGCCTGTCGAACAAGATCGTGCGCACGGCGAACGTGACGCAGTCGGCGGTCGGTGATAAGCGCGCCCTCTGGACCACCGTAATTGCCTCGGCAGTGTTGATCTTCGACTAGCGCGGGCGCTCCCCCCTCTTACAACCGACCGGACTCGGCCTCCAGTGTAGGCAGATTGCCGTTCGCGTGTGCCCTTTCCCACCATGGATCGAAGAGCGGTAACTTTTTCCCAGTGGGCTAGCAGAGTGTGGGTGAGAACTGGTGTCGTCCCTTCGGGACTCACTCTCTCTTCCCACCCTACCCGGCACTTACGTGCCGGGCTATCACATGCCGCCGCTTCGCGGCTGGAGTTTTGTGGTGTCTGTTCCACCGTTCTCCCAGAAATCCGGTTCT
>PMUM01000134.1 GCA_003166855.1 Acidobacteriaceae bacterium | reverse complement strand
ATGGTTGTCCCTACCGTGATCGCCAGTTGACGCCTGACTGCCGCATGTTCGTCTTTGGGTTGCCCGGCTCTAGTGGCCCTCTGTGTTGGTCGGTGCCGACATACCCGAAATGATTTGCCAGGTGCCGCTAACGTTGCGCAGCCACGTATGGATGACGCGGATTGTTGAAGGCTGGCCGACTCCATTCTTGTCCGCCCAAGTTAGGCGAACACGATACGTAACCGTGGCGAACTCGCCCGTCACCTGTGTCGTCAGCCGTTCCAGATCGTAGGACTTGAGAGTTTCGCCTTTGCTGGTATGGGCTGTGATCCAGTCTGTGATGTGATCTTTCCGCAGGGGCTCAGGGCTGACGGACGGCCAACCGAGAAAATCGCTGTGCCAAAGGTTGCGATACTTTCCGAGATCATTGGCCTGCACGTCTTCCCAGTATGTCTTTTCCAGTGACCATACTTTGTCCGCGTCGGCAGAAGGCGGCGCGGCGAATAGCGCTGGTGCAAGCAAGACGACGATCATCGTGCACCGAACAGTTCTGGTCATGTTGCCTCCGCTAACTGCGCGGCGGATTATAAATGACGAAAACGGCGCGACGGCGCTCAAAACCCCTCAATGAGCGATATGGGGATTTTTGGCCCAAATTGGCCTGACAAGGACCAGCTCCTGCTCGTAACCTTGACCTCTAATTGACGTGGGTGTGTAGTGGAGCTGTGCTTGCTTCGGCTCAAAACAGAAATTTACGCGGTAGAAATGGTTGGCTGTTTTACCTGGGAGCTTTGGTCGCTGCGCTTTTTCTGCTAGCGGGGACCATTTACGTTCATCTTTTCGTTCGTATCGTGCCACCAATATCGGGCACGGTCGTGGACGCAGTTACAGGTCAGCCAATTCGAGGGATCAGCGTCTGTCTGCAGGTTGACGCTGGGGGTATGGGACACTCAGAGGTGCTCCGAACAGAAACAGTGAAGACGGACGATTCCGGCAAGTTTGCATTCAGGCCCTCTGTTCACGACCTGCCACTGCTTACCGAGTGGCGCGGTTTCTCTGTCAGATTGACTGACCCGCAGAACGATATGGCCGCTTCCTGCGGTCCAGAACTGGGGCCGGGGTTGGACGAAACGCATCCGGATCAAGCAATCCACGTGAGCGGCTACTTCCCCGTTGCGCTCGTCGAGCCAACCCGCGCCGCCAAGAGCAATCTTCCATGGAGTTCAACTAGACGGCCCATGGGATCAAGCTCGGGTGTGAAGATTCCGCTCTTGCCGGTGTTGTCCGTGCCTGACGAATGCGGTCGCATTACTACTCCGCAATTGGCAAGAGATTGCCGACAATTGGTGACAGAAATTTCGGCCACATTCCGGTAAGTTGACGAAGCCAGGCCATGCCACTTATTTGACCCTGGTCCGGTTGGAGCATGCCCGTTCACTCTGTTACGCTAATCCTCCTATGCGCGCTTCCATAACCTTCCTGCTGTTGCTCGCCACGGCCGCCTCGGCTTTTGCCCAAGGACCCAAACCGCTTGCCGACCGCCTCGCAGCGCAGAACGCTCTTTTCGATGAGCAGTACGAATCTGATCTCCGCAGCTTTCCTGAGCGGGCGACCGCGTTCGGAGACTACCGCTACAACGACCGCCTCGCCGACTACTCTCCCGAAGCCATCCGGCGTCGTCATGAGGGCGACGCGGCCTTTCTCCAGCGGCTTGAAGCCATCCCGACCGAAGGGTTCTCCGATCAGGACCAGCTCTCGCACGACTTGCTGATTCGCGTGCTGCGGCAGCGCATCGCCGATTTCGACCTCAAAGAATATGAGATGCCGATCAACCAGCAAAGCGGCATACATACCAACCTCGCCGATCTTCCCCTCGCCGTGCCGCTCGACTCGGTCAAGCATTACGAAGACTACATTTCGCGGCTGCACCAGGTTCCCCGCGCTCTCAGCCAGGTCACCGAAGTCCTGCACGCCGGCATGAAAGACAAGCTCATGCCCGTGCGATTTCTTGCGGAAAAGATTCCGGCGCAGTGTCAGGGCATCATTGATGCCGATCCCTTTCTGCAGCCGACCAAGAAATATCCAGCCAGCATTTCGGCGGATGATCAGAAGCGCCTGACCCAGCAGATCACCGACGCCGTCAACACCGACGTGCTGCCCGCCTACAAAACGTTCGCCACCTTCATCCGGACGGAATACGCTCCGCAGGGCCGCACGACGCTGTCGATCACTTCGCTCGCGGACGGCCAGAAGCGGTATGAAAATGATATTTACGCGCGTACCACGACGCGCATGACTGCGGACGAAATCCACCAGCTCGGACTGCGCGAGATCGACCGGATCGAGTCTGAGATGACTGCGATCGCCAAGAAAGAGGGTTTTGCCGACCTCGCCTCTTTCCGCGCCTCGCTGAAAACCAATTCCAAATACATTCCCACCTCCGCTGAGCAGATCCTCGACGATTTTCGCCATTACATCGCGCAGATGGAGCCGAAGCTCGCGGAACTGTTCACTCTGCTGCCCAAGTCGCCGGTCACGGTGGAGGCGATACCGGAATTTCAGGCGGCCGCCGCTACTCACTACATGACCGGAACGCCGGATGGCAAGCGGCCGGGCCGGGTTGTCGTCGCCACTTCGAAGTTCGCAGACCGCTCGCTTATCGACGACGAGGCCGTGGCCTACCACGAAGGCGTCCCCGGACATCACATGCAGCTTTCCGTGCAGCAACAACTGCAGGGACTGCCGAAATTCCGTCTGCACGGTCTCGGCTTCAACGCGTATATCGAAGGCTGGGCACTCTACGCCGAGCAGCTTGGGAAAGAAGTGGGCTTCTATCAGGATCCCGTCTCTGACTACGGGCGCCTCTCGTCCGAACTCTTCCGCGCGGTGCGTTTAGTCGTTGACACCGGGATTCACGCCAAGGGATGGAGCCGCGACCAGGTGGTGGACTTTTTCCGCAAGTCCGGCGCCGTCGATGAGCCCACGATTCAGTCCGAGACCGACCGCTACATCTCGTGGCCCGCGCAGGCACTCAGCTACAAGCTCGGGCAACTCAAGTTCCGTGAACTCCGCGACCGCGCCCAAAAAGAGCTGGGCCCGAAGTTCGATCTCCGCAAGTTCCACGACGAGATGCTCGATGGGGGAACGCTGCCCCTCGATCTGCTCGAAGCCCGCACCGACAAATGGATCGCGCAACAGAAGGCGAAATGATCCCTTCATCCGAAGTGATAGTTCCTGTGCGCTGATTGCGTGGGATTCAAGATTTGACTGGGCCGAAGCGAACGGTTCGGCCCCTGCCTGTGCTATCTTCAATGGGTTCATCTGATTGCAGTTTCCGCCATTCATCTGAAGCATGGCCACAATCCCTGAGGGTACAAAACCGGCAGTAAAGGTCTTCGTCGCCACCACGGTGATGCTGACCTTCATTTCGTTCTGGCGGGCCTCCGCCATTGTTTTGTCGGACCTGGCCTCGTCCGCCTATTACGCCGGCGGCGACGCCGAGAAAGTCATCGGCAAGAGCGCTCCCTGGTTCATCCTCGCGGTCATGCTGTTCAGCTACGCCGTGCGGGCGCTCTATATCGAATCCAGCAGTATGTTCGTGCGCGGTGGCGTCTACCGCGTCGTCAAAGAGGCCATGGGCGGAACGCTCGCCAAGTTCTCGGTGTCGGCCCTGCGGTTCGACTATGTCCTTACCGGTCCCATTAGCGCGGTTTCTGCCGGGCAGTATCTCGCAGGATTCATCAAGGACCTTGGGTTGCAATTTCTGCATCGTGATCTGAAGTTTTCTGACGACCATTTCGCTGCCGGATTGGCGATCATCATCGTCGGCTACTTTTGGTGGAAGAACACGCAGGGCATCCACGAGTCCAGCCAGAAGGCCTTGCAGATTATGGCCATCACCACCGTGATGGTGGTGATTTTGATCATCTGGTGCACGATCACGGTTTTGCGGGCCCCGGTTCAACTGCCTCCCAACCCGCTGCACGCCGGCGTAGTTCCGCTGAACAAGGAGTCGCTGGGCTGGCTGGACACTGCATGGTTCAGGCATCTCCCGTTCAAGGCTCTCATCTCGATCATTGCATTCGTCGGGTTCGGGCACTCCGTGCTGGCCATGAGCGGCGAGGAAACGCTGGCTCAGGTCAACCGTGAAATCGAACATCCCAAGCTGAAGAACCTGGAGAAGACCGGGCTCGTGATCTTTATCTACAGCCTGCTGTTCACTTCGCTGGTGTCGTTCTTTGCAGTGATGATCATCCCGGACGGCGTCCGCCCGCAGTACTTCGCGGATCTCATCGGCGGCATCGCCGTCTATCTGGTGGGGCCGACTAGCCTGAAGATCTTGTTCCACGGCTTCGTCGTACTGGTGGGCGTGCTGATTCTCGCAGGGGCGCAGAACACTTCCATCGTGGGCGCGAATGGCGTCCTGAACCGCGTGGCCGAAGATGGCGTGCTCACGGACTGGTTTCAGAAGCCGCACCACCGCTACGGCACCAGCTATCGCATCATCAACCTGATCGTAGGCATGCAGTTGCTCACCATCGTGCTGAGCCGGGGCGACGTCTACCAGTTGGCCGCGCTGTATGCCTTCGGAGTGATCTGGAGCTTCACCATGAAGTCCCTGGCCGTGCTCGTGTTGCGTTTCACCGAGCCGGGCAACCGGGCATGGAAGGTGCCCGGGAATCTGCACATCGGAAAGACTGAAATTCCCATTGGCCTCATTATCATTTCTGCTGTGCTCTTCATGACCGCAATCGTGAATCTGTTCACCAAGTATGAGGCTACGATCGCTGGCATTGTCTTCAGCGTGGTCTTCTTCACGATCTTTACGCTCTCCGAGCACCATGTCACCAAGGAGCGCCACGGCAAGCCCGAGCAACTCGACCAGTTCCGGGTTTACGGCAATCAGGAACTGGGCAGCGGCGCTATGGGTGTGCGTCCCGGCAATGTGCTGGTTGCGGTCCGCGACCCACGGAATCTCTACTACCTCCGGCACATCATCAGCCACACGAACACCGCCAAGCAGGATGTCGTGGTCATGAGCGCGCGCCTGTATCATCGCGAGCATAGTTTCAGTGGTAGTTCGGTGTTTGAGGCGAGCCAGGTGTTCGACCACTACGAGCAGGAGCTTTTTACGGCGGCCGTAGCTGTGGCCGAAAAGGAAGGCAAGCCCATCTCGCTGCTGGTGGTGCCCGCGACTGATGTGTTCGAAGCCATCATGGTGACGGCGCAGCGTCTCGAGTCCAGCCGCGTGGTCTGCGGGCTCTCCAACAAGCTCACCGCCGATGAGCAGGCCAAGCTCACTGGCGACGCCTGGGAACGCCTGCCCGAGCCGCGTCCACGGCTGAATCTGGAAGTGTGCGCTCCGGACGGGACCATTCGCGAGTTTGCTCTTGGACCCCATGCTCCGCGCATGCGCCCGCAGGATGTCGAACTCATGCACCAGCTCTGGCTCAACATCACGGCCGATCCCAAGTTTGCCGGCGCGCACCACTATCACATCGTGGCCCTGGCCCTGGAGGAACTGCAGCGCGAGTTGAGCACCGAACAGCGCGCGCAGCTGCTGCAAAAGTTGCAAGACGAGATGCAGGCTCCCCCCCGCACCGATCTAGATTCGTAAGGAGGTCCCCATGGCGCTCCCCGCAACCAGGGCGGCCTGTTCCGCCGGGTGTTTGTCGGGATCGTCTACTCTCTTACGCAGCGCAGGCTTGGCCGTCTCATTATGCCCGTGCAGGTGACCGCGCATCATCCCAAAGTCTTTTGGGGATACGTCCTGATGGAGCAATCGCAGGCCAGCAGCAAGCTCATCGATCCCAAGCTTAAGGGACTCGCCGAACTGCGCGTGGCCACGCTCGTCGGATGCCCGTTTTGAATTGACATCGGCTCTGCCGTGGGCAGAGCAAGCGGCATCACGACGGAGCAGATCGCGAACCTCAATAACTACCGCTCGAATTTTAATTTTTCCGAACTGGAAAGGCTTGTTTTGGAATACGCCGACGGAATGACTCGGACTCCGGTGGAAGTCTCCGACGCGCTGTTTGCCAAGTTGCGGGAAAAGTTCAACGAGGCCCAACTCGTGGAACTCACGTCGGGCATAGCGTGGGAGAACTATCGTGCCCGCTTCGATCACGCCTTCGGTATCGAAGCAGAGAATTTCGCGGAAGGCGCAATCTGTGCGTTGCCGGTTCGGGCGGGCGGCTAGAGCAGACCCAGGTGGTCCGGGTATTTAGCCTGCAACGCACTGATCAATAGTTCGAACTCGGGAAGACTGCGTAAACTCGCGAGGCACGGATCTTTCAGGAAGTAAGGCCAGCAGGCGAAGCCGGTACTCACGCTGCGCTCCAGCCATTCAAAAGCAGTCTCGCGTCTTCCGGTCAGGGCGAGCGTGCAGGCGATCTGATAATACGTGTGATGCGCGTGGCCGAAAGACCTGGGATTCGAACAGGCATGAGTAACACACTCGATGGCCGCATCCCGATTCCCCATCAAAGCGTGAAGCAGAGCTTGTAAGCTGACGATCAGCGGTTCGCTCGGCACGAGCCTCAACGCTTCATCCATCAGTCGGGTCGCCTCTTTCCAATCCCCAGTCATCATGGCAGGGAACGGAGCGAAGTAGATGGGGTACTTGTTGCCGGGACTCTCTGCCCGCCAGATCTCGATCTGCTGGCGCGCCCGGTCGTAATCCTGGCTCCAAACGTAAACTTGCACGACGCTCGGGCTCACCTCCTTGCGAGGTTGAAACGGACGTCCCCTCTCAAACATCGAACGCGAGTGATCGAGCAGACCGATATGCGCCAGGATGGTACCCAGACGGTTGTAGGCATGCGGCAGGTTGTTCTGCAGGGAAAGAGCGCGCTTGAGATCGGCAATTGCCTCCAGATGCTGAAAGTTTTTCGACGGCCCCCACAGCAGAAAGGCGCGCGCGACGTGTCCCTCGGGAAGATTCTTGTCGATTTCGAGAGCGCGCTGGCAGTGGAACTCGGCCTTCTCCAGCCATATGCTGGCGGGGTCAAATTCGAAATGACGGGTTGCGCATGCGAACGAGAGAGTCGCGTGGGCGAGGGCAAACGCGGGATCGCGAGTCACTGCATTAGTGAGATAATGGCTAGCCTGATCCATCTGCGACGCATCGCCGCTCGCCGTGATGCGATAGCCGCGCATGAATTCCGCATAGGCCATCGGATCGCGGCTATAGCGCTGGCGCTGGTCGGCTTCCGCGGGTATCGTGGGCCGGTTCAGCGCGCGACTGATTCCTTGCGCAACGTCGGCGTCCACGCTGGACAGGCGACTCAAGTCGAGGTCGCACTTCTTTGTGAAGCAAGGGCGATGGAGTTGTGCGTCAAACATCTCCAGCGAGAGTCGCCATTGCCCCTTCGACATCTGCAACGCTCCGTGGACCACGAATCGGACGCCGAGGCGAGAGGCGATTTGCGAAGGAGTTGCTTCGGGAGGCAGGTTCAAAACCGCCGAGGTGGGCAGCACGTCCATGCCCGGCAGATTTCCGAGACGCGATACCAACGCATCCACGAAACCGAGACATAGGCCCTGATCGTCCCCAGCTTTCTCCAGCAGCAACGGCGGCAGGACTGCGATCGACGAGCGATTGCCCCAATCGCTCGCGTCGGTCCTCTTGTCGATGAGTTCCGTAGTTCGCCCAGTTTCAGAGGCTGGATATTGCGCATCGATCACGCGAACAGGGCCGACGAACCGGTAGCCTTTTCCAACGACGGTTTCCAGAAAGCGTGGCTGGTCGGCGCTATCACCCAGGGCCGTGCGAAGCTTTCGCACAACGTTGTTGACGTTTTTCTCCGTGTCGATAAACAGATCGGAGCGCCAGAGTTTCTTGACGATGTCTTCACGGGACACCATCTGCTCGCGCCGCCCCAGCAAGAAGATGAGCAGCTCCATGGGCTTCTTCTCGATCTTGATCCGCTGTCCGAACCGCCGCAGTTCGTAGCGTCCCAAGTCGACTTCGACTTCGCCCGTATTCTTTCTGAGGTGCCCCATAGAACCCCAATTTGGAGCATTATCCACTAAAAATCAATAACTTGCGACGATATAGAGAAGATATCCAAAGAATATCCCGGCTGCGTTGTCCAACTGTCCACTTCACGGGAAGATGCCTCATCACGGTGCACAAAGGAGAAGCTAATGAAACGAAATCTGCTGGTCGTTATGGGGGTCTTTGCGATGTTGTGCTTCGCAGGGCAGCTCTTCACGACCGCCGCACATCCTGGCGCTCACGACAAGAACGCCTTCACCCCCGAAACAATTCCCTGGGGTCCGCCGCCGCCTTTCGTCGCCCCGGGCGCGCAACTCGCCGTAATCGAAGGCAACCCCGCCGCTTCCAGCGGTGACTACACCGTGCGTCTGAAAATGCCAGACGGTTACCGAATTGCGCCGCACTGGCATCCCCAGCGCGAAAACGTCACGGTCATCTCAGGCACGTTCAAGGTCGGCATGGGAGACACCTTCGACAGGGACAAGATGGGATCATTCCCGGCCGGCAGTTTCGCTTTTCTCGATCCCGACATGCACCACTACGCGATGGCCTCGGGCGAAGTCATCGTGCAGGTCCACGGAAGCGCGCCCTTGCAGTTTAACTATGTCAATCCCGATGACGACCCGAGCAAGAAGTAGTAAGTTCTCGGCACTTTCAATCGAATTGGAGGAACCCATGACTGTGGATACGAAAAAACTCGAGCAATTCTTAGGACAGTTCGTCAACGATCTGGGGGCCACCGTTCACGCCGGCATGGTTGTGATCGGAGAACGCCTTGGCCTTTACAAGGCTCTCGCGGCCGGCCCACTCACACCCGCGGAACTGGCCGCCATCACCCGCACCGACGAGCGCTACGTGCGCGAGTGGCTGGCTTCCCAGGCGGCGGGCGGTTACATCACTTACAACGCAGAGACTCGCAAGTTCGGCATGACCGAAGAGCAGGCACTCACCTTGGCGAACGAAGATGGTCCGGCATACTTGCCCGGCGCCTTTGAACTCGCTCTGGGATCGTTGGCCGCCGTCCCGCGCATCACCGAGGCATTTCGCTCCGGTGCCGGGATGGGCTGGGGCGAGCACGAGGACCGCGTGTTTCGCGGATGCGAGAAGTTCTTCCGTCCCGGGTACGCGGCGAATCTCGTTAGCTCGTGGATCCCGGCTCTCGATGGCGTGCAGGACAAACTCGCCCGCGGCGCCAAGGTGGCTGATGTAGGGTGCGGGAAAGGAGCTTCCACCATCCTGATGGCGAAAGCCTTCCCCAAGTCTCACATCTATGGATTCGACTATCACGATAAATCCATTGAAGCGGCGCGGGAGTCTGCCAAGCGTCAAGGCGTAGCGGACCGTGTGACGTTCGAGGTTGCGAAAGCGAAGGAATTCCCCGGGAAAGGTTACGACTTCGTCGCGGTGTTCGACTGTCTCCACGACATGGGAGATCCGGTGGGCGCAGCGGCGCACGTGCGGGTCGCCTTGAGCGACGACGGGTCGTGGATGATCGTCGAACCATTTGCCAATGACGACCTGCAGGACAATCTCAATCCGGTGGGCCGCGTCTACTATTCCTTCTCGACGTTGTTGTGCACGCCTTGTTCCCGATCGCAGGAAGTGGGGATGTGTCTGGGAGCTCAGGCCGGCGAGAAGCAAATGCAGAAAGTTGTCCATTCCGCCGGCTTCAGCCGATTCCGTCGGGCGACGCAAACGCCGTTCAACCTGGTGTATGAGGCGAGGCCATAACGAAGCGCTCCACGCTGAGATGCCTTTCGCCGATGAGAACAAAAATGGCCCCGGCTATCTGGCCGGGGCCACAGCTTGTGCAGACGCGTTCTAATTAGCTGTGCATTTCTTTCGCGCAGCAACTCTTGGCCGTCTTCTCGCTCTTCATGCCGGAGCAGCAGCCTTTCTCGCCATCCTTGCCGCACTTCCCGGCGCAGCACGCGGCTGCCGTCTTGTCTTTGCCGCAGCTATCTTTACTGCAATCATCTTTGCAGCACGAAGCTGCGGTCTTGTCCTTGTCGTTCTTCATGCAGGCCATGGCATCCTTGCCGCCGCTGGACTTCGCGTCCTTCCCGGCGCAGCACGAGGCCATCTCCTTGCCGTCTGCGGCCTTCATGTCGCCCTTCATGTCATGACGCGCGCAGCAGGCGTGTGCATCCTTCGCGTCGGTTGCGGCCATCTTGTCACAACACCCACACTTCGCCTTGTCCGCGGGCGTGGTGCTTTGCTGCGGTGTGGCAGGTGTGGTTTGGGTTGAGGTTTGGGCCCACGTCGCGACGGTCAGGGCCAGGATCAAGGCAAACATTTTGTATCGCATGATGGAAGTCTCCTAATTGGTATGAATCGCAGTTGCGGGCTCACGCCCGATTCAAAAGCATGCAGACGTCAACGACCTGAACTGTCTGCTTTTGGAAAGGATTGCGCCTCTGGCGCGAGGGAAGGACTCAGATGCGAAGCACTGTGCTTCGTACAGAATAAAGCTGAAAGGGATTGTCGCAGGTAGCCTCGATGGCGGCGCGGGTTCGACCATCGCGGTGCTGCTCCGAGATCACCACAGGCACGCCTTCTGAACCGGGTCGCACGCGGGTGCTCGCGGCAGGCAGTGCCGGCTGACTTTGCGGCGCTTGTTTCGCGCAACAGGGGTGCTGCTCGCAAGGCACCTCGGCAGGGTAAGGAATGACCGCCGCAGGAAGGGCAAGTCTCGAATGAACTCCTGGGCAGCAATCATGATCGTGCATGCTGGAAGAAGGCTCGACCGGCTTCTGCTCCACCGAAGACGCGGGTTGCAGCAGAGACGCAAAAGCTACGGGTACGCTCCACAGTGCAAGCGATGCGAGTACAACACCGGCGATGAATCTCTTCTTCATCAGTCCGCTACAGCGTGACACTGCAGCGACTTGTAGTCTGTGATTTGCATCACAGGCCGGGGTGAGCGTTAGCTTTTGAGAAGATTCTCGAGCGACGCTCTCAGCGTGCTGAAACGAAAGGGATATCCACTCATCACCAACTGTGTCGGTTCGACACGCTGGCTGCCCAAGAGCACGGTTTCTCCCATTTCGCCGAAGGCAAGCTTCACCACGAAGGCTGGCACAGGAAAAATCGCGGGCCGCGCGAGCACGCCGGCCAGCGTCTGGGTGAATTCCGCATTCGTGACTGGCTTGGGCGCGACCATGTTCACCGGGCCTTGCAGCAGATCGCTCTTCAGAATGTGGTGAATCGCGCCCACCATGTCCTGCACGTCAATCCAACTCATCCACTGTTGCCCGTCGCCGATCTTTCCGCCTACGCCAAGCTTGAACGGCGTCAGCATCTTTCCCAGCGCGCCACCGCTTGGGCTGAGCACAACGCCAGTGCGCATCTGCACGGTGCGAATGCCTGCGTGAACAGCCGCCCGCGTCGCTGCTTCCCACTCGCGGCACACGTCAGGAAGAAACCCAATGCCCGGCGCACTTTGCTCAGTCAAGACCTCGCTGCCGCGGTCGCCGTAGTATCCAACTGCCGAACTGCAGACGAATACCTGCGGCTTGTCCTTCGCATGCGCCAGGGCTTCCGCCAGAGCGGACGTTCCGATAACCCGGCTGTCGCGGATCTTACGCTTCTTCTCGTCCGTCCAACGTCCGACAATACTCTCGCCCGCAAGGTGGACGACCGCGTCGAAGCCAGAAACTGCCTCAGGCGTTATCGACTTCTCGGGATCCCACGAGATCTGATCCCCGCCCTTGGCGAGGCCGCGAACGAGGCGCGTGACTTCGTATCCCCGGGTTTTCAGAGGAGGAAGGAGGGCAGTGCCGATTGGCCCGGAAACGCCGCTGACAAGAATTCGCGAAATCATGGCTGACAGTTTGCACTCTATCAGCTTGCGGCACCGCGAACCAAACCGGGGAGGA
This sequence comes from Acidobacteriaceae bacterium, assembly GCA_003166855.1. Taxonomy (GTDB): domain Bacteria; phylum Acidobacteriota; class Terriglobia; order Terriglobales; family Acidobacteriaceae; genus Sulfotelmatobacter. The sequence goes on along the minus strand of PMUM01000134.1, from coordinate 1,986 downwards.
ATTCGAAGGATTCAAACGATCTGAAATGCGAATCCGGCGCACTGCAGGATATCGCCCAAGCACAACGGAGCTGGAGTTCCATCGGCCAAGCTATAATCGGCAGCGCGTCCCGTTGTCCCCTCCGCCCGGAGCCCCTTCCTCGCGGGCTATAATCGTGCATGGCGAGCTTGCGCCAACAGATCGCTACCACTGCCCTCACGCTGACCAAGTTCCGCGACTTGATGAAGCGGATGCAGGAGAACCGTCCCCAGGACGATCTCACCATCATCAAGAAGGCCTACGACTACTCCCTGAAGAATCACGAAGGCCAGATGCGGGCCTCAGGCGAACCTTACCTGGTTCATCCTTTGGAAGTTGCTCTTGTCCTTGCTGAAATGAAAATGGACCCGGTCGCCGTGGCCGCCGGACTGCTTCACGATTCGGTCGAAGACACGTCGGTGACCATCGTCGACATCCGCAAGGAATTCGGCGAGCAGGTGGCTCACATCGTCGAAGGCGTCACCAAGATCAGCAAAATTGATTTCGCCACGCGAGAAGAGCAGCAGGCCGAAAATTTGCGCAAGATGATGCTGGCCATGGTCGACGACATCCGCGTGGTGCTCATCAAACTAGCCGACCGCCTGCACAACATGCGCACGCTCGAGCACCTTCCGCCCGACCGCCAGCACAAGATCGCCGAAGAGACGCTGGAAATATACGCGCCCATCGCGCACCGTCTCGGTATGGGCAAAATTCGCGGCGAACTCGAGGACCTGGGATTCCGCTTCCTCGATCCCCTGGGCTACGAGCAGGTGGAAAAATCCGTCAATGCCCGCCGCAAAGAAGGCGAGGCTTTCCTCGCCAAGATGCAGACGACGATTACCGACAAGTTGAAAGAGGCCGGCATCCAGGCGCGCGTGGAAAACCGCATCAAACGGCTCTACAGCATCCACAAGAAACTGCAGCGCCAGCGCATTTCCGTCGACCAAGTCTACGACTTGTGCGCCATGCGCGTCATCACGCGTTCGCTGCAGGATTGCTACGCCGTGCTCGGCATCATTCACAACCTCTGGCGGCCGGTCCCGGGGCGCATCAAGGATTTCATTGCCATGCCGCGTCCCAACTTCTACCAGTCACTGCATACCTCGGTGATCACCGAAGACGGCACGCCGTTTGAGATCCAGATCCGCACCGAGGAAATGCACAAGATGGCGGAGGAAGGCATTGCCGCCCACTGGAAATATAAGGACGGTCCGGTTTCAGCACAAGATGAGCAACGCCTCGCATGGTTGCGGCAGGTGGTCGAGTGGCAGCGCGACGTCAGCGATCCCAACGAATTTCTTTCCACGCTGAAGGTCGATCTGTATCCCGAAGAGGTTTACACGTTCACTCCCAAAGGCAAAGTCGTTGTCCTGCCGCGCGACGCCACGCCCGTCGACTTCGCCTACAGCGTGCACACCGAGGTCGGCCACACCTGCATCGGCGCCAAGGTCAACGGACGCATGGTGCCCCTACGCCACAAACTGCACTCCGGCGACATTGTCGAGATCCTCACGCAGCCTGGACACAAGCCCAGCCGCGACTGGCTTGGCCTGGTCAAGTCGTCCCGCTCGCGCAATAAGATCAAGCACTGGCTCAATGTTCATCAGCGCGAGCGCGCGATTGAAATCGGACGCAAGCTGATCGAGAAAGAAGCGCGGAAGTACCGCATCGCGCTCAAAGAACTGAAGGACGAAGAATTACAGCGCGTCGCTTCCGGTTACGGTCTGGGCAAAGCCGACGACCTCATGTCCGGCATCGGCTATGGAAAATATTCTGCCCGCCAGGTGCTCGCGCGCCTTCTGCCGGCGGGAGCCACGCACTCCATTGCAGGCGACATCGAATCCGAGGGCCTGACATCGCAACCCGGCGGCATCGCCAGCGTCGTGCGCCGGGTCTTCGGCGATCACAATGCCATCACTGTCCGCGGCCAGGGCGACATGATGGTCTACCGCGCCCGCTGTTGCA
>PMUM01000411.1 GCA_003166855.1 Acidobacteriaceae bacterium | reverse complement strand
CAGCCGGGCATGACCATTGTCTGCGGCGACAGCCACACGAGCACTCACGGCGCGTTCGGAGCCCTCGCGTTTGGGATCGGAACATCGGAAGTGGAGCACGTGCTGGCGACGCAATGCCTAGCGCAGCAGACGCCGAAGACGATGAAGATCGACGTCCGCGGGCGGTTGCCGGATGGCGTCACGGCGAAGGATCTGGCTCTGGGAATTATCGGGCAGATCGGGACCGACGGTGCGACCGGGCACGTGATCGAATACGCCGGACCGGCAGTGCGCGCGCTCTCCATGGAAGGGCGCATGACGCTATGCAACATGAGCATCGAGGCAGGAGCGCGAGCCGGCATGGTGGCGCCCGACGAAACGACCATTGCGTACGTGAAGGGAAAGCGATTCGCCCCGCGGGATGCGGCGTGGGAGAAGGCTGTCGCGAACTGGCGCAGCCTGCCAAGCGATGACGGCGCAACCTTCGACAAAGTGGTGGAGATTGATGGAGCGCAGCTTTGTCCGTTCGTGACTTGGGGAACGAATCCCGGGATGGTGGCTCCAGTCACTGGCCGCGTGCCGGACGTCAAAGGGTTAGAGGATTCGGACCGCCGTGCCACAGAACTCGCTCTGCAGTACATGGGACTGGAACCGGGGCGGCGGATCGAAGATATCGGCATCGATCGAGTATTCATCGGATCGTGCACAAACTCGCGGATTGAAGATTTGCGCGCAGCGGCGCGAGTAGCCAGGGGCCATCACGTCAGCGCGAAGGTGCGGGCGATGGTGGTGCCGGGATCGCAGTCGGTGAAGCGGGCGGCCGAACAAGAAGGGCTGCACCGGATTTTTCAGGATGCGGGCTTTGAATGGCGCGAGTCGGGATGCTCGATGTGTCTAGGCATGAATCCTGACATTCTGCAACCGGGGGAACGATGCGCTTCGACCAGCAACCGTAATTTTGAAGGGCGACAGGGGCGCGGTGGACGAACACATTTGGTGAGTCCGATGATGGCGGCGGCGGCCGCGATTGCGGGACACTTCACCGACATTCGGAACTGGAAATTTCAGTAGCGGCTGAGATCCCTCGCTTCGCCTGAAGAACGGCTCCGCTCGGGATGACGCCGAGTCGGACCATTTCGATTACAGGAAGACACGATGAAACCATTTACTGTCCATCGCGGACTCGTCGCGCCGCTCGACCGGATCAACGTCGATACCGACCAGATCATCCCCAAGCAATTTCTGAAGAGGATCGAGCGCACGGGCTTTGGCCAGTTTGTGTTCTATGACTGGCGCTTCGGCGCGGATGGGAGCAAGAACCCCGACTTCGTACTGCACGAGCCGCGCTATGAAGGCGCGAGCATTCTGGTTGCAGGAAAGAACTTCGGCTGCGGATCGTCGCGCGAGCATGCGGTGTGGGCTCTGGCCGACTTCGGTTTCCGCGCGGTCATCTCGTCTTCCTTCGCGGACATTTTCGCCAATAACGGCACGAAGAACGGCTTCCTCGCCGTACGTCTGAGTGAAAACGAAGTTGCGCAACTGATGCAGCGAGCGAAAGACATCGACGACTATCAAGTTACGATTGACCTCGAAAAATGCGAGGTGCGAGACGATCAGGGATTCTGCGCGAAGTTCTCGGTCGACGAATTCATCCGGCACTGCCTGTTAAACGGCCTGGACGACATTGGGCTCACGCTGCAGCACGAAGCGGAAATTGCAGCGTATGAGACGCAGCATCCTGCTCCCGCCGCGCTCAAAGCCTCGTAACAGTCAAGAGAAGTCAAAGCGAGTAAAGATTTGTAAAACCTTCGCCCCAGCCTTGACCTATCCCCGGGGCGCGGTTGATGCTGGAGAGGCGCGGTTTTACTATAGCAACTGCATTTCTGGTTCCTGCCTGGGCCACTCCAAGGGAGGCTCCCTGAGCGCGAAAATATCCCGCCTCCCGGGGTGAGTTGCCGCAACCGAGCCTACAATGCTTACGTCTAATACTTGCACCTCCCGCCGAGCCTGTGTCGAAAATCGCGGCGACGGACTAAAACCTGTGAAAATGATTGATCTCTCTGAAAGAAAACCGGACGTGGGGACGGCGCGCGTGTGCCGTATCGTGGCGATTGTTGCCTTCTTCGCGGTTTGCACCTTCTTCCTCGGCTGCACCAGCAGTGCTGACTCCAAGCAACAAAAAGCGCAGGCCGCGGGCCCGCGCGCCATTTCGGTGGCAACGGCGCCGGTGCAGCGCCAGGACGTGCCGGTTTACCTGAGTGGCCTGGGGGCCGTGACCGCGTTCAACACGGCGAACATCAAAAGCCGTGTCGACGGACAGATCATGAAGGTGAACGTGCAGGAGGGCCAAACCGTCGCGCAGGGAGAACTGCTGATCGAGATCGACGCTCGTCCTTATCAAGCGCAACTGGATCAGATGCAGGCGCAGTTATTTCGCGACCAGGCACAACTTCGCGACGCGAAGCTGAATCTTGAACGCTATACCGCGCTGATTCCTTCCGGCAGCATCGCCCAGCAGCAGGTCGACACGCAGAAGGCTCTAGCCGACCAACTCGAGGGCACGGTACGCACCGACCTGGCGCAGATCGAAACGGCCAAGCTCAATATTGTGTATTGCCACATTACCGCGCCGTTCAACGGGCGGGTTGGACTGAGGCAGGTCGATCCCGGCAACATCATTCACGCCACCGATACGAATCCCATGCTGATCTTGACGCAGTTGCAGCCGATCGCCGTGATCTTCACGCTGCCGGAAGACGTGCTCCCGAACGTATCGAAGCATATGAAGCAGAGGACGCTGGAGGTCGATGCCTTCAGCCGCGACGATCAAACGAAACTGGCGACCGGCAAATTGCTGACGATTGACAACCAGATTGATCCGACGACGGGCACGGCGAAGCTTAAGGCCGTTTTTGACAACAAAGACAACCAGTTGTGGCCGAACCAGTTCGTAAACGCCGACCTGCTGCTCGAAACCCGAAAAGACAGCACAGTTGTCCCGACTGCGGCGATTCTGCGGGGCCCGCAAGGGACGTTCGTGTACGCAGTCAATCCCGATAAGACGGTGCAGGATCGCCCAGTTACTGTGTCCCTCACACAGGGAGACACGACGGTTATCACTGCTGGACTCAATCCCGGCGAAGTCGTGGTCACCGATGGGCAGGACAAGCTGCAGAGAGGCAGCAAGATTGAGCCGCGTGCTCCGAGCCCGAGTGGCGTTGTGCCCGCTGGAACTGTAGGTCGGCAGGCGGCGAGAACCCCGAGTGCCGCGCCCGGCTCACGCACTCCAACTTCAGGAACTCTAGCTCCAGGAACATCAGGTTCATGAGTCCTTCACGGCTATTCATTCTCCGGCCGGTCGCAACCACGCTGCTCATGGTCGGCGTGCTGCTTGTAGGGTGGGTTGCGTTCATGCAACTGCCCGTCTCGGCGCTGCCGGAGGTCGACTATCCAACGATTCAGGTAGTGACGTTCTATCCCGGCGCGGACCCCGACGTCATGGCTTCGTCGGTCACGTCTCCGCTGGAGCGCCAGTTCGGCCAGGTGCCCGGGCTGAGCCAGATGACGTCGACCAGTTCGTTCGGCAGTTCGGTGATCACGCTGCAGTTCGGCCTCGATCAGAATATTGACGTGGAAGAGCAGCAGGTGCAGGCAGCGATCAATTCTGGTTCCACGTATTTGCCGACGGACCTGCCGAATCCTCCGATCTATAACAAGGTCAACCCGGCTGACGCGCCAATTCTTACGCTGGCTTTGACGTCGGACTCGCTGCCCTTGTCGAAGGTGGAAGATCTTGCGGATACCTCGCTGGCGCAGAAGATTTCGCAACTCCCCGGCGTGGGGCTAGTCTCGATCAGCGGTGGGCAGAAGCCCGCGGTGCGCATTCAGGCCAATCCAACGGCGCTGGCGTCCTACGGCCTGAGCCTGGAGGACCTGCGCGCAGCGCTGGCGCAGGCGAACGTGGATCAGGCCAAGGGTGTGATCGATGGCGCGCGGCAGTCCTACACCATCGGCGCCAACGATCAGCTTTTTTCCAGCGAACAGTACAAGCCGATCGTCATTGCCTATCACAACGGCGCACCCGTAAGGATCAGCGATATTGCGAACGTCATTGACGGGACCGAGAATACGCGACTCGCCGCGTGGATGAATCTCACGCCGGCAGTGATCGTCAACATCCAGCGGCAGCCGGGCGCCAATATCATCAGCGTAGTCGACCGGATCAAAAAACTTCTGCCGCAGTTACAGGCGTCCCTGCCGCTGGCGGTGAAGGTTCAGATTCTGACCGACCGAACGACCACGATTCGTGCTTCCGTTAAGGATGTGGAATTCGAATTGATGTTGTCGATCGCGCTGGTCGTGCTGGTCGTCTTTCTGTTTTTGCGGAATCTTGCTGCCACGGTGATTCCGAGCGTGGCCGTGCCTCTGTCGCTAATCGGCACTTTCGGCGTGATGTATGTGCTCGGCTACAGCCTGAACAATTTGACCCTCATGGCGTTGACCATCTCTACCGGCTTCGTGGTGGATGACGCCATCGTCATGATCGAGAATATCGACCGGTACCTGGAGGCCGGAGATTCCCCGCTGGACGCCGCGTTGAAGGGCGCGGGGCAGATCGGGTTCACGATTGTTTCGCTGACCGTTTCGTTGATTGCGGTGCTGATCCCACTGCTCTTCATGGGCGACATCGTCGGCCGGCTATTCCGCGAATTTGCGGTGACACTGGCCGTGACGATCCTGGTTTCGGCTGCGGTTTCACTGTCCTTGACGCCGATGATGTGCGCCAAACTGCTGAAGCATCGCAAAGAAGGCGAAAAGGGACGCTTCTACGAGGTCACCGAAGATTATTACAATCGCATCATCGCGTTTTACGGCCGCACCGTAAAAATCGTGCTGCGGCACCAGACCGCGACGCTGCTAGTGACGTTCGGAACGCTCGTGCTTACGTTGTTTTTGTACGTGATCGTGCCCAAAGGATTTTTCCCAGTGCAGGATACGGGAGTCATCCTGGGCGTTTCGGAAGCGCCCGATTTCGTTTCCTTCGAGGCCTTGGCGCAGCGCCAGCAGGAACTGGCGAAGATTATTCTGCAGGACAAAGCGGTGGACAGCCTGTCGTCGTTCATCGGAGTCGATGGCACCAATACAACTCCCAATGAGGGCCGGATTCAGATCAATCTGAAGCCGCGCGACGAGCGCTCGGACGATGCCTCGGCCATTATCCGGCGACTGCAACCGCAGTTGGCGAAAGTCGAAGGCATCACGCTCTACATGCAGCCGGTGCAGGATCTCACGGTGGAAGACCGCGTGAGCCGCACGCAGTTCCAGTATTCCATCGAAGATGCGGACGCGCAGGAACTCGCGCAATGGACGCCTAAACTGGTGGCCAAGCTGCAGGCCTTGCCCGCCTTGCGCGACGTAGCTACGGACCAACTGAACAACGGACTCAGGACCAACGTGACGATTGATCGGGATACCGCGTCACGGCTGGGAATCTTCCCGCAGGCCATCGACAACACGCTGTATGATGCCTTCGGACAGCGCCAGGTTTCGACCATCTTCACGCAGTTGAATCAGTACCACGTGATTCTGGAAGTGCTGCCGAATTTCGCAACCAGCCCCGATAATCTCAAAGACATTTACATCCGCCCCAGCACGGTGACCGCGAACGCTGGCGCTCCCTCCGCGAACGGCGCGGCGGTTACGACCAGCGGTGCGCCAGTTCCGATCTCGACCTTCACGCGCATGAGGTCGAGCAACGCCTCGCTCGCCAACAACCATCAAGGGCAATTCCCGGTGGTGACGCTCTCGTTCAATCTAGCGCCAGGAGCCTCACTGGGAGACGCGACCAAAGCAATTCAACAAGCCGAAAAAGATATTCAGCTGCCTCTCAGTATCCACGCGGCATTTCAGGGGACGGCTGCAGCGTTTCAGAACTCGCTGGCTTCTGAACCGTATTTGATTCTGGCCGCCGTGATTACCGTCTACATCGTGCTCGGCGTTCTGTACGAGAGCTACATCCATCCCGTGACGATTCTCTCCACTCTTCCCTCAGCAGGCGTGGGCGCAATTCTGGCTCTGATGATCACGGGAAATGACTTAACCGTGGTGGCGCTGATCGGCATCATACTTTTGATCGGCATCGTGAAGAAGAATGCCATCATGA
>PMUM01000079.1 GCA_003166855.1 Acidobacteriaceae bacterium | reverse complement strand
ACGCTCTGTTGCGTAAGCCCATTTACGCAGGCTGGGTTTATTCGTCGAGTGTGCCTGAGGCGGTGAAGGGCTTCCACGCCCCCATTGTGAGTCAGGAGCTATTCGACGACGTGCAACGAATGCTGTCTGGTCGCAAGCTATCGAGTGCGCCAAAGCGGAAGCAAAACCCTGCGTTCCCGTTGAAGCACTTTGTGAAATGTGGCGTCTGTGGAACCCCGCTCACTGGTGGAATGAACAAGGGTAAGCTGAAACACTACCCGAACTATTGGTGCCGCAACTCCAACTGCAGAGCCGTGAAGGTGTCAAAATCCGTACTGGAATCGCAGTTCGTTGAGCATCTCGGAACCTTACAACCGGACACAGCAACCATTGCCCAGTTCCCTGCCATTGCAGCCGAGGTCTGGGCACGGAGGCGGGGCGATTCAGGCGTGACGATCAAAGAACTCGACGTTCGCCTAAACGAACAGAAGAAGCTCAAGGCCGAACTTCTGCGGGCCAAGCTCCGGGGCGAAGTCAGCCAAGCCGACTACGTACAAGCCAATGCGGACTTCGACGAAGAGATCGAGGGTATCGCCCAACAAATATCCACTCTGCGCTCGCAGCGGGGAACGCTTGATGATTTCCTGGGCTTCTCGAAGCTGATGCTGCTGGATATATCAGCAGCGTGGCAACGAGCCGACGCTGAACAGAGATTACGTGTTCAAAATTTTCTCTTCCGAGACGGTGTGGCCTACCATCAAGACCAGAAGTTTTTGAACACCAATAACCCTACGCTGTTTCAACAACTAAGAGCGCTCACGCATCCTGAAAGAGCGGTTGGCGTCCCCGACGGGATTTGAACTCGTGTTACCGCCGTGAAAGTACAAGGTCCGGTCGTAAGTTACTGAAACTAGGCAACACGGATGGCTACCTGAAGCGGTTTCAGTAAGGCATGGAAACAGTTCGTGGATCATAAATGGAGCAAGAGCTGCGAGGGTCCAGCTCGAACGAAATGCTGGAGCTGATTCCGTACTCACCACAACCCCAGCGGAACTCCCAGTCGAAAAGGTAGCGAGCCTCACAGATCTCTTGCCGAACCTGCACCTGCTTTTGCGAAGTGCTGATCTACTTCCGAGCGCTGGTTCTTCGTTTTAGCCGGCGCGAAGTCGAGGACCACGCGTGACGGCACGTCGCCGTGTTCGAGGCGGTCGAAGATCTGGTTGATCGAAGATAGGGGCTGCAGCTCGATATCGGCTTTGACTTTGCCTCCGACAGCGAAGGCGAGGGCTTCGGCCATATCCTGGCGCGTGCCGACGAACGAACCGCGGATGGTTATGCAGTTTGCCACCACATCGAAGAGCGGAACCGGGAATTCACCGGGTGGTAGCCCGACTAGGACGCAAGTACCACGCTTCCGGGTCATACCAACGCCCTGCTTGAATGCGATGAGCGAAGGGGCTGTAATCAGAACACCATGAGCTCCGCCGCTGGTCGCCTTCTTTACAGCGGCTGCCGGATCTCCAGTCTTGGCATTGATCACGAAATCGGCGCCAAGACGCGTGGCGTGGGCCAGCTTGCCATCGTCGATGTCGATTGCGCAGACGAGTAGTCCCATTGCCTTGGCATATTGGATGGCCAGGTGCCCGAGTCCACCAGCGCCAGAAATAGCGATCCATTCGCCAGGCCGTGCCTCGGTCTGTTTGATCCCCTTGTAGGTCGTGATTCCAGCGCAGATCAACGGCGCGGCTTCCGTAGCCGTAAGACCTGCGGGCACATGGGCAACGTAGTTGGGGTCGGCGATAACGTATTCGGCAAAACCTCCGTTAGCTGTGTAGCCGCCGAACTGCGCCTGAGCGCACACCGTTTCCCAGCCAGTTAAGCAGTACTCGCAGTGACCACAAGCCGAATAGAGCCAAGGCACCCCGACCCTGTCGCCCTCTTTTACTATTGTCACGCCCGATCCAACCGCAGCGACCAACCCGATGGCCTCATGACCAGGAATGAACGGGAGGGTGGGCTTCACCGGCCAGTCGCCATGGGCCGCATGGAGATCGGTGTGGCATACGCCGCAGGCTTCAGTTTTGACCAGAATTTGGCCAACTCGGGGAGAGGGAACGTCCCATTCCCGGAGCTCCAACGGTTTTCCGAATTGCTCGACAACCGCAGCGTTCATCTTGAGTGGCATGGAAAGCTCCTCTTTAGTTCTTCGTCCGTCAGAAGATTCGAGGTTAACAACCGACCCCTGATTCTTCTGAGCAAGAGTGCTCACTCTCGCGTGGCCAGACCGGTGTATCTTCCGAGATGAGGTTCTATGGATCACGATGAGTCAGTCCGGAAATTTGAACATCTGGTGATCAAAGAGGCCGACGGCGCTCACGAGGCGGCAACTGAACTTGAAGCCCTGGTTTCGCTCTTGCCCAGTGAAAAATCTCGACAGCTCGCACAGCTGCAAATAAAGGCCAGTCACAAACAAGCCAAGGAGTTTCGCGAGCTAGCGCAGAAAGTGAAAGAGAGTTAGAGCCGCGCGGGTTGGCTCCTTCGGCAGTCTCATTTAGACCGCCGGGCGTTGCAGCTTCAGCCGGCGAAGCAACTGAGCGTTCGCGGCCACAATAATGGTGGAGAGACTCATTGCGACTGCGCCAACGCTCATGGGAAGATCGAGCCCCCAGCGGACGAAAACGCCCGCTGCGACCGGGATGGCGACTAGGTTATAGGCGGTTGCCCAAACCAGATTTTGGATCATCTTTCGGTAGGTAGCACGAGATAGTTCGATCGCTCCCACGACATCGCGTGGATCGCTGCGCACAAGCACGATTCCAGCCGACTCAATCGCCACATCGGTGCCCGCACCGATTGCAATTCCAACGTTTGCAGTCGCCAGCGCTGGTGCGTCGTTCACGCCATCGCCAACCATTGCGACACTCTTGCCGCGGTTCGAGAGAGATCCATGAAGGGACTGTGCAATGTTGACCTGTTTTGCCGCAACATATCGTCGATCATCGTCTTGCGGGCCTCCCGAGGCTTGAGAGATGGGCTGCGTCTGCTGTAGTTGAAGCTCAGTAGTCCCACCTAATCACGACGAAGATTCAGACTCAGAGGCGAAAGGTATTCATCATGGCTGCGGATCTCAGCATTTGCCATCCCGGCGACGGCATTGAGGCATTGAATCGGTTGCCCGGGTTAGCGGAACCTCTATTACAAATCGACATGGAACGAGAGTTGCTGCAACTCCGGCAAGAAGACTCCTGGCAACGGGAGACGGGGCGAAGTTCCAAGACGCTAGCAAAATATCCCGATTTGCGAATCGTGCTGATCCTAATGAAGCGCGGCACACGAATGCGCCAGCATAGAGCAGAGGGAAGGGTCTCCATTCAACTGTTGGAGGGGCAGATCTGCATCCATTTAGCCGATCGAAAGGTGAATATGTCGGCCGGTCATTTGTTGGTTCTGGACTGTGGTGTACTCCACGACGTCGAAACGCTGGAAGAGAGTGCCTTGTTGCTGACTATCTCTTGGCGAAGGGAGAAGAGTGATGCGTCGGAGTCGCTTTCACCCACTCAGCGGCATTTAGACGAAGAGGCTTTGTCGCGAATGGATGATGAAGGTGGTGCCCCTGACGCTGTGGTAAGCCCGTCCGGTGCGGAAAAAAAAGGCCGATCCTAGCATTCTAGTAAGAGGGTTGCTGTACGAGTTGTTTGTTGTGGCCTTGTCTTTGGCGATGGCAACGATTGCGGCGCGCCCAGGTCGTTGTAACCGGACAGGCTTCACACACTCTGTAGGGAGGTAGCCATGGCTACCGAAGCGGTTTTAATGGCAGATCAGAAATCCAAGTTGATACGTCGGGAAGAAGTTGCGGAAGGGACGATAGCCTTTCACTTCGAAAAGCCGTCCGGGTTCGCCTTCAAAGCAGGGCAGTCCGCCGATGTGACACTCATCGACCCGCCGGACACGGACGCCGAGGGAAACACACGCACCTTTTCCATCGCGAGCCCTCCCTTCGAAGATGAGTTGGTGTTCACCACGCGGATGCGTGATACCGCTTTCAAGCGCTCGCTAAAGACGGTGCCGCTAGCCACGGGAGTGAAGATAGGCTCGGCCGCAGGCTCCTTCACCCTGCATAAGAATCCGGCAAAGTCAGCTGTGTTCCTTGCGGGCGGAATCGGAATTACGCCCTTTCTCAGCATCGTGCAGCAAGCCAATCACGACCGTTTACCGCACAAGTTGTATCTTTTCTATTCCAATCGGCGACCCGAAGATGCAGCCTTCCTGGACACTCTCCAGACCTTGGAGACGACTAATCCTAATTTCCGCTTGATCTGCACCATGACAGAAATGTCGAAATCCAAGAAAGAATGGAAGGGCGAGACGGTTCTGATAGACAGAGAGATGCTGTCGCGACATTTGGCCGTCCTGCAGGGCCCCATTTACTACATTGCCGGACCTCCCACAATGGTCGCGGCTATGCGGCAGACGCTTGTAGACACCGAGGTCGAAGAGGACGACATTCGGGCAGAAGAGTTTGCCGGCTACTGAGATACCGGGACGGCGAGGTGCAGAGGCCGACTCTGCTTGGAGAAGTGGTGTTGATTTTTGTCTCGATCGTGCAACGCACCGAAGCGGATTTGCGCGCGCTCCTTGCTGCCGCCGGCTTCTCGCTCACTCGCATCATCCCGACAGAGGCAGATTCGCTGATCGAGTGTCGCCCAGCGTAGGGCTGGTAAACCCAAGGCGCTCATCCAACGACCCAGCGATCAGACCGTAGATCGTCGAGGTCGATTATTTTGCGTCCTGCCATTGGGTGTGACTTGCGTGCAATGCGGTGTCAGCGATGTCGTCGAGCAGCGGTGTCCTGGAGAGTCCCTCAAGCTGCGGGCAGCGGAGCGTTTGCCCAATCTTGAGCAATTACCAGATCAACGTCTCCGCGAACGGAGGAGCGGGACCAAGTCAGAAGGCTCCTGCTCGGTCAGCACAACCCTTAGCTGCGGGCAAATCCTGCGGAGGCTCTGCAGCGCATGGGGTGCGAGACCACGGGCGGCGGTGGAAAACGCCGCCACCGTAATCTGCCCAAAAATGCTATTACGTTGCGCGTCGAACTCAGCTTCGGCACTCCACCGACGCCTAAACTTCTTGCGCGACGTCCCGCGGATCCATCGCGGAGGAATGGAGGAATGCGCCAAACGAATGCTTTGCTGCATATGCAACTCGATTCCTCGGCCGGCGGTGCTGTGCGGCTTAACAGCTCCATCCCAGACCGCACACTGTTAGTCGAGAGGCTTGAAAGCCGACGTTGAGTCCTTTGAACCTCTGGGTAGGGCTCATCTTCTCTCGCAACGAGAATGTGATAGCAGGTAAATTCTCGAAACGAAGGTAACCAGATAAGTCCCGCATCATCGGGTTTCCGTTGCTCCGAACTGCTCGTTCCAAAGGTTTGTGCCTGGCTCGAGTCTGCGAATATTCACTCGACAGGAGAAGACTGGTTTGAGACTCCAATGCGTTGTTTGCCGGCTGAGGCTGCCCGGCGGAATTACGAGCTCGATGATGTGATTTCAACGCTCGCTGTCAGTAAAGTCGTGCGCGGTCCGATGCACCTTGGCCTCCCGGTTGTCGGCTACCCGCAGTCCCCGATTAAAGTAATCCTAGAGCCGCTTACGCGCGCTCGACGCGCGCTCGCAGGACACACCGCTCAGGTTTATCTGCCCCACTGCAACCCAGACGGTTCCGTAAAGTGGAACTTTTCCAAAGTAAGGACAGTGCGGTTCCTCTCAGATTTCTCTCAAACACTGGCAGAACACGTCAAGTCAACAACTTAGCTGGAACTTGAGACTGGTCGTCAAGGTGCATCTATGGGCCGTTGTAGTCGACTGCCCTCCAAGGCAGACTTTCGGGAACTGCCGAGCTTACCTGATGAAAATCCTGTTTGTTGAAGACAGCAAGTTCTTGAGACTAGCGACGGGACGGGCATTGACCCGTGCGGGCTATGAGATGAGCTTCGCAGGCGATGGAGATGAGGCCTTGCTCATGGCCGGCGAGAAGCTGCCGGACCTCATTCTGCTCGACATGATGTTGCCGAAAATGAGCGGGCTGGAAGTTTTGAAGGCACTGAAGAAAGAGCCTGCAACTAAAGCGATTCCGGTCGTAGTGCTGACTGGACTCTCGCAAACAAATGCCGAGCGATTGCGGGGCGACGGAGCTTTCGCTTTTCTGACGAAAGCGGACCTTGCGCTGGATCAGGGTGCACAGCCCCTTTTGGCTGTATTGAGGAAAATATTCACGGAACTTCCCAGCGTATCTCGTGCGCAGGCGGCGTGCGGCCCGCAGCAGCGGTGATGATCTTTGGGGAATCGGGCGGTTTTACCATCCACAAGGTTACACAATCCTGATCTCGCATCCTGAAAAGTGGCGGCGCGCTCGTACCAGTAACGTGCAAAAGCGATCCTGGGAACAACTATTGTAGTCCGTCATGCAGATTGTTTATTTAGGGTACGGCGAGCGCGCTTCGCTTCTTCCAGCATGTCGGCGGCTCCGGCGGTCCAGATAAATGGTTTCGGGCTTTCGTTCTCCCCATGGCTGCTGGGCGCTTCGCCTGGTCGAGCAGGCGACTGTTCAGTTTTGGGACAATCGTCCAATCCGGAGACATCACTGGCTCATTATCTTCCTACAACTGCGTGAAGGATCAAGGAGTTATGCTGCCGACAAAATGGACCCTGAAGTGCCCCCGAGGAAAATGGAGATGTTGCTGAAGACAATTCTTCTCGTCGAGGACAGCAGCTTCTCGTGAGTAATGAACGAAAGAACGCTGGTGCGAGCCGGCTAACGTGTGGTACCTGTCTGTGGCGGCGCGGAGAGGTTGCAGTTGCGTACGAAGGAGTACCTGATCGGGTCGTTCTAGATATGTTGCAGCTAAAGTTGGCAAGGCCGGAGGGTCAGGAGATTTGTCCTGATTGATCGAAGGCCCTCTGATTCAGATCGTGGAGCAGACGTTGGACGAACAGACCGAGGAGGACGGCGATACCGAACTCTGCAGCCTTGATCTCTCTGCACTGCTTCAGAAGAGCGAAATATGACACCAGAAATGGCATTTGAATGCTTGCTGCTTTCCCATGATCCAGCGGTGTTCTGCACCATGGATCGGATACTGCAGGATTTCTCCATCCGTACGAACGTCTGCTCGAACTCTTCGAGAGTTGCCAGTTTATTGGCTGAGGGTCACACGGACCTCATCGTGATTGACTTAGAAAGCGAAGATTCATCGGAAGTAATGCAGCAGATTTGCCAGTCCCGTACGGGGCAAAAACCGACCATCCTTGCCGTTTCAGCCATGGATTGTGCCGTACCCGGTGTTCACGTCATTCTTCGAAAGCCGGTGACGCCTGAATCCGGAGCGAAGTCACTGAAAGCAGCTTATTCGAGGATGCTGCAGGACTATCGAAAGCACACCAGGTTCGCTCTCATGACGCCCGTCCTGGCCAGCGACGAGGACAACGGGACACTCTCCGTAACTGTCACCAATATTGGCGAGGGTGGAGTTGGGCTCACTACCAAAGGGAAGCTGGCAGTCGGGAGCATCTTGTCTTTTCGGGTGCCGCTGCCAGGATTGAAGAGCGGAATTTACATCCAGGCCCGCATTCTTTGGACCCGCCCGTATGGCGCCGCAGGGTGCGAGTTTGTCCGAATTCCTCCGGGCGACCTCCAGGTTCTGCATGCCTGGCTGGAAAGCAAGTACCGGTTCAAGAAGCCCTTAATTCCGGTCTAAGTGAGGAGATAACAACACACCATATATGTTTAAGATTCTCGTAGCAGACGACTCCCGTTTTCAAATAGTACTACTCACGCAGGCTTTGCAAGAGAAGGGCTTCGAAGTGGTGGTCGCCCAAGATGCTTGCCAGGCAGGGATGGTCGCGAGACGTACTGCACCAGATGCCATCGTACTCGATATAAACATGCCCGGCGGCTCCGGCATAGAGGTTCTCAGGAGGTTGAGGCGTTCCCTTAAGACTCAGAACATTCCGGTTGTGGTTGTAAGCGGGAGCAGCGATGCGGATGTGCGGAACGCCGCTATGGAATTGGGTGTCGCCGATTTCTTGGCTAAGCCCGTCGATCTCAATCAGCTTTGTAGCGTCTTGTCAGGTCTGCTTGATCGCGTTAAGACGCCTGCCTAGCACTTTCCTGGTAGATTGCTGCGTGGCTTGAAGAGACCAGCGCCGAAAGCGCTTAGGAGACCTGCATCGTGCACAGATTCAAGGTCGGAGATTTGCTGTGCAATCGCAAGACCAAGGAAAATGGAAGAGTCATAGAGCTTCGCGACAATGGGTTCTACGCTGTGACGATCCTGCAGAACCCAATGAGTTGGACTTTGGGAGCAGTGGAGGCTCACTGGGCTGACCATGCCGTCGAGGTTTCTACCCGTTGAAAAAGTCAATTCTTCTCAGCTTTGCGGATGATGACAAGGGGCTCGGGCGGCTTGGGTGCGTCTGGGTTAGGCGATGGATCGACAAACGGTATTTTGAGACTGGTCGTCAAGGCACATCCTTTGCCCGTAGTTGTTGTCCCCAAGGCATACCGGTGGGAACTGCTGAGGTTTCATGATGAGAATCCTGCTTGTTGAAGACAGCAAGTTCTTGAGACTAGCGACGGGACGGACATTGGCCCGTGCGGGCTATGAGATGAGCTTCGCGGGCGATGGAGATGATGAGACCTTGCTCATGGGCCAGCGAGAAGCAGCCGGATCTCATTCTGCTCGACATGATGTTGCCGAAAATGAGTGGGCTGGAAGTTCTGAAGGCACTGAAGAAAGAGCCTGCAACCGAAGGGATTCCGGTCGTAGTGCTGACTGGACTATCGCAAACAAATGCCGAGCGATTCCGGAGAGACGGCGCTTTCGCTTTTCTGGCGAAAGCAGACCTTGCGCTGGATCAGGGCGGAGAGCCTCTTTTGGCCATATTGACCAAAATCCTCACGGAACTTCCCGGCGCCCGCGTCCAGCCGGCATGCGGCTCGCATGCTGAGGAACAGCGTCCGTTATAACGCAACCGGCACTCGCAGTGTGCACACTCGTGTCGTGCCGACCGTGGTTCGGCGCTGCAACCGTGAAGCGAATATTGGACGGTCTTGCCGAACAAGACGGCGATGCTGAGTCTCGCATCGACGAGTGCGCCATCCACGCAGGATTGAATGTGACTGGGGAACAAAACGTGGGATCGATCGAGATGCCGAAACAAATGGGTTGCTAAGTGGAGCTACCGACGATGACGCAGAGGCCTAAGGCAGGGGGCGCGCTGAGATGACTGCAGACATGGCATTTGAATGTTTGTTTGTCTCTCGAGATCCAGGAGTATTTGGCACCATCAGCCGAATACTACGGGACCTGGCGATCAGCACTAACCTGTGCTTGAGTTCCTCAAAAGCCTTCCCGCAACTAGCGGGAGGCACCACCGACCTGGTCGTAGTCGACTGGGAAGGAGAGTCCTCATCCGATCTCTTGCACGACATCTGGAAGTCAACCGAGAGGAAGAAACCGATTATTGTTGCAATTTCCACGCTCGGCACTCCTATACCAGGCGCTCACATTGTGCTCAAGAAACCCGTAACGGCTGAATCTGGCACGAAATCGTTGAAAGCTGCTTATTCCAGAATGCTCCTCGATCACCGCCGACACGCCAGGTACCCTCTAATGATATCTGTAGAGGCAGTCGGTGACTCCAATCGGGCAGTACCCGTGACGATCACGGACATCGGCGACGGCGGACTAGGACTCGTTACGAAACTGGAACTGATTATTGGGGATATATTGTCGTTTCACCTGTGGTTGCCCGGCTCGATCAGAAGCATTTACATCGAGGTCCGGGTTCTATGGACTCGAGACGACGGCCGCGTCGGTTGTGAATTTCTCCGAATTCCTCCCGTGGATATCAATATTCTGCACGCTTGGATTACTCGCAAAAGCCAGATCAAGAAACCCGTGGTCGCAGTATGACGAAAGCTCCGCAGCGACGACGTGGCGGAATGAACCTCACCCAGGCGAGTCTAAGTAGACCCGCTTCCAATCGAGTCAGAATACCCGTCAAACCGCCAATTGTTGATGGAGCGTTGGCCGAGCCGCCAGCCACGATGAAAATCCTGTTGGCGGAGGATTCTGCGGTCTATCGGCAACTGATCAGCGGCCATCTGAACGACTGGGGCTTCGATCTTGTGGTCGCCAAGGACGGAGAAGAGGCGTGGACGTGTCTCCAGGCACCGGATGCTCCGAGGTTGGCTCTTCTCGACTGGGTTCTCCCACAGGTTGAGGGTATCGAACTGTGCCGCAGGATACGCCAAGCCGGGGCTGGCACTCACTACACCTACATAGTCTTGCTGACGGGCAAGGATGGAGAGAATGACCTGCTGGAGGGCATGCAAGCGGGCGCAGACGATTACCTAGTAAAGCCATTTAATCCCCTGGAATTGAAAGCTCGTTTGTTGGCAGGCAAGAGAATCCTCGATCTTCATCAGGAATTGGTGAACGGACGCGAGTCCCTCCGAATAGCCGCCACTTACGACTTCCTGACTTTGCTCTTGAACCGGGGCGAGATACTCGCCCTTCTTGACCGCGAACTGAACCGCGGCATGCGTGAAATCACGCCGGTTGGGATCATTTTGGCTGATATAGATCACTTCAAGAACGTAAACGACTCGCTGGGACACTTGGCGGGTGACATCGTGCTAAAGGAAGTAGCCAATAGACTCAAATCCGATCTCAGGATCTACGACGGAGTGGGTCGCTATGGTGGCGAAGAGTTCCTGATGATTTTGCCTGGCTGTGACCTGCCGACCACCATTCGTCGGGCGGAAGACATTCGACAATTGGTCGCCGCCACAGAGATCACGACCGCCGAAGGAACAATCCGTGCCACGGTGAGTATGGGCGTCACTTCGACTCAGCATCCCAAGACCGCCAATATGGAATCTCTCTTGAATGAGGCGGACGTGGCACTTTATCGAGCCAAAGAGAATGGCAGAGATCGCGTAGAAGGATGTGTCCCGGAAGCTGCCTCGTTCATCTTTCATGAGCGGCCGATTCTCTAGCTGCGCGATGCCGTCAAGAACTCCCCAGACATCTCGATTCGCCGGTGGCAGTCCGACAATAACACCATAGGCTTGGAACAATCTGCTACTTTGGCCCCAATCTGGATCGGCCTGAGTCCAGTGTAATTCATCATTCGGAGCGCAGATTTCCCGAAAAGTGGTAGTGGTGCAGTTTGAAATCCGCAGGGATAGTAATCGGCTCTGGCCTGTGGGAAACGATGGGCATGGCAAAACCCGAGAACTACGTTCCAAAGGTAATGGACCCTGTGACGCTGGAAGGAACACAGGGCAGGCTAATAGTGGTTGACGTTGACGCCACCAAAAAAACTGCCAGAGTATCCACCACGACAACCCCGATAGTTGTTCATATTGTGGAGTGGTCGAAGCTGTCATACCTCGACGAGCGCCCGAATGCTGCACGGATCGTGAGAGAAGCTACCGAGCAAAAGTAAACTCCATCTGCTTCATTCCGGTCTGGATCAAGCTCCGCGACCGGCTTGTCATCAACGAAAAACTTGAGGTGATCGCAGTTGGAGCACACAACACCCTTGCTGAATCCGATGGATTCGTCGCCGCGCGCCCAGCGGAAGGCCGGCTCCAACACAATGTCTTCTTCCGGGTCGCACTGCGATTTATAGAAACCCGCAGCGGGCTTGGGCTCGCGGAAAATGTCGGCCACGGCGTGGTAACAAATCCGGTCGCCGGAACCGAAGTCGAAATGTGTGTTGTAGTCGAAGGCGCACCAGCCAATACAACCGGCGTACTGTACATTCGAAGCCAACTGGTTGTGGACGCGGGCATGACGCAATGTGTGCTCTGCCAACCGTTCCTTGTTGTCTATAGTCTTGGTTAGATAAGTATGCCCAACAAATTCCGTATTCAGATACAAGGGGTGGCTGGGCGCTCTGAGCGGAAATCCAAAATCGTTGATCGTAAACGCGTCTTCGAGAAGCTCCGACTTCTCGAAATTCCGTATGCCACCAGTGGGCCGCGTCGGGTCAAGCTGATGGGCCAGTGCATTGGTACGAGTGTAGAAGTCATGATCGTCCCGGGATTCGTTGATGCGGACTCCCCATAGAATGATCGACGGATGATTCCAGTCGCAGCAAATCATGCGGCGCACGTTGTCCACAGCGAGATCCTTCCACGAGGCGTCGCCGATGTGTTGCCAACCCGGAATCTCCTCTAGAACCATCAGGCCAAGTTCGTCGCACGCATCCAGAAAATGCCGCGATTGCGGATAGTGCGAGGGGCGATTCTTAGGTAGCCAATCCAATACTTTCGTATTCCAACAAGCGCCTTTCGCCTTGGAGCGCACGGAGCGGAGTCAAATCCTGGGTCAACTCCACTGTCCCAAGATAGGCTCCGTAGGGATTGCGCACAGCAAAATAACGGACATGTACAAACCTGTCACGAAAGTTGATCCAAAATTCCGCTACATTCTGTTTCCCAGCACGAAAATCTTGCAGAATCTGGTCAACCGTTTCGACGCTTCTGGGAGGATGACAGTTTTGAACCTTGCGTCCGATAATCGCCTTGCTGCGAGCGAAGATGCGATCTGGGCCCTCGGTGAAAAAAGCGACACGATCGTCGGCATCAACGAACGTAAGATCTAGCGGAAGGGTCGCAAAGATTGCTGAGAGCTGTTCCAGGTTCACATTCCCGGTAGGCAGCATGAGAGCGCCCGTCGGCGGGATTTTCATGGATTCAGCCATCACGCTGGTAGCGGGGACGTAGCCTTGCTGCGGTTCTACGATGCACCAACCGTATTTTGGAGAAACCGACCATATTTCCGCCCACTCGTCCTCTGTCAGAGTCTCCAGGGACATGGGAAGCAGTATGTTCTCCTCCTTGTAGATCATTTCCTGCACGGCCTTGAGCGCCGTGTTCGCCGCCTGCAAGAGATTCGCCTTCCATTTGTCGGTTTCTGCCGAATCAGCGTGAATGCACTCCCCAAGGTGCTTGAGCAAATTGCGAACGTCATCGTCCTTGGCCCACATCACTTTTGACGGGCCAGTAATTCCGTGCCGCTCCAGACAGGAAAACAGCGCATGTTCTTTGCGCTGGTAGTGCTTGTCGATATCCATCAGTTCGTTGAAGGACTGGCGAAAGCGCAGTAGGATTGCCGCAGTTTCGACTGGTTCTGTCGTACCCTGCAACTCAGCCAACGTTTGCGTCATTGTCGCGATCACGCCACGTAATGCTTCGTTTTCACGACGGAACGTATCCACCGGGTGCCCGGGAGGAATCGCCTTGCGGACGGGGAGTTGCACCAGTGCATCTCTCGTCACCTTTGAGTGGAGGTCACACATGGATCGGACTTCCTCCACGGGCATTCCTTCGGCCATCAACTCCTGCTCCATGGCCATGATTTCGGAGGCGTCGGTCTGCCTGACGATTTCCTGCATTTGCCTCCGCACTTGTTCGGGTGGATTTCCCGCGTGTAGGTGTTTGATGATGTCTTTCATCACTCGAATCCGGTTGGCTTTGTTATCGATTACTTCGCTCATGACATGTTCCTCGCAATTTCGAGGGTACGCGGCCAAATGGCCTAGGTAGATGACTTTTGTCACACTGCGGCGCCGAGTTGCGCATCGAAAAGCGCTGAGACAAGAATTCTGGCACTCGAAGGTTCTGCGCGTTGAGTGGCGCGGCATTTTTCGACGAAAGCGAATCGGTATGAGAGCAGCAGAAGTGCACGATGACTTATGTCACGGCG
The DNA here is from genome assembly GCA_003166855.1 of Acidobacteriaceae bacterium. GTDB lineage: Bacteria > Acidobacteriota > Terriglobia > Terriglobales > Acidobacteriaceae > Sulfotelmatobacter. The sequence goes on along the minus strand of PMUM01000079.1, from coordinate 9,029 downwards.
CGCCAGTTTTGTAGAGACGTCAGAAAAAGAGACGCGGCGGATGTTGGCCACTATAGTCCTGCGAAAGATTCGTAGTTCCCCCTGCAGGTTCCCGCCGCCGCGCTCCAGTACAATAGCCCCCGTGCCGGAATCCGCCCCTACGCCTGCGCAAGTGCTAGCGAAGGTCCAGATCTTCTCCGGGCTCGCCGAAAGCGAATTGAGTTTTCTCGCGCAACGTGCGGTGCCGCGCAACTATTCAGCGGGGCAGAGCGTTTTCGGGGAAGGCGAGCCGTGCTCTGGACTCTATGTCGTCGAGTCAGGCCATGTGCGAATCTTTAAAAGTTCGGCCAATGGACGCGAACAGGTACTCAGTATTGATGGTCCCGGCAGTTCCATCGCCGAACTTCCCGTCTTCGATGGCGGGAGCTATCCCGCGTCTGTAACGGCTATCGACGACGCCACGCTGCTCTTTGTCAGCAAGCAGGATTTTCAGGCATTATGCCTGGTCCATCCTCAGGTGGCGCTGAAAGTCTTGCGGGTCGTCGGTGCGCGCCTGCGCCGACTGGTGGGCATAATCGAAGAACTCTCGTTTACCACGGTGCGTCACCGGCTGGCTTCGTTTCTATTGCGTCTCGCCCAAAAGGAGGGCAAACGTTCTGCAGCAGGCGTGGAAATTACATTACCTGCCAGCAATCAGGAATTGGCGTCGCATATTGGTACGGTCCGAGAGCTCGTTTCCCGCAACCTCTCTCGCCTCCAGGCAGAAGGGATGCTCAAGATTGACGGTCGCACCGTAACCATTTCCAATTTGAAGGCTCTGGAAGCCGAAATGGATTCCCCTGAGTAAACCTGAACGATTCGGATACGTTCGCTCCGTTCGATCCTCCAATCAGAAAAAGTTTCCGTGCATACTCCCCTCGTGACAAAAGTCATCGGTAAGAATCTGCCGCTCGGGTAACCTCCAAAGAGAAGACGAGACGAAGTCCGGAAGTAGGAAGCAAATGACCGAGACGAGTGACGCTGTCCGCGCGGCTCAACACACCCGCAGGCGAGCCCTAATTGTTCCTCGCGAGCATGGGGCCTGGGGTCTGCTGCTTGTCCCTCTATTCACCGGAGTTGTTGCGGGGTTTGCTTCGGAACATCGGATCTGGCGTTTGCTCCTATTCACGGTGGCCGCGCTGTCGTTATTTTGGCTACGAACACCGGTCGAAAGCCTCATGGGCATCGGTTCTTTGACGGCCAATACGAAAGAAGAACGCCGGACGGCACTTGTTGCATCGGTTCTTTTGGCCACTGTAGCGACTGCTTGTTTGACGGATTTGATGTGGAAAGGACAAGACTCGCAGTTGCTTCTTCTCGGAGGAGCAACGGCATTTGCGCTTCTGGTCCAGTCAGCCCTCGGAAGCCGAGGTCGCAGTGGGCGAATGGCGGCTCAGATGGTCGGCGCAATTGGCCTCACTTGCACTGCACCGGCAGCTTACTACATCGGCACTGGACGGCTCAGCGAGCGCGCTTTCATTTTATGGGCGGCCAACTGGATCTTCGCAGGCAACAAGATTCATTTCGTTCAACTGCGAATTCATTCTGCTCGCGCGTCTAATTTCGGTGAGAAATTTGAGCGGGGGAAGCTCTTTTTACTGGCGCAGCCGGTATTTTTCGCTTCCTTGGTCATCGCATCGTTCTGGCGTGTGCTCCCTCCCTTGGCGATCGTCGCTTTTGTTCCCGCACTCGTTCGAGGAACGCTGTGGTTTTGTCGAAAACCGAAATCCCTAGATGTCAGGAGCTTGGGCTGGTCAGAGATGAAGCATGGAGTGGTATTTGGGATTTTGCTTGCAGTTGCTTTCATTTATTCGTAAGAGCACACTCCAAAGGAGGATAGGAATACAAGATGAGTTCAACAACGACAGGGCGTTTGGAGATGGCTGAAGCTCAAGCCTTTCCGTTGCTGGGGTTGGTCAACTATCAAGAAGGCTCAGTTGTAAGCCGGGTCATTCTAAAGCGGGAAAAAGGAAACATCACGGTCTTCGCATTCGATGAAGGGCAGGTATTAAGCGAACACACGTCACCATTCGACGCTTTGGTGCAGGTCATAGAAGGCGAATCCGAAGTTACTGTTGCTGGAAAGTCCATCGCGTTGAAGTCAGGTGATATCGTCTTGTTGCCTGCCGGCAAGCCACATGCGGTTAAAGCGACCACACGTTTCAAGATGGTACTGACCATGGTGCGCTAGCGTTTCTTAGCAAGTCGTGTGCTGGTAACTTTGGTCGGCACTCATTCCACCAAGGGATGTGTAGGTGGGCTTTCCCGGCGCTGTATCCCCAGACAACAGCCGACGTGTCAGCATCGAGTTCGCCCTACAATATGTCGTATTGCGATATACTTGACGGGTGATGAGCCAAGAAAGAGTGCCTGCCCCAGGAGACAGACTTCAAGTACTCGCTGAATTTCGCCACCACATCCGCCTGTTTCTCCACTTCAGTGAGACAGCCGCGCAGAAGCGTGGTCTTCAGGCGCAGCAACATCAACTCCTTCTCCAAATCGCTGGAGCCCCCGACAAAGTGGCTGCGACGATTGGCTATGCGGCTGAGCGTCTCGGTCTCTGCCATAACACAGTTGTTGAGCTCTGCAATCGATGCGAGGCTGCGGGTCTGATCGTGCGTAAGCAGGCTGGGTCCGACCGTCGGTGTGTCCTTCTGGAACTCTCACCAGCAGGACGGAAGAAGCTCGAAGCTCTCTCCATCGACCATCAATGTGAGCTTAACGACCTCGCTCCGAAGCTTATTCGAACGCTAACCGCGCTGAGAGCGGTACCCAGAAAATCGGGGACACGAGGGGCTGGGAGGGACAGTGGATTCTGAATCTTCCGCACTCCGCGACTTCACCGTGGATAGCAGAGTCTGGTTGCTTTCCGGCGTCGCCCTGATTATTGGGATCGGCGCGACCTTCCTGGCGGTGTTACTTCTTCGATTGATCGCACTGTCGACCAATCTCTTTTACTATCACCGGTTCAGTCTGGCGTTCGTCTCTCCGGCAGGCAGTTCGCTGGGGCACTGGATGGTCATGATTCCGGTGATGGGCGGACTTATTGTTGGACTCATGGCTCGCTTTGGCTCCGACAAAATCAGGGGACACGGTATTCCCGAGGCGATTGAGGCGATTCTGTTACACCGTGCGCGGATTGATCCAAAAATTGCCATCCTGAAGCCGATCTCGGCGGCGATTGCCATTGGTTCAGGCGGTCCGTTCGGCGCTGAGGGTCCGATCATCATGACCGGGGGAGCCTTGGGCTCTTTGATCGCGCAGTGGATTCATCTCACGGACGTGGAACGCACTACTCTTCTGGTTGCCGGAGCCGCCGCGGGGATGTCGGCTACCTTCGCGACCCCAGTCGCTGCCATCCTGCTCGCGGTCGAACTCCTGCTCTTCGAATTGAGGCCGCGAAGCCTGGTTCCAGTGGCGATTGCGAGTGCGACGGCGGCCATTCTGCGTGGATATCTCCTCGCCCCCGGCCCGCTCTTTCGGATGCCCGGAATTGGCGATGTGGATCGGATTTCATTTGCCATCGGTTCTTTGCTGCTGGGTGCGGTTGTCGGTCTTATAGCGGCGGGCATGAGCCGCATGATGTATGCATTCGAGGACTTCTTTGAGTCGTTACCTGTGCACTGGATGTGGTGGCCCGCACTCGGGGGTATTGGCGTGGGCGTTGGAGGTCTTTTCTTTCCGCGAGGTTTGGGCGTGGGATACGACAATATCGCGGAACTGCTCCATGGAAACGCGCCGATGGCCCTCATCCTGGGTATTCTCGTTGCGAAGTCTCTGATGTGGGCGTTCTCCCTCGGGTCGGGAACCTCCGGTGGGGTTTTGGCGCCACTACTGATGATTGGTGGGGCCGTTGGCGCGTTGGCCGGTCGCCTCGGTCACTCTCCTCCGGAAATGCAGGCCTTCTGGGCCCTGATCGGAATGGGAGCGATGCTGGCAGGCTCACTCGGCGTTCCGCTGACCGCAATCCTGTTCAGTCTGGAGGTCACGCACTGCCTGCCCGCATTGGTCCCGCTTACGCTGGGCTGCATCGCCTCTTATCTCCTGACAGCGCTTCTCATGCCGCGCTCGATCCTCACCGAGAAGTTGAGCCGTCGTGGATACCACCTCACGCGAGAGTACGGCGTCGACCCGCTTGAAATCGTTATCGTCAGAGACCTGATGACGCCAATCCCTCCAGACGTTAACTCCGTTGAAAAGACTGTGGCGCCTGAGTTCTTCATCTACGCGGATTGTACTTGCCGCAGCGCTGCCGAGTTGATGGCCACGGTAGGTATCGCCAGTCTCCCGGTGGTGGATCGCACGACCCAACGAATCAACGGAACGATCACCCTTCAGGACCTAATGAAAGGACGAAGCAGGGCGGTCGTGCGAGAGAACGAACGATTGCGCCTCGTCAGCCATCTCAATCACGCGCACCGCGAGCACAATTAACTGCCGTTTGTGAGAAAGGACCGACGCATGGTCGGCATAATGCACACCGAGATAAGGCCGAGTGGCCATACAGGAGGATCTAAGAATTCTGTCGTAAGTCGGCGCTTACGGCTTCTCCCCCGTGACAAAAGTCATCGGCACGGCCCCGTCGCTCCACTAGTCTCAGAACATCAAGCACGGCCGATAGGGATGGAGCCGGGTCGTGAGGAGAATCCAATGAGCATGACCGCTGAGAAAACCGTTCGTGAATTGGCGCTGGAAAACCCCGCTGCCACGAGAGTCTTTGAAAAACTAGGTATCGACTATTGCTGCGGTGGCAATAAATCGCTCGACGAAGCTTGTCGAAGTGCCAATCTCTCGATAGATGAAGTCATTGATTCGCTAGAGATGGCGGACCACTCCGCTCGGGCCGCGCTAACGGTCCGCGATTGGCAAACAGAACCGCTCGCCGACCTGGTCTCTCACATTACGAACACCCATCACAAATACACCCGGGCGGAAATGGCTCGCCTCGTTCCTCTCCTGGATAAGGTTTGTTCCGTCCACGGCAAGAACCATGTCGAATTGCAGCGTGTCCGCGAGAGCTTTCAGGGCTTGGTGCAGGAGCTGACAACACACATGATGAAAGAAGAGCGCGTTCTGTTCCCGTTCATAGTGAGGATGGAAGAGGCCGTCATCCAGAAGGAACCGGCCCTGCCGTCACCGTTTGGTAGCGTGCAAAACCCCGTGTCCATGATGGAGCATGAGCACGATTCGGCCGGCAACGCATTGCGTGCCATGCGCGAAGCCAGTTGTAGTTATACCCCTCCTGGCGATGCGTGTATCAGCTACCAGACGCTGTACAAAGCGCTGGCAGATTTTGAAGCCGATCTTCATCAGCACATCCACTTGGAAAACAACATTCTGTTTCCGCGAGCAATTGCGATGGAAAAGGCGCACTAACGGGAGTGTAAAGCGATGGCCGCTCTACCAACGCGTATTGAGAGAGAAGCGGGCCGGCCGCTAACGCCGCTGCAGATCTTCGACATCACAGCGGCGCGAGAGGCGACTCTGTCGCGCCTGCTAATGCTCTATATCAGCACGGGCTTGCTATTCATGCTGCTGCCAGGAACATTTCTAGGGGTTTGGAATCTGTTGGCGATCAGTAGTCATCGCGCTGCGGACTCGGTGTCACCGGCCTGGATTCAGGCACACGGCCATGCTCAGATCTTCGGTTGGATCGGGTCATTCATCTTGGGGATTGGCTTCTATTCCATTCCCAAACTGCGCCGCCTAAACTCTTTTGCTCTTTCTGCAGTGTGGTCATCGTGGGCGCTGTGGACCCTCGGCGTCACGCTGCGATGGCTGACTGGTGTCTACCAGTGGGAGTGGAGGGCCCTTCTGCCGCTTTCCGCCGCTCTCGAACTGGCTGCCTTTGCGATTTTCTTTCGCACTGTTTCCGGCCATCGTCCCCAGGAATCGGGCAAAACGAAACTGGAAGAATGGGTGTTCGTCGTCATTGCAGGTTCCGTGGGCTTGCTCCTCACGCTTCTGGTCAATTTCGCGGTTACGCTGCTTCTCGCAGTACGAGGGACATCGGCGGAAATACCCGCGGACTTCGATCAACGTTTTCTGGTCCTTCAAACTTGGGGGTTCTTGGTTCCATTTGTATGGGGATTCAGTGCCAAGTGGCTTCCCGTGTTTCTCGGACTGCGACCGGTGCGCGGGCGGATTCTATTGCTGGCGGTCGCTCTGAACTCCGCCGGCGTTTTGGTTGCCTTCGCGGGTTCGATGATGGCCGCGAGTGTGTTGCTGATCATCGGGTTGATTACTGCGGTATATTCGTTGCGATTGCTTGAGACGCCAGCGCACCCTGCAAAGGTAAAAGGAGTGCACACGAGCTTTCCGGTTTTCGTTCGGTTGGCTTACGTCTGGGCTCTGGTTGCGGCCAGCCTTGGAATTTGGGCAGCCTCAGTTCAGAATCCACGGGGAATCTGGGGCGCATCGCGACACGCTCTGACCGTCGGTTTTCTGGCGATGATGGTCTTTGCAATCGGGCAGCGGGTGCTACCAGCCTTCTCCGGAATGCGCGTTCTGTTCAGCACCAAACTGATGTTTGTAGCTGCGCTGCTGCTGGCTGTTGGTTGTCTGCTACGCGTTAGTTCAGAGATTCTCGCGTATCAAGGCTTGACGCTTTCCGCCTGGTCGTGGCTTTCAGTCTCCGCTATCACCGAGATGACAGCCGTAACATTATTTGCGGCTAATCTGATTGTTACCTTCGCGCGGCGTCCTCCATCCACGCAGACGTGAAGTCACATAAGGAATCTCGGATTCAGGCGGCTGGTTTCAACGACACTGACAACCGACGCGCAGCGCTGGGAGTAGAATTTTTGGAAGGTTGTCCAGGAGTGTGCTGTGGGGCATTCTCAAGAATCACAAAAGCAACATCTGCTTCTAGGCACTGTCTCGTTCACCGTCTGCTTCGCGGCGTGGGGCCTTATTAGCGCCTTCGCTCCACGTTTTCGCCAGCTGTTTCACCTCTCGGCGACGCAAACCGCTTTTCTGGTAGCAGTCCCGGTTCTGCTGGGGGCACTAGCGCGCATTCCGATCGGAATGCTGGCGGATCGCTTTGGAGGCCGCGCTGTCTTCACCGTTCTGATGTTTTTCGTCGCCGTCCCAGTCGCTTTGGTCCCAGCCGCAACCAGTTACAGGAGTTTGCTCATCGTTGCCTTCCTTCTCGGAATGGCGGGGTCTTCATTTGCTGTTGGTGTGGGTTACGTCTCCCGCTGGTTTTCCATGGAGAGCCAGGGCAGTGCGCTCGGTGTGTACGGTCTCGGGAATATCGGCCAGTCGGCGGCGGTATTTCTGGGACCCGTGGTGGCTGCGGCCTACGGATATCGCGCAGTCTATTGGGGAATGTCGGTCATCCTGCTCGTTTGGGCAGGTGGGTTCGTCATCTTTGCCCGAAATGCTCCGCAGACGGCCAAGCCCAAGGGACTCTCGGAGATGCTTGGCGTACTGGCACGTGAACCGTTGGCGTGGGCGCTGGCGGCTTTCTATTTTCTGACTTTTGGTGGTTTCGTTGCTTTCTCGATTTATCTGCCGACGCTGCTGCGCGATCAATTTGGTTTGCGACCCGCGGACGCCGGTTTCCGGACAGCCGGATTCGTCGTGCTTGCCACGCTCTGTCGGCCGCTCGGCGGATGGCTTTCTGACCGGATTGGCGGGTCGCGAGTTCTCTCATGGATTCTTCCGGCTGTGGCCGCTTTCGGATTGTTGCTGGGTGTGCAATCGATGCTGCCGTTCACCGTTGGTGCGCTTGGATGCGCGGCCTTGCTTGGTATAGGCAACGGCGCGGTGTTTCAGCTTGTGCCTCGGTATTTTCCCACCCAGAGAGCGACCGTCACCGGACTGGTAGGTGCCATGGGCGGGATGGGTGGATTTTTCCCGCCTTTACTTTTGGGCATGTTCCGTGATCGCCTCGGAGTCGCTTGGCCAGGTTTCGTTCTGTTGTCCGCAGTGGCCTGCATTCTCTGGTGGATGAACGGCCGAGTCTTCTTGCCTCGGGAGGAGGCCCTTGCAGCCAAGCTTCCTCCCGCTCTAACGCGAACGGCAGACAAAGTTCGCGCGGGAGCTTGGGCCACGATGTGGACCTTAGTTCTCATCGCCGCCATTGTTCTTGGCTCACGCAATCTGCAAAACTTCGATCCTGCGCTGGTGATCTACACGTTTGCGATCATTTTCGCGACCTGGGGCGTGATTTACCACTACTCCGTTTGGATTCGAAAGCCTCCCACCTATGTGTACTGGCAGCGCGGATGGCAACTGTTCAAGGAAAGAGGAATAATTCGAAGCTTCGGCAATCTAGTCCCGATGGCAGGCACCCACCTGCTTGCCCAGACATTCATCGCGAAGCGTTCCAGACTGCGCTGGGCCATGCATCAGATGATCTTTTGGGGGTGCGTGTTGGCAATGCTGATCACGTTCCCGCTGGTATTCGGATGGATCAGTTTCACCAGTGCCCCGAACGACCAGTTGACGTACGTTCCCCACCTGTTCGGGTTTGCCGCAGGCAGTTTCCGGTTGCACACATTTACTGCGCTCCTTCTATTTCACGGACTCGATATTGCAGCCTTTCTGGTTCTGGGAGGAATTGCGCTTTCCCTGTGGCGCCGCATGCGGGATGAAGGCGCACGCGCGGTGCAGACTTTCGCCATGGACCTCTGGCCGATAATTTTGCTGTTCGCCATTTCGATCACCGGGCTGGCCCTGACGGTGTCCCAAGAGTGGCTGGCAGGAAGCTTCTACGATTTCATCGCCATTTTGCACGCGATCACGGTGATTACGGCTTTGCTCTATCTTCCGTTTGGGAAGTTTTTCCACATTTTTCAGCGCCCCGCCCAGTTGGGCGTGAAACTGTACCAACGCTCAGGCGAAGAGGGCGAAGGTGCAATCTGTGCCCGTTGCGGTGAGCGCTACGCGTCTCGCATGCATGTTGACGACCTCGAACGCGTGCTACCGCAAGTCGGATTCAACTACTCGATGTCGGGGCCAGTGGGGAATTGGCAGGAACTATGTCCAGCCTGCAAGCGCAAGTC
>PMUM01000216.1 GCA_003166855.1 Acidobacteriaceae bacterium | reverse complement strand
GAGACCGCGCTCAAGCAGTCGAAATCACAGTTCGAGATCTATCGCTACGAGGCGCACCACGCCTTCATGAACGAAGCCCGCCCCGAGGTGTACGACCCGGCATGCGCCAAGACGGCGTGGGAGCGAACGCTCAAGTTTCTGAAGACGGCACTCGCATAACGGGTCGCCGACCTCTCGCGCCCAAACTGGAACATGCCCCGCGGGGAAACGGTAGAGCGCAGCCTTTTCAGTCTGTGGCTATCCTGCACGATCAACAACTTGCAGGCTGCGGACGGCTGCGCAAGACCTTCCAACGACGTGCAAATCGGACCAATTTTGGGTTGGATTGTGGGTTGCGGGTCAGGACCTTCGGCTGCGATCTTACAGGCGTCAGAAGAGAAGGGTCAAACGGGCATGGGGGTATTACGCACTGAGGGGATTTTGCTACACCCCGGCCCGGAATGTCGAGTGATGGACTTGTGATTGTGGGGCGCGGGGCGCGGCGCGGGTATGGCGAGCGGGGGAGTAGGAAACGGGCCGAGCTGATGATGGAGAAGGTGTGTGCGGGCGGAATGATCGCTAAAGAGGCGACGACCTGATTGATGTAAGATTCGGTGCAGGGACCCGAACGATGGTCAGAGTGTTCATCAGCTATAGTCACGACACCCCTCAGCACCTTGATCGTGTGCTCCGTCTCTCCGACCGATTGCGCCGGGAAGGGATAGATTGTCGCATCGATCTGTATGAAGAATCTCCGCCCGAGGGTTGGCCGAATTGGTGCAGCAACCAAGTGGACGAGGCCGGTTTCGTCCTTGTGGTTTGCACCGCAGTTTATGAGCGCCGATTTCGCGGTAAGGAACAGCCAGGGAAGGGTCTTGGGGCTTCTTGGGAAGGTTTCGTTATCACTCAAGAGCTGTATGAAGCGCAGGGTAAGAACGTCAAGTTCATTCCTATTATTCTCGGGGCTGCCGATTCAGCCCATGTTCCAATTATTCTCCGCAGCGCGACTTTCTACGATCTTTCCAACGAAGACCGCTATGACGCTCTTTATCGTCGGCTCACTAATCAGCCAGCCGTCGTGATGCCTGAGCTTGGGCACGTGCAGAGCAAATTGCAGCGCACAACCGAAGCCCCCCTTCCTAGTCTCTCTCGAAGGCAGGACTTTCGAGAACCACTCTAGACGATCAGCAACAAGCAGAGATCTTCTACGTTCTCCAAGAAGGCCGCGCTAATCGTCTCGATAGTTGTGGTGGTCATCGCAGTCGGCTATATTGCCTGGCGCGCTCGCCCAGACGCGAATCCACTGCGGGTAGCGCATACGCCTTCATTACCATCGAATAGCCCTGCCGTTCTCCCTGCTGCCCCGCAGTCAGAAGCCAAGACGCAAGAAACCGCGATGGCCAAATCCAGAGAGACAACTCGACCGAAATTTTTTCAGCCGCCGCAAGAATCCAAGAATGACGGGTCACAAGAAGAACCAACATTGGCTGAGGTTTTAGCAGGCAAGCCTGTGCCGCCAAGACGAAACCAGTCCAAGGTTCAGCCAACACAGCCGACACCGCCCCTCGAAAACCCAGACTTTATAATCGGGGCTGCAAGTCAGTCGCCGTCAGAACCACCTGTCGGGATTGAGATGCACGCCTTGGATTCCTCTATTTCCTATAGTTACATCGAAGGCGGATCTATTAAAGTCGGGAACGGCGAAAATCCGGTGATGTCTAGAAATATAACCGTGGAACATGATGTCGTTGACCTGAAGCCGTGGTACGACTACATAGAAGGAAAAGACCTACCTGGTGTCGACCTCAAAACTCGTCCCTACCTGTTCGGAAACATAACACAAGTTCAGTTCGTTCAATCCCCCAATGGGATATGTTCACTGTTTTTTCGTGTGCTCATGTTCAATCGCGGCCAGCCAAGTACCGTTCCCTCTTGGAATCTCCTGTATAGATCTTCGGACAACCACCACTGGGAAGTCCCGGCTAATGCACCACCGATTGCGGATGTTGTTGTTCGTAAGTCAAATCAAGAGGTCTGGGCTGAGTTTAAACAATCAGAATCAATTCAGATTCAAACCATGCAACCGATAGGAAAACTGGCGGCAGCTATCAACGGCTGGATCACTTTTAATTTGCCTCCCGGCGCAGGGTTAGACATCGTTCAACATAAGCGGGCGGTAGTAGCAATCGAGTTCACAGATAAGCTTGGCAATAGCTATAAGACCGCTGCGAGAAGAATCGTGGAAAACAATTAAGGGGCTGTACGCGTGGTCACATCTATCCGTTCAGTGCGTGAAGATCCGCGCCCAGAGCCAGCTTCAAGCTGTCGCGCGTCTCCAGTCCCTGCTATCATTCTCCAGGGGTCCCAATGAAGAACATGTCAGCAGTAGTAGGGCAGTTGAAGAAGGAACGTGAACACACGCAGAAGCAGCTCCAGCGAATAGACCAGGCTCTGGCGGCGCTGGGCGGCAGCAGCTCAAACGGAACACGCACGATGTCCGCAGCCGGTAGGCGCAGAATTAGCCTGGCACAGAAAGCGCGATGGGCGAAGGCGAGGACAGCGAAGCCGAAGCACGCGATCTCAGCGGCAGGACGGAGGCGGATTGCGGCGGCTCAGCGAGCACGGTGGGCGAAGGTGAAGAGCGCAGCGTAAAGGAACTCAGGCGGGGAACTCGGTGAAGCGGCACAGGTGCGCAACATTCCGCATTATCCGTTCAGCGCGACTGCAAGTATTGACGGATGCGATCAGCGAGTTCCTCTACCTCGTAGGGTTTCTCCATCACCGCATCCGCTTGCAGGTCACCGTCGAGTTCGGCGTCCACCGCAGAGCCGCTAACCAAGACAGTCATTGCCTTGGGTTGAGCTTGGCGCATGACATTTACGAGCGACAGACCATCTTCCTCGCCAGATAGGTGCAGGTCGGTCAGGAGAACATCGAAGTGTTGGGCATCGATGCGACTTGTAGCCTCTGTGAAGCTCGCTGCTGAGACGACCTCAAAATACTTTCCGAGCAACACCTGTGTCACTTCCCGAACGTGCGGGTCGTCTTCGACGAGGAGGATCTTCGGACGCTTAGTCATGGCCAACACGGGCCCCTACCGGTACTTGCGCACCGTAATTGGACTCCTTAGCCCGCGAGCCTCCTATGCTTGTCAGGTTTTCGCATTGCCTCCCTGAGTTCGCGCTGATGCTCAGTGAGGTCCTTCGCGGCGGATTTTGCCAGGTCTCCGATCATGGTAAGTCGCTTCGCTAACTCTGTGCCTGGTTCGGTCATTTCGCGGAGAAGATGGCAATGGCCGACGATGGCTGATAGTTTGTTGACGAGATCGTGCGCCACCATACAGGCTGGCCGATGACGTTCTCCCTTTGAAGCCATGTTGCTGACATCCCTTCTCCCCCTCCTTTGAAGACTGCCAGATCATATAGACCATGGTGTTTACCTTTTCGCCGGTGTTACGAATTCCGAACTGAACATTGTCAAGGTGGGCGAAGGTGAGGAGGGCGACATGAAGATACCGTGTCCGCTGTATTGGCCCCGAACAATTTCTTGGTCTATGCTCATCTCGGTTCACCCAGGGGCGGTCATGGGTTAGCGTCGTTCTCTCAGACTCGGCATTCTCGACCCTCTCGACCGCCCGCGATTTCCTCGAATCAAACTCCCACAAAGTCGGCGATTCGCGCTATCATAAATATTGCGCCTCGCGTCCTGGTCAGTTGTTGGTGGTGCTGATGCGTAGGATTAGTTCGCGCCATCCCCTAACTCATGGGAGGGTTCATTCGGAGCACCGATGTAGATGGTACTTGTGCCACAGGTACCGCACCGCTCCGATGGCGTCGTGCGCAAGTGTGGTGGGAGTGAAGAACTTGCTGAGGCGTTTCGTGCATGAAGCCATCATAGGGACTTGGCCTTCGTACCGCTGGATGACGCAGCAGCGGCGCGCGGCTCCCGTGTTTGCGCTGTCTTCAATCTTCAATTCGTCCGCCCGGAATAGGGACTGACCATCTTACGCTCGCCCAGCGACCAGGCCCACAACGTACGCAACCGTACGTTGCACGGCGCGTCAGTGAAGACAGTCCTGTTACGAATTGCGGAACCGGGAAGGTCGGCGTACAGTGTTCAGCGTCTCTTGCGGCTGTCTGGCCCACCAAGGCTGCCTTCCCCCGATGTGCATCGCCTTGCTGGGCCTCCGGGAATATAGCCGAGGGGGTAGGGAGCGGGCGGAGGCGCACGCTCCCTTTTGAACACTTCGGGAATCCGATCCGGCCTTCACAGATCGAACTTGTAGATGACCACCATCATCAGAACCAGCAGAATTGCGATACCGGCAACGAGAAGTCTGAGATCGTCGTCGGCCAGCGGCTCGCGCTTGCGGCCTTTGGACATGCTCCATAGTTTGCCATGCTTCTGACACGCCGTTACGAATTACGGAACCGGGTCCCACAACGCCGATTCTACCGCCCGCATTATGTGGCTGGCACGTTGGTTGAACTGCTCGGCACGTTGGTGTGGTTGACCGCACGAATGGA
>PMUM01000055.1 GCA_003166855.1 Acidobacteriaceae bacterium | reverse complement strand
GATGAACCAACCTGCCATTCGTGTTCTCATCGTTGACGATGAAGCGGCCATCCGCCGCGCCCTGCGCCCCCCCCTCGCTGAACTCGGCTTCCAGGTTCACGAAGCTTCTCGCGGAGAAGAAGCATTGCAACTGCTCCACTCCTCTCCCGTCGACGTGGTATTGCTCGACATCAATATGCCGGGCATCGGCGGCATTGAGACCCTCCGGCGCATCCGTGCCTTCGCACCGCGCTTGCCTGTGCTCATGGTCACGGTCCTGGAAGCGGAGGAAGAAAAAGTCGAAGCGCTCGAGCTGGGTGCCGACGACTACATCACCAAGCCTTTCAGCACACGTGAACTCATCGCACGCATTCGCACCGCCCACCGCCGCGTCCACGCGCCAACTCGCGTCGAAGATGCCCCAATCGAAATCGGCGAAATCCGCCTTACCCCGGCGCGGCGCAGCGTCACCAAACGCGGCCAACCCGTTCACCTGACGCGCAAGGAGTACGACATTCTGTATTGCTTGATGAGCCGTGCCGGCCGAGTAATTACGTATGCCCGATTGCTCACTGCAGTCTGGGGCGCAGATTGTCGTGAAGAGGTCGAGTATCTGCGCACTTTCATCCGACAATTACGCAAGAAAATTGAGGATGACGCATCCAACCCGATTTATCTGCTCACGGACGTCTACGTGGGTTATCGCTTCGCCGACGCGCAGATGCTCCTCGAAGTCAGCGAAGGCGCGCCCGCTGAATCGGCAGCGCACGAAGCGGAGGCCGAAGGCGTTCTGAAGAGCATCGTTGAGTGAACGGCGAACTATTGTCCTGCCTCGAAGTTCACCTCATAAATGCTGTCATCCTGAGCGACCGTAGCGAAGCGAGGGGAGTCAAAGGACCCGCGTTTGCACCAGTCTATTCGTCGTAGTGCAGCAAGCTGAAGACGTCGTACTCCGCAAAGCGGTCGCGCCCCTTTAAGAAATCCAGTTCCACGGCGAATCCCAGTCCCGCAATTTCGCCGCCCAGCTGCTTCACCAGCTTTACGGTCGCTTCCATTGTTCCGCCCGTAGCCAGCAGATCGTCCACCAGCACCACGCGCTGCCCGGGCTTGATCGCGTCCATGTGGATCTCAAGCGCGTCCGAACCGTATTCGAGGTCATATGTCACCCGCGCCACTGGAGCGGGCAGCTTCCGCGGCTTGCGCACTGGCACAAATCCCGCATTCAACCGATACGCGAGCGCCGGGCCGAAAATAAATCCCCGCGCCTCGATGCCCAGCACCAGGTCGATCCTTTCTTCAATGTAGTGCGCCGCCAGCGCATCGATCAGTTGCGCAAAGCCGGTCTTGTCCTTCAGAAGCGTGGTGATGTCGTAAAACAGAATCCCCGGTTTGGGAAAATCGGGTACCGTGCGTACCAATAACTTCAAAGCTTCTATGTTTATTGGCTTAATCTTCTCGGGCATACGTCTGCTCTCTCCTCAAAAGTGTTTCAAGCTGTGGCTTGAAAAAGAAATTGCGGGAAGGGAACAGGTCGGTATGCGGTTCGTCTTCCCTATCGATTATAGAAGGCGGGAGCAGATAGGAATTAAGGGACTGAGGAGGTCACCACAACCGAATGCTCATTGACTTGTCCGTGGATCAATGGGCTCAGGGACTAGCGATTATTAAAGGCTTTTTTGTTAATCCCAACGCCCTTAGTCCCTCAGTCCCTGCTTTCCTCACCACGCCCCCTCAATTCGGAACGACTGCAATTCGCGTGCCTCATTCTCTTCGAGGTGGTGCTCCACTACGCGATCCACACGGCTCCCGCGAGGACCCTTCTTCAGGCTGGCGCGCAACTCGGCGATGTCTTCCGCCGTGCCCGAAGCCACCACTTCCACATCTCCATCCTCGGTGTTGCGCACCCAGCCGCGAAGGTCCAGTTCACTGGCCTCTCGATGCACAAACCACCGAAAGCCCACGCCCTGTACCCGTCCTCGAATTAGAAAATGGAGCACCATCGTCGCCTTCCATCGCCAGTTTTGCAGACGCACTTGCTTACGCGCAACCCTCCTACCGTGCGGGAGCGTAGCGTATCGACAGACAGATTCTCGATGATGTGCACTCTGTTCTTATGCGTGCGGCCCTGCACGCCCGCGCTACACTGAACTCACCATGGTATTCGTGCTCGACAACTACGACTCCTTTACCTACAACCTGGTTCAATACTTGGGCGAGCTGGGTGCGGAAGTTGTCGTTCGCCGCAACGACGAACTTTCCGTCGATGAAGTCGAGGCACTCAAGCCTGAGCGCATCCTGCTTTCCCCTGGCCCCTGCACGCCTGGCGAAGCCGGCATCCTGGTTCCGCTCATCCGTCGCATGGCCGGGAAAGCCCCGATCCTTGGCGTCTGCCTTGGCCACCAGGCTATTGGCGAAGCCTTTGGTGGGGAGGTGGTGCGCGCGCACCAGCTAATGCACGGCAAGACCAGCACTGTCCAGCATGACGGCCATGGCATCTTCTCCGGCCTGCCGACCCCGCTCACCTGCACGCGCTATCATTCGCTCATCGTTTCTGAGGACTCGCTGCCCGCCGAACTCACCATCACTGCGCGGACGCCGGAATCGAATGGAGCCGGCGTCGCCGGTGGCACTGTCATCATGGGGCTGCGCCATCGCAAATTCCCAATCGAGGGCGTGCAATTTCATCCCGAGAGTGTGCTGACCGAAGGCGGCCACCAGATGATCAAGAACTTCCTGGAAATGTAGCGTGAAGCAAGCGTCGTCCCTAGTACCAACGTCCCTGGCCACGCATGCGATTTGCATCTTCGCGCTCGTCGCTCTCGGAACATCACCGCTCGCGTCACACCTCCACGCACAATCTCCGGCGAACACCCCAGTAATTTCTGTTCAAGCTGTTTCAATCACGGCCAATCCCATCGCAATCGTCGCTCTCGACAGCCGCATACCCGGCAGCGCTGCGGTCGTCACGGGGGCCCTGCAGGTAATGGGCGGTAAGGCCATCATCGCCGCCAATGGCACGGTGACCGCTGGGGCAACCACCACCGACGTTACCTTGCCACAGCGCGGAACTCTGCATGTCTGCGCCTCTACCACCGTCAAGCTGGCCGCCGACGCAAGCGTTCCTCCGGGCGAAGCTCCCGGCATCATGATGGCCATGGACCACGGCGCCGTCGAAGCCAGTTTCACAACAGGGCGCAACGCAGACATTGTCCTCACGCCAGACTTCCGCATTCTCATCGGCGGCCCCGGAACCTCAAACGTCAAGGTTCGGCTTGGCCAGGGCGGTGACACCTGCGTCGACAATCCCGGGGGAGCCGCTCCATACGTACTCGTCACCAGCGTCTTCGATGGAAGCGTCTACCGTGTGCAGCCCGGCCAGCGCGTCATGCTGCAACATGGAAATGTGCACGAAGTTGTCGATCAGGAAAAAGAGCCCTGTGGCTGCCCGCCTGCTCCTGCTCAAGTGCAAGGCAACGACTTTCCTCTGGCCCAAAGCGAGGGCCTGGCGCCCATCACTGCCAACCCGTCCGGCTCGCCGCGCGGCAGCAAGGGAGCTCCATCAACCCAGCCCTTGGTCTACAGCTCGGGCGATCTCGCGTCTTCATCGGGCACTCCCTCACCCCAGACTTCCGCCACAGATGGGGCGACACCACCCAAGGCAGCGCATCACAAGAAGAACGGTCTCTTCGAGCGCATCGGCCATTTTTTCCGCCGCATCTTCGGCGCTGAGTGACGGTTCTTGACCCGCCGGTTGCGCAGCGTACTGGAATCCGGAAAGTCTGCAGCGCCGTTCGACTCCGCAGGTTTATAGCTCCTGCGCCTGCTTGATCGCCCGGATCACCGCCTGCGCCTTGTTCAGCGACTCTTGGTGCTCCAACTCCGGAACCGAGTCGGCAACGATGCCCGCACCCGCCTGCACGTAGCCCTTGCCGTCCTTGGCCAACAGCGACCGAATCGCAATACACGAATCGAGATTCCCTGAGAAATCCGCGTACAGCACTGCCCCGCCATATGTGCCGCGCCGCGCTGGTTCGAGTTCCTCGATAATCTCCATCGCGCGCACTTTCGGTGCGCCGCTCAGCGTGCCGGCAGGGAAGCAGGCGCGCAGCGCATCCACTGCAGTCAACTCCGCCTTGAGCCGCCCTTCAATCGTGCTCACTATATGCATGACGTGGCTGTAGCGCTCCACGAACATCAGCCGGTCCACCTTCACGCTGCCGAATTCGCTAACCCGTCCCACATCATTGCGTCCCAGGTCCACCAGCATCACGTGCTCGGCACGCTCTTTCTCATCGCTCATCATCTCTTTTTCAAGGGCGAGATCCTCTGCTTCATTCGCTCCTCGCCGCCGCGTCCCGGCAATCGGTCGATACTCCACTTGCCCATCGTGAACACGCACAAGAAGCTCCGGCGACGAGCCTGCTAACTCAAGCGCCTCTTCGGCAAACTTCTTCTTCGATGATTTCTTCGCCTCCTTCACCGAGCCTCCCAGCGCACCATCCGGCGTGCAGCGCAAGAAATACATATACGGGCTGGGATTCACCGTGCGCAGCGCTCGATATACCTGAAAGGTGTCCAACGCCGGCTCCATATCGAATCGTTGCGACAGCACTGTCTGAAACACATCGCCCGCCGCGATGTACTCTTTGGTCCGCTCCACCGCGGCCAGAAAATCCTTCTTGCGTGTGCGATATTTCACCTTCAGCTTTCTGTCGTCTTTGGCAGAGCGCAATTTAGGCAGCGGCCCGGCAAGCCGCCTTTCAAGTTTCCCCAGCCGCTGCACTGCATTCGCATAGGCCTTCTCGGGAGCGAGCAAAGTCACATCCGCTGTGACCATCAACCAAATCTGTTTGCGCACATGGTCGAAGGCCAGCACTTGATCAAAGAAGAGCAAACATGCGTCCGGCACGCCCAATTCGTCCTTCGCCAGGTCGGGCAATCGCTCAATTTGCCGCACTGCGTCGTAGGCGAAAAACCCCACCGCGCCCGAGGTAAACGGTGGCATTCCGGCCAGCCGCGCCGGCTTGTGTCCGCCGAGAGCTTCGCGTAGCACGGCAAAAATGTCTCCTTCAAGGCGCACAGTCCGTTTGCCTTCGGTGATCGCAATGCTGCGTCCCCGCGCGACAATGCGCTTGTAGGGATTCAATCCGATGAAAGTGTAGCGGCCCACCTGCTCGCCGCCCTCCACCGACTCGAGCAAGAAGCATTCGCGCTCCTGCCATGCCGCCCGCAGGAACGCCGATACCGGCGTCTCCAAATCCGCCGTTAGCGTGCGATACACGGGAACGAGTGTGTGCGCTTTTGCGAGCGCCAGAAATTCTTTGCGGCTGGGCTGAATCTGTTGCGCAGTGGCCTTCACAGAGTCCAGTGTACTTGGCCCGATTCGTCATCGAACGAGCGAAGGGTTCTCCCTAAATCCGGTGGGCCGGCCCGATCACGTGCCAATGCAGTGCGAACCAGCTAAGAAACAAACATGCCAAGCCGACCAGCGTGAACTTCACCTTGGTAATCCAGCGCATGCCTTCGCGCCACCAGATCGTCACAGCCGAGGCCATGGCAAACACGCTCAAAGCCAGCGCAATCGCTGTGGCCCAGTTCATGACCGCGAACCAGGGATACCATTCCGGCGTCGGAATCGTGATCGCGTCTCTCGTGGCGATCTGCCAACTAAGAATCGTGGCGCAGATAATCACCCAGGCGAACGCCGCCATGCGCGGCCCCCAAGGGATCCATCGGGTTCCCGGTTGCGGATCGAGACGCGCACGCCGGTGCAGGAATATGCGACGGCCAATGCGCAGCACCGTTGCCACAACCACAAGCGCGAGCCCGCCAAGGCTCGACCAGAGCGCAGGCAGCACGAATCTGCTGTTCTCGTACCAGGGAACGCGCTGAAGCTGCATTCCAGGAAAATCAATCGCCAGCCGCACAATCTTTTTGCTGCCATCGCGGATCGCGAAGATTCTCTGCTGATCGTCTTCTGCCTGCCACAAATCCTTCCCGATCGGCTTCCATTTGATCGGGTGCCCGCGCAGGTCTTTCACATCATGGATAGTGAGAACGCCATCCTTATCCACAGTGGCGTTGCGTTGATCGAAGAGGCCCGATAGCTTCAGCTTCGTAGTCTCAGCGCGCCGCGAAGGCTCGTACTGCCCGGCAATCTCGTTCAATTCGCTCGCCGGCGTCTTCAGAAATTCAACTTTCGGCGGCCCCGGAAAATAGCGGTCCGAAAAGAAGCGAATAATCTCCGGACGTGGCTGTGCTCCGCCCCCTGCCGAGTTGTAAGAAACAAACAGCACGATCTTCTGCTGCGGCTCGACAAAAAACAGGCTGTGAAACGCGATCAAACCCCCTTCGTGCCCAATCCACCGCAGGTCGTTGCGCCAATCCTGATAGAAGCCCATGCACTGTGCCGGAAGCTGATCGCTCGCGCGGAACTGGGGCGTCCACATCTCGGCCAATGTTTCCGGTTTCAGGATCGACTTGCCATCCAGGTTGCCGCCATTCAGCAGCGCCTGCCCAAACCGGCCCATGTCGGCTGCGGTCGAAGAGATCCCGCCTGCGCCGACGGGATTAAAAAATTCGAATCCCACTGTCGGCTTGGTTGTATTGGTGCGATATCCCTCCGAAGGCAGATTGGCAAGAGGCTTCTCGACCGGCTGGTAAAACGATGAATGCGTCATGCCCAGCGGCGCGAAGATGTGTTCCTGCACATACTGCTCGAAGGGTTCTCCACTTGCGCGCTGCACAATGTAGCTCGCCAACCCTACGCCGTAATTCGAGTACGCCGGAACCACACCCGGCGGAAAGATGCGCATCGGTTGATTGGCGATCAGGTAATCGCGCAGCGAAACGGCCTTCTTCGGATCGGTGAGAATGATGTCGGCGACCGTCTCTTCAAACCCGCCCGTGTGTGTCATTAGATTGCGCAGCGTAATCGGCTTGTTAAACGCCGGCCGAATCTGGAAATCCAGATAGCGGTTCACATCGGCATCCAGATCGAGCCTGCCCGCCTCTTTCAGCTGCATCACTGACACCCAGGTGAACAATTTCGAAATGGATGCAAGCCGGAAGATCGTGGAATTTGGATCGACCGGCCTCTTCGATTTCAGGTCTGCGTAGCCGTAGCCCTTTTCGAGAAGAAGATTTCCGTCTTTCATCACCAGCACTGTGGCTCCGGCGATATCGCTTCGTTCCAATTGCAGCGGAAAGATGCCGTCGAAGAACGCCTCGAGGTCAGCCGGATCGAGCGCATGCCCTGTTCCAGCGCTAGTTGTACGGGTTGTTGCGGCTGGAATTGCCGCGGCAGGCTGTTCCGGCGAAACGATCTCAGGCGGCGAAACGTCGAATGGTACTTGCGCCTGGAGAGAAGCAACAGCCAGTCCAAGTCCGGCAG
Organism: Acidobacteriaceae bacterium; assembly: GCA_003166855.1. Classification (GTDB taxonomy): domain Bacteria; phylum Acidobacteriota; class Terriglobia; order Terriglobales; family Acidobacteriaceae; genus Sulfotelmatobacter. The sequence goes on along the minus strand of PMUM01000055.1, from coordinate 10,882 downwards.
CCAAGACCAATCTTTGAAGCTGACCCATCCTTATCTCTCTCCACGAAACTCGCCATACGGTGAAACTCGCCATACGGCAACCGCATAAGTGTCGATGAATCGTCAACGTTTTGACAAGAGAATCCTTCGCTGTGCGCAATCTGCTCCAGAAGGCCAAACTAGCTGAGGCCTGACGATGCTCGCCGCAGCGCCCTTATCGCAGTTCGTAGGTCCCCAGCCATTTCTTCATCGATTCGGAGGGAAGAGGATAACTGAACAAATAGCCCTGCGCTCCATCGCAACCTTTCGCTCGCAGCATCTGAAACTGCTCATGCGTCATGACCCCTTCTGCAACCACACTCATCTTTAGCTCATGGCCCATTTCGATGATCTTTTCCACCATCACGCGATCGCTGTCGTTCAGGTGCATCTTCTCTACGATGCTTTTGTCGATCTTCAACTCCGTGGCCGGAACATTCTGCAGTTGACGCAACATCGCGTAGCCACTGCCGAAGTCGTCAATCGAAAGCTGAAAGTTCTTCATCCTGAGCCGCGTCAAAACGTCCAGCACATGTGATATTTTTTTCATCAATCCGGACTCCGTAATCTCGACTGCAATCATCTCCACAGGAAAGTCGTATTTTCGCGCAAGACTCACAAGCGCGTCGGGAAACTCCAGATCGTGTAATGAGCCCATCGACACATTGATCGAAACCCGCAACAGGTCGCCGTTCCGGCGCGCAAACTGCTTCGCCTCCGCTAGTGCAAGCTCCGCGGTGCTCCAGCACAATTCGTCCATCAGATCGAGAGCTTCAAGCCGCGCCAGGAAGCTCTCCGGCAGGGTCATGCCTCTCTCCGGATGGCGCCAGCGAGCCAAAGCCTCCACGCCCATCACGTCCCCGGTCTTCAGGTCGATCTGCGGCTGATAGTAGTTCAGAAATTCGCCGTTCTTCACCGCATTGCGGATCTCTTCGTCGGAGACTGCGAAAGCAGGAATCACTTTGACCAACTCCGGCGCTTCCATCGCGGCGACGGACTCCAGAACCCCTTTCAACTCCGGGAGCGAAAATGGCTTTTGAAGGTGCCCCACCACCGCCAACCCGAGGCTGTGCGCCAGTTTTTCGGCCGTTTCCAGAACCCTCTTGTCCACCCCGCTCATCAACAGGATGCGCGCCTTACAGCGCCGCTCGCCCAACAGCCTCAGGACCTCGATGCCATCCATCCCCGGCATCATCAGGTCCAGCAAAATTAAGGATGTCTCGGGCGTAACACGGTCCAGGAAAGTGGCCGGGTCTTTGGTCGTGCCGCAGTTCAGCCCCATCGTCCTGGCCAGCGCGGAAACCAGCTCGCAGACGGTGTTGTCGTCGTCTATGACGAGGACCCTAGTGGCATTTGCCATCGCTTCTCCAGGCTCCGCGGGCTAATCTTTGGTCGGCCTTTCCGTGCAACAAGGCGAGAAATGGAAGGTTAAGGGACAATCTGCAAAACCTATGCCGAGTGTAGCTTAGCCCACAACCGCCGCGTCCGCGTTTCGTCACTCCTCCACCCTTCGGTCAATAACTAGTAACGTGCTTGACCTGTCAAGATTCAATCGCGAACGCGCTGGCTCGTTCCAATCTCCTGACCATCATGACCCAAAGATATATTGAATGCTCCGCCTCCATTTGAAAGGGGGGAGACGAACCGGTCGCATCTACTGAACGGGCCTGAGAGTTGGACGAGATATCGCAGCAATGAGCCGCCTCGAACACTGCTTCGGATTGCAAAACAGGGGTTCAAAGTCAGGTTCCGAAAGGGTGCAGACCGGCTCCCGCAAGGCTTGACGCAGCTTTGCCAGGGGCCTAGACTCACAAAGGTTTGGGCTAATTGGCTCTGTGGGCCTGCACTGAACGCAGGTCGAGCGCATCTGGTGTGATCATCGGAAGCAAACAGTCGCGACTGCCCGGGCGAGTGCGAATGGATCCCATGATCGATCCGTCGCCAGGTCTTGCAACTGAATCGGAGAAGTATATGGCAATCGCAACACAAACCGTGACCTTGGACCAGGAGATTAATCCCTGGGAAGCCCAGAGCGCGCGGTTCGATTTCGCGGCGCGGAAGTTGAATCTCGATGAAGGTCTGTGGAAGCTGCTCAGGACTCCGGCGCGCGAAATCATAGTGCACTTTCCAGTGGCCATGGATGATGGCCGCATTGAGATGTTCACCGGTTTCCGCGTGCAGCACAACATTGCGCGGGGCCCAGGCAAGGGCGGAATCCGTTATTCCCCCGAGGTCACTCTGGACGAAGTGCGCGCTCTGGCCAGTTGGATGACCTGGAAGTGCGCCGTAGTCAACATCCCCTTCGGCGGTGCCAAGGGCGGCGTCATCTGCGATCNNGGACACCTACTCCATGCACATGGGCCGTACTGTCACCAGCGTAGTTACAGGAAAGCCCTTGAATATCGGCGGCTCCCGGGGCCGCATCGAGGCCACCGGACGCGGCGTCATGGTTGTCTGCGACGAAAGCCTGCGCTACCTCAACATGACGATCGATGATTGCAGGGTCGTCATTCAGGGATTTGGCAACGTCGGGTCCAACGCCGCGCGCCTGATGATGGAGCATGGATACAAAATCGTCGGAGTCGCTGAGAAAGATGGAGGTCTCTACAACCCGAACGGCATCGACATTCACCAGCTTGCCGAATACAAGTACCGCAATGGCACCACGCTCGGTTTTCGCGGTGCCGAAGCCACTCCCAGTGAAGAACTCATCGTCACCGATTGCGATCTGCTGATTCCCGCAGCCACCGAGAACGTCATCACCAGCCGCAATGCGGACCGCGTGAAGTGCCGCATCCTCGCCGAAGGAGCGAACGGACCGACGACGTCCGCTGCCGACGATATCCTCACCGACAAGGGCGTCTTCGTCATCCCCGACATTCTGGCTAACGCCGGCGGTGTCACCACTTCCTATTTCGAGTGGGTGCAGGATCGCCAGGGATACTTTTGGAAAGAGTCGGTGGTCAACGAGCAACTGGACGAAATCATGAAGTCTTCGTTCCAAGATGTCGTCCGCTATGCCGAGACTCACCGCGTCAACAACCGCATCGCGGCGTACATGCTGGCGATCGACCGCGTGGCCTACACCATCCGCCAGCGCGGTATCTACGCGTAAAGTCAACGACCCCACTTCTCGCGCAAAAAACGCGCGAGAAATGGGGCACCCGGAAGGAGAACCGATGAGATTCGTTGAAAGAAAACTGATGGCTCAAATCGCAGTTCTGGTCTTCGCGCTTTCGCTGGTCAGCAGCTTCGGCGTTGCCCAGCAAAACGCGAATGGCGAGCCGGGCTCAAAACCTGAGGCCATGGCCCCGAACGGGCAAATGGCAAAGCCCACCGCGGCCGACAAGCTCGACCTCAATACGGCAACGAAAGATCAGCTGAAAGCCCTGCCTGGGATCGGCGACGCCTATTCGCAGAAGATCATCGACGGTCGTCCCTACCGCGCCAAGAACGAACTGGTGCAGAAAAAGATCATCCCGCAGGCCACTTACGACAAGGTCAAGGATTTGATCATCGCCAAACAACCCAAAGCGGGCGCAACGGCACCTACTCCGAAATAACGAACGTGTAGCCCCGGACGCAATCGTCCGGGGGCTCGCTTCGCGCCGCAGGCGGACGAATGCGTCCGCCGCTACATGGGCATTCCTTCCATTGCGTTCCCTCTCCCCGTGGCGCATAATCAACTTGGATTCCGGCTGGCCTCCGGAGCCACCCCAGTAGTGTGAACCTGCCCAACTCCATCACGCTGATCCGCATCTTCAGCATTCCTCTGCTGATGTGGATTCTTTCCAGCGGCCGCTTCAGCAGCGTGACCGGCGAAAAAGAATTGTTGGCCTCGGCGCTGTTCATCGCCGCTTCCATGACCGACGGGATCGACGGTTACCTCGCCCGCAAGCGCGGGCAGGTCACCACCATGGGAATTCTGCTCGACCCGCTGGCCGACAAGCTTCTGATCGCAGCCGCATTCGTTACGCTCGTGCAATTCAATCCCATCTTGGTTCCAGCTTGGATTGCCGTGATCGTGATTGGACGCGAGTTCCTGGTGAGCGGCCTGCGTTCCATCGCGGCCTCAGAAGGTTTCACCATTGAAGCCAGCGAACTCGGCAAGTTCAAGATGGTCGTGCAGATAGTCTCGGTCGTTGCTGTGATCCTCGACCACCGCTGGACCGAATGGCCGATTTACGGCCATTACTTCTTCCCAATCTACCGGATCGCGCAAGTCGCGATCGGGTTCATGGTGTGTGTTTCGCTGGTGTCGGCCGTCGACTACTTTGTCGCCTTCTGGTCGAAGATCGACCAGCGCGGAGTGAAGCGCCGCCGCCGTGCCTTCATTCTCAGCCGTCGTCCAAAGCCCGTGCCGCCGCCGCAGGCGGACCGCGATGTCGCTGCCTCAACCTAGTTCCGCCGCTGTGGAGTCTGGCGAGTCCTCGCAGGGTGAGTTCTCAAAAGGCGAACGCAGTCTGCTACTTCGTCTAGCGCACGACTCAATCCTCTCTGCGCTCGAACGCCGCGAGATCCCGCTGAACCCGCCGACACCTCATCTCTCGGAGCCCCGTGGCGCCTTCACTTCGCTGTACCTGCGCGGCGAACTACGAGGGTGTGTGGGGTACGTACTGCCCGTAAGTCCGGTGTACCGCGCCGTCGCCGACACCGCGCGCGCCGCCGCCTTCGAGGACATGCGCTTTCATCCTGTGACGCTGCCGGAAGCGCGCGATCTCGAAATCGAACTCAGCATTCTGTCGCCGCCGCAGCTCATCTCTGCCGAAGCCATCGAAATCGGCCGTCACGGCCTACTGATCGCCATGGCCGGACATCGCGGCCTGCTCCTGCCGCAAGTGCCCACGGAACACCACTGGGACCGCACCACGTTCCTCGAACAGACCTGCCACAAAGCCGGCCTGCCTCTGGATGCGTGGCAAAACGGTGCGACTATCGAGGCCTTCACCGCAGAGGTTTTCGGAGAGAAGCACACGTAACCAAGTTTGTTGGCCGCCTACACGACGGAAAATAATTGGAGGGGAAGTACCGCAGCGTAGTTAGAAAAATCTTGATCGGTGCTGAATATCGGCCAACCGTGATGAAGGCTAACAGCGCAAATCAGCAGGTCCACTTGCGTGCTGGCTATTCCAGCCTTGCGACATTCGTTACTCGCACGGGCCGCTTCTTCATAGTCCTCAGTGGCCAAAACGATATCGGGAAAGTCCCGCAAGTAGTCGCGCAGTCGGCGGAATTGAGCGTGCTCCCGGAGCCCAGAAAGCAATTCCTGGCGGACTGATCCAAGTAATTGTGCCCTTCCTTCATCGATGATCTCATGTAGGAGTTGCGTCACCCGGCGTTCGCTCGGAGCCAGATCAACGGCCTTTCGCCGCAATGCCAAGGACCAGACCGGCGTATCGATCAGAATCCTCATACGCGCTTGCGGCGCCGCTCAGCTTTGTAATCGTAGGTCGGATCGAAATCAAAGGTTCCAAACGCAGCCAGGATTCGCCGTTGCTTGTGACGCTGGATATACTCTTGCAGAGCCGTCGTCACGGCTTCCTTCTTGGTCCGGTGACCGCCCGTCTTCCGAGCTTCTTCTATCAGCTTGTCATCAATCGCTAGGTTCGTGGCCATGTGTAAATTGTTACACAGCAGAATGTGTAACACAAGACCCGTTTTTGATGGCAAAACAAACCGGGGACGGTTTTCCGTCCCCGGCCTGTGACTGTGTCTGTGTCAACCGCTTCCGTAAACTCTACTGCACCTGATCTGCTTCCACCGCATCTCCGGCATGCACATCTTCCAACGCGAACACGACCATGCCCGTCGCCGTGGTATTGGTTACGCCGATAATTACGATCTCGCCCACCGCCCGCCTCGGCAAGTCGCGGACATGAATCTCGGGACCGTTCGTCTTAGTGAGAAAGGTGGGATCGATTGAGGGCGTCTTTTTCTGTGTATCCTCGGCAATCGCGGCCTTGAACGACAAAGAATCCACCGGGTCTTTCAGATCCGTTTCATACGAGCGCGTCGCCCGGTAATAGTCGCCGATCTTCACGCCCTGGTTCGAACCGATGTTGATATAGAGTTTTTGTCCCGTCCCCAGTTCAGAATCGAAGTCCTTCCCCATCACAATCCGGCCTGAGGTTTTGTTGCTCGCCGGCAGGAAGCGATCGAAGCGGATCTGGGTGTGGAAAGTCACCGGCTGCTTTTCGGCGAACGGAATCGCCGTATCGCCGGGATTGATCCCGTCGCAGGAGTATTCGATCTCACCAATCGCCGTCTTGCTGCGCGTGTCCACGATCTTCACGCGTCCCACTTCTTCGTAGGGCTGGCCGGTTTCTTTCAGCAGTTTCTTCTCCCCCGGGTACATCTCATACTCGTTGAGGTCTTTGAGAGCGCGCACGATCTCGTACTCCGCCCCAGCCGTGTAGCCGGTGCCCCGGAGATAAATCAGGTCGCCACGCGTGAACTTCGTCGTGGTCGGCGTTTGCAGTCCACCCGCGATGAAATTGGCATCTGGCAGGATCTGTTTGCTGATAAATCCGGCGCAATACAAATCGGCGTAGGTGGGCGTTTGAACCCGCATGGTCGGAAAGCTATTGCTGGTCGGCGATGTCCCTTGTGGATCGGCGGGAGCATCGGCAGCGCCAGTTTGCGCCCAAGCCGCCGTAGCGAGCAACAACACGAACAGTCCTGTTTTCTTCATGTTACCTCCGGGGAAGGACTCCTTAGTCGCCCGCCCTAGTTAAATGCCAGAAAAGAAAGGCTTCAGCCGGAAGGTAACAAGCAGGTAAGGGTGGGTCAAGGTTACGAGGGTGTTGGGCACCCTGGGGTAGAAGATTTTCGCTAAGACGATGAATCGGTTGTTGCATATCTAATTAAGGCCCTGTAATAATTCGCCGTCATTCAGTGTGCGCTCCGAATTGGGCACCTGGACACCGATTCTGAATTTGGAACGATGAATTCCGCTCCCCCTTACGCGCCCCGTCTCCTGCCCTTGCGATTGCCACGAGTCTGCGTGGCAGTCATCGGCTCCGACCCCAATGAGATGGCCGAGAAGGCCGAACTCCTGGTTCTGGATAACCCCTTTCTGGAGTTCAGGTTGGACTACCTTTCCAAGCCCGGCCTGGCCATGCCCAGAATCAAGCGCTTCATGGAGACCCACCCCGGAACGGTCGTAATTGCGACCTGCCGCCGGCTCGCCAGCGGGGGAAAGTTTCGCGGTTCCATCGCTTCGCAACTGGACGTCCTGGGCAAGGCGGCGGCCGCAGGTTGCCGGTTGGTCGATGTTGAACTGCAGACCGCCAGCAAGTGCAAGCCCGAACAACTCCAAAAGCTCCGCACCCGCGGGGCGTTGATCCTGTCGTTCCACGACTTTCGGGCGACCAAGAAGTTGGACGAAACTCTTGAAAAAATGCTCGCCTACCCGGCGGACTTCTACAAGATTGTCAGCACGGCCACTACGCTCGCCGACAACGTCACCATGATCAAGTTTCTGGCGCGCGAGGGCGACCGGCACTCCCTGGTGGGCATGTGCATGGGCGAGCAAGGCATCATCAGCCGCGTTCTCGGCGTGCGTGCTGGGAGCGTCTTCACTTTTGCCTCCGCCATCGCAGGCGAAGAGACCGCCCCCGGACAGGTCACCGCGCAGGAATTGCGCAATGTCTATCGTATCGAGCGCGTGGATGTCGCGACCCGAGTCTACGGAGTCGTCGGCGATCCCATTGCGCACTCACTGTCTCCCGCGATCATGAACGCGGCCTTCCGCCGCGAGAACGTGAATGCCGTCTACCTGGCCCTTCACGCCAAGACGCTGAAGGATTTACTGACCTGCGTGCGCGAGATCCCCATCCACGGCATCAGCGTGACCATGCCGTACAAGGAAGCGATCCTGCCGCACTTGGACAACACGGATTCCCACACCACCAAGATCGGCGCCTGCAACACGGTCGTCCGGGCCCAGGATGGCAAGCTCTACGGCTTCAACACCGACGCTTCCGGGATCGTTCGCCCCCTGGAGCGCCGTCTGAATACGCTAGAAGGCGCACGCATTCTCGTAATCGGAGCCGGTGGGGCGGCGCGCGCGGCCGTCTTTGGGCTCAAAGAGAGAGGCTCCGAAGTCTACATTCTGAACCGCACCGCCGCCCCCGCCAAGAAACTGGCGCACCAAGCTAGGGCTCGCATCATCAAGCGCCCCGATCTGAAAAAACTGGCCTTCGATGTGATCATCAATGCCACTCCGGTTGGGATGGGCAATACTCGCGAAACTCCTCTGCAGGAGAACGAGATCAACGCCCGCTATGTCTTTGATATGATTTACGATCCCGCCGAGACCCGCTTCCTCAAGCTGGGCAAGGAACGAGGCGCGCAGGTCATTCCAGGCATCGAAATGTTTGCTCATCAGGCCGCCCGCCAGTTCGAAATCTGGACCGGCAAGCCCGCGCCCTGGGATGAGATGCTGCGCGTGGTTCTTCTCGCCTTGCAGGAGCGTACCAACCGCTCCGTGGCCGCCAAATAAGGGCATTCCGATGCCACTCGCTAAGATTTAGTTGCTTTTTACTAGGTGCCCAAAGTAATATGCATTTAGGGAGTGTGACTGTAAAACATTCCCGGTTGTAGCCCAGCGCCGCCCGTTTCCTTACTTCCAAATCGCTGTACAAGCTTTGGCGAAAAACTCGACGTGAGAGGTGGCTCGGTCCGCCTCCATCCCGGTTCGGAGAGTTCAACATGGCGTGGTACGCGTACTGTCTTACCGAGCATCAAACCCTTCCCAATGGAACCCGCACTCGCCGCCCTTTCCTGTTAGAGGGCGTTCAAGGAGTGAACGGCGCTGCTGTTCTGAGCTATCCGAGTGGTGAATTCGCGGTAATTGTCAGCGAATATGACCATTCGGTAGGTGAACTAGACCACAAATCGGCAATTGATCACGCTCGCGTAGTCAGCAACTGCTTCCGCAACTCNNCGCCAGGCCGTCCGGGTCAACCGGCGCGCTTTTGGCCTGAGCGTCGCCAAACTGCGCGGAAAGTCCGAAATGCACATCAAGCTGGTCGTCCGTGATGGCTCCCTGCGCGAAGCCATGATCGACATCCAGCTGCCCGACACCGTCGGCGGCGACTACCTGTCGAAGCTGAAGGTGAAGGCGTCCCGCGAGCGCGAGCGGCAGACCAAGGCGCGCGCCCTGTCAGTCCAGGTCCACAAGCTGTTCAACCCGCTCGAGGAAGAAGTCAGCTGTAAGAAGGTCGCACCCGAGGGCATGTTGATCGACATCGCCCACCTGATCGATTCCAAGAGCGTGGAAAAGTACCAGAACCGCTACTCGACCGCCGCCAAGCAGTTGAAGAACTGCGAAGTCGCGATCAGCGGTCCATGGCCCCCGTACCACTTCCTGCCGGGCAAGCTGCGCACCGTCGCCGGCAACAGCTAGAGGCCGGGTACAGATCAAGATGGAATGAGCGCCGCGACCAACCGTCCCGGTGCTCTTTTTTCTTTCTATGCTGGGGCTAAGACGAAAGTGGCTGCCATACCTTGCCGTGATGGCATTGTTGCCGATTGCTGTGTTCCTGGGAGTGGTTTTTGGACGCGAAGCGATGCCTTGGCTCTTCGGGGGCTGGGCATTCTGCATGTGCGGCTACATGGGCTGGTGTATCCGCGGAGCAAGAAGGCGAGATTCGCTGCCGCCAGATCCGCCCCTTGGCCGAGGGCCTGACCCTTTTCTCTCGGGCAAAAGCAGTCACCGAACGTTCACTCTTCGTGCGAGAGGAAATCGGATCGACCACGAGCAGACTCGAGATCCACTTGATAAATCGTAGACGCCGTGAAATTCCCTTTCACTCGAGCCCATGGTTGGCCAAAACCCGCCATGGGCTTGGTGTTTGAGGGCTTGGTATCCGCGTGCATCGAATATGCATTCTTCTGCACTTTCGATTCTCCGGATTTTCCCTGCGACGCTCTCCCGCGCTTGCTTCTCTCCCCTCTAAGTCCTTGTTGGTCATTCGGTTATGTCATAACGTGACGACAATCACATGGTTTTCCAGCTTTGGCGCGGCAAGTGCATCTGTCAGAGGTAATAAAGAGGCCGCAAACTTCTAGCAACATGACCTACACTCTCTTCGATTCTCCGCGTCACTACCCGAACCGTTCCGGCTGGCGGAACGGAGTTTTGCATCGCCTTTCCTGACATTGCCCACCAAATCCGTAGCCTCTTGAAATGTGGCCCCAGTGATGGGGCCATTTTTTATTGGCCTATTTCACGAAAGTCAGCCCATGCGGTACCGCAGAGCGGAACACGTACGCATAGAGCAGTACGATGATTCCGACGATGGAACACAGCGCCACCGAGTGCCACGCCACAAACCGGAAAATGATTCCTTCGTTTCCCACCTGTTCGGTAGCAGACGTCGCGATCGTGATGGACTGCGCGTCCACCATCTTCCCCATCACTCCTCCCGCACTGTTGGCCGCGCACATCAGAATCGGGTCGATGCCAAGCTGCTGAGCAGTAATCCTCTGCAGGCTGCCAAAGAGCGCATTGGCGGACGTGTCACTACCGGTAAGCGCCACACCCAGCCACCCCAGAAACGTGCCGAAAAACGGATACAACCATCCCGTTCGCGTAAACGCCAGCCCCAGCACCGCGTCCAGTCCTGAATAGCGCGTCACGTAGCCCAGCCCCAGCATGAAGGAGATCGCAATCATCGCGAGCCGCATGCGCACCAGCGTTCTCCAGAAGATCTTCATCAATTGCAGCGGGTTCTGGCCCAGCAGCAACCCGGAGACGATCGCAGCCAGGAAACAGGCCGTCCCAGTCGCGGAGAGCCAGTTGAAGTCGTAGCGCGCAGCCTCAGGAGTCGGTTTCGTGACGACCGGCGCGGCGCGAAAG
>PMUM01000114.1 GCA_003166855.1 Acidobacteriaceae bacterium | reverse complement strand
CCGATCAGCGGCTGGATGGCCGATCGGTTCGGAACACGCCGAGTATTTGCCTCTGCCATTGGCATCTTCACTCTAGGATCGTTTCTCTGCGGCATATCCAGCGACATCCACCTGCTGGTCGCGTGCCGCATCTTGCAAGGCTGCGGTGGATCGATGATGGTACCCGTCGGCCGGCTGACCCTGGTGCGGACGTTCGCCAAGTCCGAACTGGTTCGCGCCATGAGCTTCGTCGCTATCCCGAGTTTAATTGGTCCTATGCTGGGACCGATCGCCGGCGGCCTGATCGTCGGATATCTTCACTGGAGGCTAATTTTCTTCGTCAATATTCCGATTGGCCTCGTTGGTTTGTTCTTGGTCTACTGGCACCTGCCGGACTACCGCGAGCACACCAATCCCCTGGATGTAACCGGCCTGATTCTCTTCGGATCCGGCGTCGCGCTGCTTTCGTACGTGCTGGAGGTGTTTGGCGAACATACGCTGAACGCGCGCGAAATTCTAGGGCTCCTAGCCATTTCGATCCTCCTCTTAGCGGGCTACGGGTTTCACGCGACACGCAGCCCATATCCCATGCTACGTCTCACCCTGTTTCGCATTCGCACATTTCGTGCGGCTGTGGCTGGTAGTTTCGTGACTCGCCTTGGCATTGGCGGCATTCCATTTCTTTTTCCGCTTTTGTATCAGGTTGGCCTCGGGTTCACCCCGGTTCAATCCGGCCTGCTTATGATGCCGCAGGCCATCGCTGCTATGAGCCTGAAAGTAGCAATGCCGAGAATTTTGGGTCGTGTCGGATACCGTGCCGTGCTGATTTCCAACACTCTGGTGATCGGCCTGATGATCCTGCTTTTTGCGACCATCGGGAAGGCTACCCCAGTGTGGTTGATCGTGGCAGAAGTCTTCTTTTACGGGTTCTTCACCTCCCTGCAATACACAAGTATGAACACGCTTGTTTATGCCGACGTCACGGAAGAGCAGGCGAGTGGCGCAAGCTCTATAGCCAGCACTATGCAGCAAATGGCCATCAGTTTTGGCGTCGCTTCGGCTTCTCTGGTAACGGTCTTCTTTCTTCCCAGTCGCTATGGTTCCAATACCGAGCAATTCATTCGTGGCATCCACTACGCGTTCTTTGTTTTGGGCGGGATGACACTCCTCTCCACGATTGTGTTTTGCGAATTGAAAAGAGGAGACGGCGACTCGGTGAGCCAGGGAAAAGAGCTCCACGGCGGGTAGGAAATCAGAAACTTACACAGTTTACGAATTGAGTCCGGAGTCAGGCCCGACACGCCCTAGTGTTTTGACGGTAAGCCACATGCGGTCGGCGTTTGCAAGCGTGGGTTCCAAATCGACTACCAGTTCGAGCCGCCGACAACGCGCAAATGTGCCTGTGCACAATGGCAGTTCCGTGTCTCCAAAAGAATCCTGCTCTGGGCAGAGTCTCTGTTGAAGTCAGATCGGCTTCGGGCCTTTCGTCGCCACCAGCACCTCCAAGAAAGTGGCCGTATTACGAACGTTCCGGCGACGGTTAGGAGTGGTTCGGCCAATGGGGGATGTTTCTCCGCCAATGCTTCGAGACGCGTACTGATTTTGTGGAGGTGATCGACTTCGCGCAAGATCGCTTGAAAAGGCATTGAGCACACCGCTCTCTCGCTGACACACCTAAGATGGGGGAACTTCAGATGGACTGGCTTAGGTCAGAAGACCTGAAAGAGGAGAAGGTGGTAACCACCCCGCGGCCACTATAACACACCAGAAAGTAGCGTGCTTCTTTTGGCCCACATTGTCCTGTGGTCGGCTCGTGACATTGTGGGCTCAGGGTCAGCGAAACCAAGAAACTTTCGGCCAAGAACCCTCCTTGCCGAACTCATCAAGGAAATGGCGAAGCCGAGAGGGAGCAAATGAGATTAACGGCACACTTCGCAGGGTGGAGTCTTTAGTCGTGGAGAACGACGTTGAGAAGGGAACTGTGAACCTGTAAGGCATCGCCAGCGTGATAATCAATGAACCCCAATTTCCTGAACCGGTTCATGAAGAAGCTCACTCGCGAGCGAGTTGTGCCGATCATCTCTGCGAGGGTCTCCTGACTGATTTTGGGAATAACAACTTCGGCCTTTCCGTCCTTGCCGAAATGAGCCAACAGTAGCAACATTCGGGCCAGTCTTTTTTTCACTGGAATTGAAAAGCTGGTCAACCAAATCCTCCTCGTAACGGATGTTCCGGGTTAACAGATATGCCACGAACATGTCGGAAAACGTTTGTTCCCGGTGAAGCACTTCCATCATGGACTTCTTATCGATTCGCATGACAGAGCAATCGGTGATCGCGGTTCCCGAGCACAGGCGGAGAGGCTACCCAGCAAGGCAACCTTCGCCGAAAAAATCGCCCTCGTTCAGGATGCCGATTGTGGCTTCCTTCCCGGTCTTCGACACAACCGTAAGCCTCACCTTCCCTTTCTGTACATAAAAAACAGCATCGGACGAGTCGCCCTGAGCGAAGATCGTCTGCTTCTTGGGAAAAGCGAAGATTTTTCTGCCGCGGTCAATGGTTGAAAGGTAGGTCTTGGGATCGAAGTTGCTGCGTTCTTTGGCGGCTACCACGCGTGTCATGACGCCCCTCTCAGGAGGTGAATGCGCAGAATGCAACTTCCTATGATCAAGGATGATAAATGCGCGAGAAGGGGCTGAACCATATCAGATCTGCGAACAAATTGCGATCCGCTCGATCAAAAATAATGATTTCATCGTTAGGTACCGGGAGTTAAACCCCGGGCGATGAGGCCCTGTGCAATACGAACAACACAGAAGGACAGGTCAGAAACCTTAAATCTGAGCAAGACCGCTCAAGGGGGGATTTGAAAGGCCCCGTAGGAGTGGTGACGCATGACATGCTTCCGCGCCGACTGAGGATGAAGACCGCCCCGGAAAATGAACTGAGCACAAATCCGCTGTGGCGAGTTCATCGCCCGAGGACGCCCGTTATTCAGTTTTCTGGGTATCGGCAGTCTCTTGACGCTGGTCGTCAGCCTCTTGCCAATTGGAATTGAGGTTGTATCCCTTCATTGTTCTGGCAAGAACGTCGGTCTTCTTGCCGAGATCCTTTTCGTAAACAACTCCATCCTCATCGACGATGAATGTCATCACGCCGGACGATCTGTATTCTGCAGGAAAGGCCACGAACGCGAAGCCCCCGGTCATCTTGCTATTTACGGCGTAACTTTTCGCGCCGCTTGAAGTAGTTTTCTTTTGACGCGCCAGGATGCGAAAGTAGTAGCCGCGGTAAGGAGTCGAGGAGCCGGCTTGGCTTTCGGCGTAGTCATCGGTAACGGCCGATGCTACGAGTGGACCGATAGGGCTCTGAGCTTCGCCATCCGCAGCTTTCCAATAAAGGCCGTTGTGCTGCCCTTCATCGCTCAACAACTTCTGGGCATACTCGTTGTCGTGTGTGCCGTGGTATTCCTTTTGCGCCGCAACCAATTCCTCGCAAACACTGATCGCCGCCGCTTCATTCTGGCCAATTCGCCGGAACAAAATCTCTCTCTTGCCCGCATTGGTGTCGAAATACCACGAATTGTTTTTGTTTACGAGCGGAATGGGGGTGGGCCAGTTTTCTGCTCCGATATATAAGGTTGTGGTTCGATCCGGTTCAGTCACCAGACGGTGCATTTGCTGATACCGCTCTACGAAGGTAGCACGGCTCTGCGCGTCCTCGGCTTCGTCTCCCGAAGAGACGATTTGCTTTCCGTCTCGTCCCAAAATCTCGACCATTGCTTTTTCGTCATTGTTCTTCGTCGCTGCGACCAACGCATTGCCAGCTTCTTCGGCCGACAAGAAAGTTTTCTGGCCCGGTTGCTGAGCCATGGAACGGATGGAAAAACATGCCGTCAGGAAGATGGCGGCGACTGCTAATCGATGAAGATTTGCCCAGTGGAATGTGCTGGAATTGACGTCTGTGCGCTGCATATATCTTCTCTCCATTTGCAAGTTTTACCAGCTCCCCAAAAACGTAACACCCCGCTCGATTTAGTGATGCCCGCCGCCACCGCCGTGAGATCCCCCGCCTCCGCCACCATGAGAACCGCCGCCACCGCCATGCGATCCACCGCCCATGCTTGTGCTTCCGCGTGACGAAGCGCTCTTCGCCGCACCGCCTTTCCCGTAGCCGCTGTAAGCGCTCGTGCGGGTGCCGCTCTGTCCGTGGGGCTCAGCGTATCCTCGGGCTGCCTTGGTATTTCCGTTGAAGCCTCTCGCGGTGGCACCCTGATGATTGTTCAATTCTCCGCGGTTACCGTTGACGCCGTGCGCGCTCCCCGCTCGGTAGAAACTGCTTCGGTTGTAAAACGTATTGCTGTGGGAGTAATAGCGGCCACCGCCGTACATCGCGTATCCGCCATGCCAATTAAATCCCCAATGGCCCCAGCCCCATCCATAGCCGCCGTACCAGCCGATTCCAAAGCCCATTCCGAAACTGAGGTACGGGCCGCCAAACCAGATTCCCGGATATGGGTACCACCCCGGCCACGCCATGATCGGAGATCCGTAAACCAGCCACGGGTCATAAGCGGGGACGTAAACGGTATCCGGGCTGACAGGATCAACCACGACTGTCGAACCTTGCGTCGTCACGGTTTGCTGCGCCGTGGTCTTGAGATCGCCCGCCGCTTGCGCTCGCCGGCGCATCTCCTGCACCGCATCCATCACGTCCCCTTGCTGATTGAAATAGGCGTCGCCTAGTGATGACGCCCAGGACAGGTTCTTGTCCATGTTTCCAAGGACGGACGGAAATGCAGCCAGCGCTTTGACGCTCGGATCCCAGGGTTGCTGGTCCACAGCACTACCCAGAGCCTCCCCCTTCAAATCAGGATTTGCCTGCACCCATCTGTCGGCCTCGACAACCTGCTCGGGAAACGTAGACGCCGCCAGGATTTGCGCCACCAACGAATCCGGATAGAGCGCAATCGGAGCGACCAGTCGCTGCAACTGCTCCGGAGTCTGCGGCGCGTAGGCCGGCGCTTGAGCGGCTTGCGCCGCGGGAGGTGTGTCCTGCGCGACCGAAAGTTTGGGAGCCCCAATCGCACACAACAGCGCGATCAACAACAAGAAAGCTAAATCCTGCTTTTTCCATAGCAGCCTCGAGAATCCGACAGCAGTTCCTAAAGTCTTCATGTGCTTGCATCTCCTAGATGGCCTTCGTCGTTTGGTCGCAACTCCGAGCAATTCGTGTTTCGCGAAGTAACTACCAAACGAACAGATAAAGCGTCGAGCCCGAAGTGCGGACCCCTTCCCTAATGATCCTTCTTTAGACTCGTTCAACCCCTTTCGAAATACTGAGCAGAAGGGATCACATCTCGTTCAGGGCTCTTTCAATGAAAACTCGTTGAGTGCTCTTGACACGATGCTCCAGCTGATTAGCGTCTCAGCTGAGTACTTCGATGGATCGACTTCAGGTGTGCTTTCATAACTCCACTCCAAAGAAGCGACTCCAGCTGCCAAGATGCGGGCAGCAAGATCGGCTGATCAATTCTGATCAGCATTGCGAACGTGGTCGCCCTCCTTGTCTTCAGGTAGGAAGGCGTATGCTCATCCTCAGAAGATATCTTCGTCTTTATCGGGAAGGTTCTAGAAGTGAGCTTTATCAAGCACATAATGATCGTTCGAAATGCCGGGGCGGAACTGTTCCTCCTTATGGTTGTCGTTGTTTGCCTGATCGATGCGGCGCCCTGCGGCACGGCGCTTGCTCCAAGTGGAGACCGCGCACTCTCTGAACTGCAACACACAAGCTGGACCGCAAGAGAGGGATTGCCGGGTTCGATTCAGGCGCTCGCCCAAACCACCGACGGTTATCTCTGGGTCGGAACCGCGAATGGTTTGTGCAGATTCGATGGGGTCAACTTCGAACCTTTTGAGCCGTCCTCGGGTGGAAGGTTTCCCGGTCATATCGTTGAATCTCTGTTGGCGATGCCGGACGGAGGCCTCTTTGTTGGTTTCCGAAACGCTGGTGCAGCTCTGCTAACAAATGAAAAAGTCACGACCTATGTTGACGCCTCGGGAATGGAACAATCGACCGTGCGCAAGCTGGCGCTTGGGCTTGATGGCACGGTCTGGGCCGCCACCTCTCGCGGTCTCTTTCGACTAACTGGACAGCATTGGCAGCGAGTCGGCGAAGACTGGGGCTACTCCTCATCACGGGCGCAAGCAGTGTTCGTCGATCGCGGGGGCACCTTATGGGTTGCTGGAGACGACAGCATCGTTTTCTTGCCACCGGAGCAAATTCGGTTTCTTCCGACTGACGAAAACATCGTTGAGGTTGATCAGATCACGCTGCTGTGTTTTATTACGGTGCGATCTTCGCAATTGCGGGCAGCGTCGGATTGCTTTTTATTCCAGGAAAACGCAACCGGTCCGCCGTTGACGCTTAGAGTTTGGGCTGTGACTTGGTAGGGCTTTTATGCGAAGTATATCCTCCCTCAACTTATAGACCTAGCAATGAGGAACAAGGATTCGACTCGGCTCCGAGCGGAGTCCGTGCCGGCCATCTCCGATATGTTTACGAGCACGGGAGACGAGTTGCCGTGGCTTTGCGTCTTCCATTTGCAGGGATGTCCGCGATCTGGCGCTAGGGGCAAGATCCAGGTTTGTGGACAAGCCGTCCCCATTGACACCTTTCGAGCTGGAAGACTTTCGCCGTCGCGCAGAGCGAATCAACCTGCTTGGGCAGGAACTTGATCGGGTCGGCAGGATCAGCGTTCTCCACGAACATCGCCGCAATTAAAGCGAAGAGCGAAACTTGGACGGCGTAGTCCCCGGCATGCGAGGGAGATGGCAATCTCCGTCCCGACGGACCCTTTCGCGGCCGCCTGAACTGCAGCCACGACCTGCCTAGCGGGTTGAGGCTTGCTACTCAAATCTCCCAGCTTACTTAAACGTCCTGCCGAGGTCGAACCTTCCAACCGATCAAAAAGTGACATATCTCATCATGGCCATTCCCTTGCCTACATTTGAACTAGGTTTGCGCCCAATGAGTTAAGAATTCGCTGCCACATCATTGAAAGCAAAGGCCTGACTGCTGGCTCATGAGCGCCGATGTTCCGGCGAGTTACGAGCCGGGCTGTGGTTTTCGTCCAAGTTTCATACACACAATCTAGATTGTAGACACGGAGAACGTTCAGTGAACAGCCAGGGAACAGGTCGAGTGACATCAAAGTCCTTTTTGAATCGCAAAATGCAACTCGCGTTCGGCTCCGCGATGTTGACGTTACTCGTCGTGGGTGCGATTTCCTATCGAGGCATCGTCGTGTCCAGGGAGAGCGCGCGGTGGGTGAGCCACACTCACAAGGTTCTGGAAAGCATCCAGGATTTAGTCTTCGCCGTAGAGGGCATCGAATCGAACTCCCGCGGATTTGCGATGACGGGCAAGGAGTCCTATCTCGAGTCCTACCGGGTCGGCCTGCTCAAGGTTGCGCAGGACCAGGCAGCGATTCGCTCCCTAACGTTGGACAACCCTGAACAACGGCAACAGATTCCCCAGCTCGAAAGCCTGACGGCTCAGAAGATCGAGCACACGGAGATGGTCATCCGTCGGCGCCAGGCCCGTGGGCCGGGCGTGGATGCGACTCGAACCGGGTCAGGCCAAGGAACGATGGACGAGTTTCTAGCGGTAGTTGGGAAGTTGCAGGAAGAAGAGTTGCGATTGTTGGTGCTGCGCAATGCGGACACCAATCGGCGATTGAACCAGACCAAGATGGTTCTGATTTTCGGAACCGTCCTCGGCATGTTGATCGCCGCTATCGCTGGTTGGAGCGCCCAGCGCGACAACTCCGCGCGCGGGCGAGCCGAGGGAGCGCTTGGAGATAGCGAAGAAAAATATCGGATGCTCCTGGACGGAGTCCATGACTACGCGATCTTTCTGTTGGACCCGGGAGGCCGGGTTGTCAGTTGGAATGCCGGCGCCGAACGGATCAAAGGTTACACCGCCGATGAGATTATCGGTCAGGACTATTCCTGCTTCTTTTCTCCGGAAGATATCAAGCGGGGCAGGCCGAAGGAGGTGCTCAGGATGACTGCCGCAAGCGGCCGCCACAAAGAGGACGGCATACGCGTGCGGAAGGACGGCTCGCAATTTCTAGCGAGTGTCACCTTCACAGCATTGCGCGAAGCGGATGGAAGTCTGCGGGGGTTTTCTGAGATCAGCCGCGACCTCAGCGAGAGCAAGGAGTCAGAGGCGAGGTACCGTGGACTGCTAGAAGCGGCTCCGGATGCGATGGTGGTGGTGGACCAGGACGGGGAGATCGTGCTGCTGAATGTTCAGGCGGAGAAGCAGTTCGGATACCGCCGCGATGAACTTGTAGGGCAGAAGGTGAAGAACATCATTCCCGAGGGTTTCGCGGAGCGGCTGATCGCCGACGGTACGCGAAGCGCGGCGGAGGCGCTGGCGCAGGAGATCGGCACGGGAATTGAGCTGACGGGGCGGCGGAAGGATGGAAGTGAGTTTCCCATCGAGATCATGCTGAGCCCGCT
>PMUM01000230.1 GCA_003166855.1 Acidobacteriaceae bacterium | reverse complement strand
TGGTGCACAGGGAAGGATTCGAACCTTCGTACCTCGCTAGGAGGGACAGATTTACAGTCTGTTGGCTTTAACCACTCACCCACCTGTGCAAAAACTTTCGGGCGATGCGGCTGTTGCGCTCCGTCCGGCAGACTACGCTACTAGGGCCGCTCGAAAGCACACGCGAAACCCGCAGACCAAACGCAGAACAGCTTTACCTTTTTCGCAACACAGGGAAACCAAGGCTCGCGCAAGAAGACCGCGAAGATCACTGACTGCCTGATCGTTAGATCATCGATCACTGCACACCGGAAAAGTACCGAATGGAGTGCGTTGGAAAAACCTGTTGCGCCGCTAACCGAGTCCGCCGCCTGCCGGAAAATACATTTACTGGAGCTGGCGAAGGGATTTGAACCCCCGACCCTCTGATTACAAATCAGATGCTCTACCAACTGAGCTACGCCAGCAAATTCGGGGAAAGCCGCGCCTTCGCGCAAACTTATCCCTCAGATCCCTGCCAGATGTCCGGGACAATTATTTAAGGTATCACAAGGGCAAGTTGGGGTGCAACAGAGGGTCGTGGCGGGGTGACGTCAAGCTGCCTGTGTAAAAAGGTTGAGGGTGCGGGTTTTCCATTCCAGGTTAAATCTCTGGAAGATGGAGTAGATGATGCGGTCGACGCTTTCTACGTTGACAAAGCAGACCATGGGCCGGGTTCTCCGCCGCACTTCCACGACGCAGCGCTCGATGACGTTGGTGGTGCGCAGTTTGCGCCACAGGTGCCGTGGGAAAGCGAAAGAACGGGAGCAACTCGGGCAGGTCCTGCTGCAACCGCCGGACCATGGCGGGGTAGGCTCGGCACCAGCGCGAGCGGAAGGCGCGAAAGGCGGCTCCGGCCTGCGCCCGGCCATCGGCCAGATAGATGGCTTGGGCTCCGGCCTTCACTTCGTCGTAATCGCGCTTGCGCGTCTTCTCTAAGATGTTTCGCATCTTATGCACCCAGCAGCGCTGATGCCGCACCCGCGGATAGACGGTGCGAATCGCTGCCGCCAAACCGGCACAGCCGTCGGTGAGAATCAGGCCCAGCGATCGGCCTTCCAGTCCGCGCCGGTAGAGATCCTCGAGCAACCCTTCCCAGTCGGCCTGCCCTTCGCCCTGGCTGCGCAAAAAAGCCAGCAAGTGCCGGCTGCCATCCTGGCGGATCCCATACGCCACCAGCATCTGCACCTGCTTGCGTCCCGCCGGTCGCCGCACCCGCAAGCTCACCCCATCAAGGAACAAATAGGCATAGTCGTCGCTCAACCGCGCCTGATGAAACTGCCGCACCGCCTCATCCAGATCCCGGGTCAGCTTCGACACCGTCTGCGCGCTCACCGTCTCTCCGGTCAGCGTCGCCACCACACGGCCCACCTGCCGCGTGCTGATGCCGCGCAAGAAGGCCTCGCGGATCAATAGCGAAACCTCTTCTGCCCGCCGCTGAAACCGCCGCAGCCCCACCGGCAGAAAGCTCTTCCCTCGGGTGCGCGCAATGCGCAGCCGGATCGTCCCAAAGCGGGTTACGAAATCCCGCTCATAGTAGCCGTTGCGGTAGTCCCGCCGTTTTCCCCGCCGCCGCTCATACCGCCCCCAGCCGGAGAACCGGTCCCGTTGCCGCTCCGACTGCAGCTCGAAAAACTGTTGCCAGGCTTGCCTCGTCTGCCCGTACAGATCGCCCCAGAAACTCTCTTTCATCTCGGCCAGAAAATGTTGGAAATGCTCCGTGATCGGGATTATCTTCGCCATTGGGTGTAGGTCTCCTTTTTTCAGGATCGGCTTTAGCTTGCGAGGCCAAAGCCAACTTACACCCTCTTGCTTTTTACACAATCAAAGTTACGTCACCCGAGGCGGTAGTGGGTCAGTTTGAAATCTCGCTTTTGCCGGGTCTCAGTAGGCCGTATACAAGTAGAGTCCAAGAAAGAAAAGCCCAAGCAGGCAATACAGGGCAATATTCTGCCAAAACGTCTTGGGATCCTCGGCACGTTTAACTATCCCTCGGTACTTCACCAAGCATCGTCCGGTGAGCGTGAAGATCAGCGCCATACCCATTAAAACGATTCCAAGAATCAGGGACGTGTGGTGCCGTGCCATCAGGTATCCATGCCAGTATGAGTCGTGATCCATGCCGGCCATGCTCTCACGCCTCTAGCAGCCCTACAACCTTCTCGGTATTGGTGCAGTTTGAATTTCGCCAGTGCCCTTCCCAACGGGCGTCATCCTGACCGTAGCCGTTTTTCAGGCGGAGGGAAGGATCCCGCGAGCAGACCGGCGACCGCAGCCGGAGACACCCCACGCCAGATCCCTCGCCCGCGCTAGTGAAAACGCGGGGCTTCGGGATGACGCCGCAAGTCAACTCCCGTTACTCTTCCCGCAAGGCCACCATGGGATCCACGCGCGCAGCCCGTCGCGCTGGAATAATGCATGCCGCCAGCGCGACCGCGGTCAGCACCACGGCGACCAGACTGAAGGTTGCCGGATCGTGGATGGGCACACCAAACACCAGACTCGAAACTGCCCGACCGAGGGCGAGCCCGCCCACCAAGCCGATGCCGACGCCGATCAGCACCACCTTCATCCCCTGACCGACAATGAGCTGAAGCACGCTGCGGGGCGTGGCACCCAAGGCCATGCGTAGACCGATCTCGCGGGTGCGCTGGTTCACGGAGTAGGCGAGCACGCCGTAGATCCCGATCGCCGCAATGAGCAGCGCCACGCTGGCGAAAACCGACAGCAAGACCGTGTTGAGCCGCGGCTGGGCTGCGCTGTTCGACAACCATTGGTCCATCGTATTCACGTTCGCCAGGGCGAGCCCGGCGTCGATGTCATGGACTCTCTGGCGAATCGAAGGCAGCAGCGCCTCTGCGGAACCGTCGGTGCGAGCGTCGCCCCGGACGACAACGTCCATGAGCGGCCAAGTACCGCGCTGTTGGAGTCCATAGTAAAGCGTCGGGGTCTGCTGGTTCAGAGCCTGATCGCGAATGTCGCCCACAACTCCAACGATTGTGTAGGCAATTTCCGGCTTGGCGCTGGGACGCAGGGTTCGCCCGATCGGGTCGGCATCGCCAAAGAATTTCTGGGCGGTCGTCTGGCTGACGACCATCACCAACTGTGAGGTACGGACGTCCGCGTCGGTGAAGGTGCGACCGCGCAGCAGCGGGATGCGCATGGTGTCGAAGTAGCCATTGCTGACACTTCGCCAGTCGATGGGCACAGCGGTGCCGGGCGGCAGCACGGAGGCCTCGGTGGTGATCATTGGATGCCGCGCGTAATTTCCGGCGCCGAAGGGAATCCCGCTGCAGACCGCGGCACCCCGGACACCGGGAATCGACTGCAGGTTCTCGATAAGCGCGTGATAGAGGGCGGGCCCTTTATCGGCCAATGGATATTGCGGCACGGGCGGAGCAAGCTGGAAAGTCATCAGCCCGCTGCAATCGAATCCCAGCCGCACGCGCTGCAGGTTGGCGAGGCTCTGCATCAGCAGGCCCGCGCCAATCANNGCGCCACGCCGGCGCCAGGCCGAAGAGTAGACCCGTGGCAATCGTGAGCGCGAAACAGAACCACAGCACGGTCGAGTCGACCCTAACATCGGGAAAGGGCAAAGTGCCATCCGGCAAGGACTGGGTCAGCACGCGCACGGCCGCAACCGCTCCGAGCAGGCCAGCGCCGCCACCGAGGATCGAGAGCGCGACGCTCTCCACCAGAAGCTGACGAATGAGGCGACTCCGCGTGGCGCCCAACGCGGTGCGCACGGCCATTTCCTTCTGCCGGGTTGCGGCGCGCGCCAACAGCAGGTTCGCGATGTTCGCGCACGCGATGAGCAGCACAAACACGACAGCGACCAGCAAAACGAGCAGTCCGGTTTTCAGATCTGGCGTGACAAATGTGTCGAACAAGCTGAGGAGATGAATGCCCCAATAACGCACTTCGGGATACTGTTTACCGACGCGGGCCGAGATCGTATCCATCTCCGCTTGGGCCTGTTGCGGAGTGACCCCGGGCCTGAGCTTCCCGAAGACGGTGATTACGTGGTTCAGACGGAGTTCCTTGCTGGGGTCGATCGTCAACGGCGTAAATATATCGCCGCCGCCGATCAGTTTCAGGCTTGCCGGAGCGATCCCGACGATCGTCGTGGGCAATCCATCCAGGGAAATCGTTCGGCCGACGAGGGCTGGGTCCGAGGCAAAACGGCGCTTCCATAGGCCTTCGCCAATAATGGCGACTGCCGCGCCACCGGGCTTCTCTTCGTCCGCTTTGAACTCTCGCCCGGCGATGAGCCTGGTGCCGAGAACCTGGGTCAGGACGGGGCTGATGCGGTTTCCCGTGAGTTGCTCGGGCTCCCCATTTCCACTCAGGGTAAAGGTGGCGTAGCCCACTCCGGCGAGTTGCTCGAACGATTGCGTCTGCTCGCGCCAGGAAAGGAAGTTCAGCACGGAAGCCGCGAACGTCGGCAGGTTGAGTTTGTCGTTCTTCTCCGCCACCTGCATGATCCGGCTGGGCTCGGCGAAGGGCAGCGATCGGATCATGACCGCGTTCACGACTGTGAAGATGGTTGCATTGGCTGCAATGGCGAGCGCAACGGTGAGAACCACCGTAGCGGTAAACAGGCGCGACCGGCACATGATGCGAACGGCGTGACGAATATCTCCCCAGACTGTGCTGAACATGGTTGTTTGGACGGGCGGAAAGTCCAAATGATATCAATCCGTTCGGCAGTCCCGCGCAACGCCGGTGTGCCAGATCGACCCCATGACGGCGCTGCGCCATGAGTGAGTCGCTGCCGGGGATGCTATCATTTCATCCCTGACCCGCATTTCATGCGAATAAGGCGCACTCTCCCCATCGCTCTGGCAGTCGTCGTGGTCGCTGCGGCGGTGACGCTTGCCGTCGAGTTAAGAAAGGCCGCTCCGCCGGAGCCTGCGCGGTTGCTGCCCGCCGCCGATGCCTTTGTGTACGCCGATTTGGGCTGGGCCCGCAGGTTAAACGGCGGAAAGCTGCTATTTCCGGTCGCGCATGAACCGGAATATGAACGGTTCATTCAGCAGACGGGGTTTGATTTCGAGCGCGACCTGGACGCGGTGGCCTTCGCCGTCCACTACCCGCAAAGCTGGCCCGGTGGTGGGACCGGAGGGGCGGCTCCCGAGCCCCGCTTTTCGGAAGTTTTCAAGGGAACATTTGATGGCAGCAAGTGTCTGGCATATCTGAAGACGACCGCGCAGTCGGTGGAGAATTACAACTCGGTCGAGATCTTTACGATTCCTCTCTATGGCAGGTCGTTCCGCATCGCGATTCTCGGCGTGGACACGGTCGCGGCTTCGAATCATGACGACCCGGCGGTGATCCGCGGAATGGTGGACCGGTCACGGCGGTTGGCATCTCCATTTGGAGGTCCGGCGCTGCTGCGGCGCTATTACAAGCGGGTGCAGCTGGCCAGCCCGTTTTGGATGGTGGCGCACGTGGAGCCCACGTCGCCGGGGTTTGAGTCGTGGTCCGCGATTTTTCCCAAGCCGGCGGATCTTGTGATTTCCGTCAGCTTTAACCCGTTGCACCTGCCGCTGCGGACGGGCGTGCTGCACCTGCGGGCAGAGGCTTCGACGGGCAGCGACGATGACGCCCGCAACATTACCGACAAGGCCAATACGTTCCTGACGATGTTTCGCAGTGCGGAGGTGTCGGTCGGATCGGGGGGCACTGACGCTGACGTGAAGGCCTTCTTTGACAGCTTGAGAGTGCGGCAGGAAAGTAACCGGGCGGTGCTTTCGGCGATACTGCCGGGTGGAGTTTTCCGCAAGCTGGGGGAATCTGCGGACCAGACGCCGGAACCCGGACCGGCGGCGCAGCCTGTGCGGCCGCAGCCTGGCAAATCACGGTGACGCGGCCCGACGCTCACACAACCTTTGCAACTTAATCCCGTCTTGATCGTCTGATCTAATGAGGCAGCATCCAGCAGGTACAATAAAATCGAATGTCCAGCTTCCTGTCAGGCCTTCCGCTTCCGCTCGCCGCGTTTATCGCGGGCTTGATCTCTTTTCTTTCGCCTTGCGTGCTTCCGCTGGTGCCGGGCTACGTCTCTTTGATCTCGGGCGCGGGGGTGGAGGAGTTGAAGGCGCCGCAGGGGCAGCTGATGCGCCGGGTCATGGTGAACTCGATCGGGTTCATCCTCGGCTTCAGCGTGGTGTTTGTGACGTTGGGAGCGATCTCCACGGAAATCGGGCAGATCGCGGCGCGGTACAAACACACCCTGTCGATCGTGGCGGGCGTGGTCATCATTATCTTCGGATTGCACCTGACCGGAATTTTCAAGATCAAGGCGCTTTACACCGACGCGCGGTTGCATAGCGTGAAAGGCAGCAGCACGCCGGTGGGCGCATTCGTGATTGGTTTCGCGTTCGCGTTCGGCTGGACGCCGTGCCTGGGGCCGATTCTGACCGTGCTGCTGACGCTGGCCAGCGAACAGGACACACTGGTCAAGGGAATCGCTCTGCTGGCGGTTTATTCGCTGGGGCTGGCGGTGCCGTTCATCCTGACATCTCTGCTGATGGAGCGCTTCCTGAAGTTCTACAGCCGCTTTCGCTCGAAGATGCACTTGCTGGAAGTGGCGAGCGGAGGCCTGATGATCGCGCTGGGCGTGTTGCTGGTGATTGGTCGTTTTACGCTGATCTCGAGCTGGCTGTCGTTTCTGAATCGTTTTGCTTTGTAGTGGGAGGATCTGGTTTTGAAAGTTGAAGAATTTCAGTTTTGTCCAAAGTGCGGAGCGGCGCTGAATCAGAGCGCCGGCACGACTCCGGTCGGTGCGCCCGGCGTGTGCGTGGTCAGTTGCGGGGCTTGTGGCTCAGCGTTTCAACAGTCGGATTTCGCGGGCGGTGCGCTCGCCCCACAAACGGCTGCGGGAGGGAACCGTAATCCGCTGGCTCTGGTCGCGGTGGCTGTGATCGCCGCGGCGATGCTGTTCTTCGGGTTTCACGCGGTTCGCCGTTCGGGATCAACTCCGCTCATCACCAAGGCCTCGGCTGCGCCGGACTTTACGCTCGAATCGCTTGACGGGAAGAGTCTGCGCTTGTCAGACCTGCGCGGCAAGGCCGTTCTGCTGAATTTCTGGGCCACCTGGTGCGGACCGTGCAAAATCGAAACTCCGTGGCTGGTGGAGCTGCAGAACCAGTACGGATCGCAAGGGCTGCAGGTGATTGGGGTCGCGATGGATGATTCCGGGAAAGAAGACATCGCCAAGTTCGCCAAGGATATGGGCGTCAACTATCCGGTGCTGCTCGGGAAGGAGGCGGTGGGAGACGCGTACGGCGGCATCCCGGCCCTGCCGGAGAGTTTTTTCATTGGCCGCGATGGAAAGATTGTCGACAAGATTATCGGGTTGAAGGGCAAGGGTGAGATCGAGGATTCGATCAAGAAGGCGCTAGATACGGAAGCCGCGAAGAACGAGGCATCGGCCCAGACGATGCGCGAGATTGGCCCTGCTCAGAAGTAACGTCGCGTCCCGCAGCCGATCGTTCTAACATTCGGGATGGCTCGAAGGCTCAGAAGTGACAATAGGAACGGGGTCGGGATCGCTCTAGTATTGGGTGTCTCCAAAATGATGCAAGGCCACAACTCGAAGCTGATCTGGGTGCTCGCCTTGCTTGCGGGCACGGCCGCGGCGCAGGGAGGGAAGTCGCCCTCGGTGTCGTTCGCTCCGGTGGGGCTGGTCACGGCGCAACGCACCACGCAGACCATGGTGAATTTGAATTTTCGGGTCGCTTCGGGATTCCACATCAACTCTAACGCGCCGAAGGACGAGTTCCTGATTCCGACAAGTTTGAAAATGGACCTGCCCACCGACATCATCCTGGGGAAGATCGAGTATCCTGCGGGCAAAGATCTGACCTTCCCTTTTTCTCCGGATCAGAAGCTGAATGTCTATAGCGGAGACTTTACGGTCGCGGTGGGGGTGCATCCCCTGCTCTCTGTGACCCCGGGAAAATATGTGATGCATGGGGTACTGCGCTATCAGGCCTGCGACAATGCGCAATGTTTTCCGCCGAAAACGCTGCCGGTGAGCTTTGAAGTGAAAGTCACCCGGGAACTAGCCACGCACCACGCGAATCCGGCCCAGAGCCCGCACGTGCATAACTAGCTGCTAGCTCCTAGCTGAATGCTTTGACTAACCCCGCCGACCGCCCTAAGATTCCTTCGCAATGAGACGACTTGTTTGGACGGCCCTCGCGTTGGCGGTCTTTTGTGCTATCGGCCGCGCGCAACCGGCTGCGCCTTCCGCTCTGATCATCCATGATGTCAACGTGATTGATGTGACCGGTGGGCCAACGCAGGCGCATCGTACCGTGATTGTGCGCGACGGACAAATCGCGGAGATCGGCAGTTCCGCGGGAAGCGTGGGCGGGAAACTGCAGGCCGTGGATGTGAATGGGACGGGCAAGTTTCTGATCCCAGGGCTCTGGGACATGCATGTCCACATGGTCTTCGGCGACTGGTTCCCGCGCGGGAAGGAAGTCACGCTGCCGCTGTTCATCGCCAATGGCATTACGGGCGTGCGAGACATGGGCGGCGAGTTGGAAGTGCTGCAGCAGTGGCGCAAGGAAATCACTGCCGGGACGCTGATTGGGCCGCGAATGGTGATCAGTGGACCGATGCTCGACGGGCCGCAGCCGCGCTTTCCCAGTTCGATTGCGATTGCGACTCCGGAAGATGGCCGGCGAGCCGTCGACGATCTGAAGCGGCGCGGAGCGGACTTCATCAAGTTGCAGTCGCTGATTCCGCGGGAGGCGGTATTCGCGATTGCCGACGAAACGCGCAAGCAGGGGATCACGTTCGTCGGGCATGTGCCGGATTCGGTGCGTGCTTCCGAAGCTTCGAATGCGGGGCAGAAGAGCTTCGAGCACCTCATCGGGATCTTTGAGGGCAGTTCGCCGCTCGAAGATGCATTCCTGAAAGGGCCCAAGACGCCAGGTCAATTTCTTTCGACATACGACTCGAAGCGGGGGGCGACGTTGTTCGCGCTGTTAGCGAAGAATCACACTTGGCAGTGTCCGACGCTAGTGTGGGAGCGCGGAGGCAACCTGATTGATCAGACGAACTTCGCCAGCGACGCCCGGGCCAAATACGTGCCCGCATCCTGGAAAGATGTGACGTGGAAGCGCTTCACCGAGGAGATCACGCATGATTTCAACACCGATGATCTCGCCACCCGCAAGCGATTCGTGGAAAAAGAACTGGAAGTCGTGAATGAGATGCACCGTGCCGGGATTCCATTTCTTGCGGGGACGGACACTCCTCCCGGCGTTTACATTTTTCCTGGCTTTAGCCTGCACGAGGAACTGCAGCGATTCGTGGCTGCAGGCTTCACTCCGATGGAAGCTCTGCAGACGGCGACGCTGAATCCGGCAACGTTCCTCGGGATGGAAGACCGGCTGGGAACGATCAAGAAAGGAAAACTTGCCGATCTGGTCCTGCTGGATGCGAACCCTCTCGATGACATTCGCAACACGCAGAAGATTGCGGCGGTGATCGTGAACGGGCGATATTTCTCGAGGGCAGATTTGGACAAGATGCTGGCGGGCGTGGAGGCCGCAGCGAGGGCGAAGTGAGGAATCTCCCAGGAACTTCCGAATGTGAAGATTGCAGCGGAAACTCGCAGGAAGTCGATCGCAAACCGTAATCTTGATCCCAGGGCCCGTGGTGGAATGGCAGCATCTGAGCCTGTGAAGCTGCAAGGTGCCGGTTCGAATCCCGTCGGGTCCACAGCGTTCCCCGTCTCTTGTCGGGATTGTGACAGAGGAGCCCCGCGACAGGCCGAGACAATCGTCCACATTTGACTTAGGTATCTGCAGCCATTAGATTCTTGGCGACGGTTGTTTCTGATCTTTGATCTGTGATGTCGTTCGGAACGCGCGTCTTTGCCGCTCGGTGAAGACAGGGAAGCGGGTGAGAATCCCGCGCTGCCGCGCAACTGTAAGCGAGGAAACTGTCAACGGCCACTGGGAGAAATTCCGGGAAGGCCGGGGGCGTTACTGGATCGGAATGATCCTTACTCGCGAAGCCAGGAGACCGGCGCGATCCGTCTACCGCAACCTCTTTCGCGAGCAAAGGAGGAAAGTATGCGCGTGTTCGGTGGCGTTCTTCTCGTTCTCTCTTTTTCCCTGGCTGCTGCGGCGGCCGATCTCAAAGTAAAAGTGGTGGATCCGCAATTGGCAGCGGTGGGCGGGGCCCAAGTGTCGCTGATCGGCGAAAACGACGGCAAAATTCTAGCCACGCAGAACACTTCGGCGGAAGGCGTGGCCGTGCTTCATATGCCGGGCGCGGGGGCATATCAGATTCAGGTACTGGCGCCCGGGTTCGCCGCTGAAACGCTGCCAGTTTCATCGCAGGCGGAGATCACAGTCAATTTGCGGCTGGCGACGGCATCGGAAACTGTGGTGGTGAGCGGGATGCGCACGCCTGTACCCGCGCAGGCCGCCGGAGCCGACGTGGACTCTCTCAGCGCAGCGCAGTTGACGACGATCCAGCCAATTGCGGCGAGCGATGCGATCCGGTTCCTGCCGGGCGCGATTGTGAACGACGCGGGGCAGCGAGGAGGGTTGACGTCGCTGTTCGTGCGCGGAGGAGAGTCGCGCTACAACAAGGTGATTGTGGATGGAGTCACGATCAACGAGCCGGGGGGAACGTTTGACTTCGGGACCCTGCGGCTGGATCAGGCCGACCGTATGGAGTTTGTGCGGGGAGCACAGAGCACGCTGTATGGATCGGACGCGATGACCAGCGTGGTGCAGGTTTGGACGAGCGCCGGGAGCACGCGGGTACCGGAGTTGTCGTTTGGCGCCGACGGAGGGAATTTCGGGACCGCGAGAGGTTACGCGTCGCTGGCGGGGGCGCGCGGGCGCTTCGATTACAACCTGTTTGGCAGCCAGCTCAATACCAACGGCGCGGGGATCAACAACGCGTATTCGGATTCGCTCGAGGGCGCGAATGTGGGAGTGGCGCTCAATGACCTCGCTTCCCTGCGCGTGCGGGTTCGGCATGCGAACAGTCACACTGGGAATTCGGGAGAGTGGAATTTCAATGGGTACGATCCCATTGTGTCGTCGGGGACGGGGCCGTCGTATCCGCTGCCACCGAATCCGTATGACTGGTCGCAGCTCAACAACGTGCTGGGCAGCGCCGAGCTGACACTCGCGCGCAATCGATGGCAGCACCGATTCACGGGATTCGATTATCTATACCGGTATTACGAGCTGAATCCAGGAGACCCGAGTCGCGTCAGTCCGGCCTACGGGCAGTTTGATTTTGCTTCGAATGAGGTCGACCACATCAATCGCGCGGGTTTTGAGTATCAGGGTGACTATTCGGAACGAAGCTGGGCGCACACGACTTTCGGATATCGCGTGGAGAACGAGAACGGGTTTGTGGGAAACCTTGCCTACGGGGCGCAGAATCACGGCCAGCGGTTGAGTAATGACATCTACGCGCAACAGGCGGTGACGTGGAAGACGTTGTCGGCGATTGTGGGCGGGCGGTTCGTGCATAACAGCACTTTCGGCAACATTGGAGTGCCGAGGGTTGCGCTCACGTGGCAGGCCTTGCGGGGGAGCGAGATTTTTTCGGGAACGCGGTTGCGGTTCTCTTATGCCACGGCGTTCAAAGAGCCGCGTCTGGAAGAGACGTTCAATGGAATTCCGCCGGACCCGTACAACATTCCAAATCTGGGACTGCGCCCCGAGCACACGCGGGCGTTTGAGGCTGGGATCCAGCAAGATCTGGAGCGGGGAAAATATGTTTTCACGGCGACTTACTTTAACAATCTGTTCCATGATCAGATCAACTATGTGACGGTGGATCCGGTGAACTTCGTAGGGGAATACGTCAATGTGAACTCGGCGCTGGCACACGGGGCCGAAGCGGGAATGCAGGCCAAGTTGATGCCTCGACTGTTATTGAACGCGGCATACACGTACACGTCGACGCAGATTCTGGAGAATCCGGCACCCATCAACGCACTGTATGACCCGGGACAGCCGTTGCTGCGGAGGCCAAAGCATTCGGCGACGGCGTTGCTGTCGTATTTGGGGACGCGGTGGGGAGGAAGCCTTGCGGGAAGTTTCGTCGGGGCGCGGCCGGACTCAGATTTTCTGGGCTTTGGGATTGATCATGCGCCGGGATATGTGCGCGTCGATTTCGGTGGATGGTACGCGGTGCGGCCGCGAGTGACGTTGTATGCGAATGTGGAGAATGCGCTGGACCGGCGGTACAACGAAGTGGTGGGGTATCCGGCGCTGCCCGTGAATTTCCGGGCGGGGATGCGGTTTCGGATTGGAGGGGAATAGGGCTCAGCCGGTGGGAAAATCTCCACCACGGAGGACACGGAGTACACGGAGGAATACTGGCTAGCTGACTTTTTGGGGAGAGCGAGGCAGGGGCATGGCAGCGGCGATTTTTGCGCCGAAATACTTGGTGCGGGCGAGAAGAAGCTTTTCGATGTCCACTTCTTTCAAGGGCTGCTGGCGGCCGAGCAGGTGCGTGACCAGGGCGATCTGCGCGAAGTGCTCGACGGTTTCCATCTTCATGTAGGCGTGCTCGAGCGTGTCGCCGTAGGCTACGACGCCGTGGTTCGACATGAGGATGGCGTCATAGGTGGGGACGTAGGGTTCGAGCGTCTGGGCCAGTTCTGAGGTGCCGGGAGTGCCGTAGCGAGCCAGCGGAATGCATCCCAAGCCCATGACTACTTCGCAAACCAGAGGCTCGGTCAGGGGAATTCCGGCGGCGGCAAATCCGGTCGCGGTTGGCGGATGAGCGTGGACGATGGCCTGCACGTCGGGGCGCATGCGATAGATGAGCAGATGCATGCCGATTTCGCTGGTGACGTTGCGGCGGCCGGCGACTTTCTGTCCGTCCAGGTCGACGATCACCATGTCAGTCGCTTTCATCGCACCTTTGCTGACGCAGGTCGGGGTGACCAGAATGCGGTCGTGCTCGAGGCGCACGGAAAGATTGCCGTCCATGGCGGCAACATAGCCGTGCTCGTGCAGCATGCGTCCGTAGCGGACGATTTCTTCCCTATATTTGCGTTCCGTAGGCATGGTTACCCTTGGGGGAGATGACAAAAAGCGGCTGCGACTCGACCTTCGCATAGTACCAGCAGGGGCGGGCAGAGACAATCCAAATTTCCAGAAAAATCAGCCGTTTGGGCCGGTCTACGGGCCTCGAACTGAGGTGATCTCCCTATAATCGGTAGGCGTGCTGGTTTCCGATTTCCATTACGAACTTCCCGAAGATTTGATTGCGCAGGAACCGCTGGCGGACCGGGCGGGGTCGCGGCTGCTGCAGGTGAAATCGGGGGCAGGGACTCTCGAGGATCGCCAGTTCCGCGAATTTCCGGAGCTGCTGCGGGCGGACGATCTGGTCGTGTTCAACAACACGCGCGTGTTCCCGGCACGGCTTTATGGACATCGGGGCGGAGTACAACTACCCCACTTCTCGCAAAGAACGCGAGAAATGGGGCACCCGGAATTTCTGCAGGGGCGGATTGAAGTTCTTTTGACGCGGCAATTGCAGCGGGAACCCAATGAATGGGAATGCCTGGTGCGGCCGGGTCGGAAGATTGGGGTGGGGGAACGGCTGTTCTTTGGGGAGCAGGATGAGTTGCAGGCTGAAGTAATCGCGCGGGCGAAGTTTGGGGAGCGGACAATTCGATTTGTGGCGCCGGCGCCGGGCCTTGCCCAGCCGGACAGCCGAAGGCGGCTGTCCCCACATGAGCATCTCGAGGATGAGTTCTTTGGACTCGTGGAAAAGATTGGGCATATTCCGCTGCCGCCTTATATTGCGCGCGATGATTCATCCAGCGATCGGGAACGGTATCAGACGGTGTATGCGCGGGAGCGGGGTTCGGTGGCGGCTCCAACGGCGGGGCTCCATTTTACGCCGGAGATTCTGGCGCGCATGCGGGAGCGCGGGATTGAGACTGCAGAGGTCACGCTGCACGTGGGCCTGGGAACTTTTCAGCCAGTGCGCAGCGAGCGGGTGGAAGAACATCGGCTGCATTCGGAGGCGTATTCGATTTCGGAGGAGGCGGCGGAGAAGGTTGCTCGGGCGCGGAGCGATTCGCGGCGGATCGTTGCGGTCGGCACTACGACCGTGCGCACTCTGGAATATGCGGCGACGCAGGGGACGGGTGAGATACGTGCAACATCAGGCGAGGCTAACCTGTTTATTTATCCCGGGTACGAGTTTCAGGTGGTGCAGGCGCTGCTGACGAATTTCCATTTGCCGCAGTCCACGCTGCTGATGCTGGTGTGCGCGCTGGGCGGGAAAGAGAACGTGATGCGCGCGTATGAGCATGCGGTCCGCGAGCGCTACCGTTTCTATTCGTATGGAGATTGCATGTTTGTGGAGTAGGTGGTCAGCGCTACCGACAAGGCGCGTTTCGTTTTTCCGAACTTTTCTGTGCAGTCTTAATCCTTCTCACTTCATCGAACGCCTCCTCACGAAGACGCGTAGCAAATAGAAAACAATACGAATCCGCAAAGTGCGCTCCCGACTCTGTTCCAGATTCGTAAGGACTGACGATTCTTCTTGCCAGCGAGCGGAGGAAACAGTTAAAAAGCTCCACCTGCTGAATCCGGTCCCTGCGCCACACGACGGAAACGGCCAAGCTTCACGCGCGTCATTCCGATAGCGCCATTCCGATTGCGCCATTCCGGCTGCCTTACCCGTTTCACCGA
Organism: Acidobacteriaceae bacterium; assembly: GCA_003166855.1. Classification (GTDB taxonomy): domain Bacteria; phylum Acidobacteriota; class Terriglobia; order Terriglobales; family Acidobacteriaceae; genus Sulfotelmatobacter. The sequence continues at coordinate 4,393 of PMUM01000230.1, read as the reverse complement.
ACAAACCACAGGAGGGATCATGCTTAAGACAGCTAGGCTCGCGTTAGCTTTGATGGTGGCAGTGTTGTTCCTCACTAAAATGACGTTTGCTCAAACCGATCCTGGAGTTCAGAGCGGCACTCGCGGCACGGGGGCGGCGCTCTCTTCCGTGCTGACGGACGACAACGCTGGGATTCTCGCCTTTTTTAATGACGGACAAAGTCGCTTCCAGGAGGTCGAGACCGTTTCCGGGGGCGCCAACAACGGGCTGGGACCGCGGTTCAACTCGAACAGCTGCAGTTCCTGCCACGCGCAGCCGGCGATAGGAGGCTCGGGTCCTGCGTCGAATCCGCAAGCGCAATTCATCAGTAGCGGTGTCGCGCCGAAAGACGCGATGCCTTATTTCGTGACTCCGACGGGGCCCACGGTAGAGGCGCGGTTCCCGTACTATTTCAATAAAAATGGCTCAGCCAACCTCAGTGCACCGAATGGCGGAGTGGAAGATTTGTTCACGGTGACGGGCCGCTCTGATGCCGGTGCGTGCAGTTTGACGCAACCAAGCTTCAGCGCTGCGCAAGCGGTGAACAATATCATCTTCCGCATTCCCACACCGGTCTTTGGCGCGGGACTCGTCGAGAACCTCGATGACTCAACGCTGCTCGCGAATATGGCCAAGAACCTCAACAATCGTTTGGGTATTTCCGGGGCGTTCAACCACAACGGCAACGATGGCACGATCAGCCGTTTCGGCTGGAAAGCACAAAACAAGTCGCTGCACATCTTTACGGGTGAAGCCTACAACGTGGAGATGGGCATCACGAACCTGTTGTTCCCGCAGGACCGGCCTCTTCCTGGCGAAGATGGGGGCGGCGGCAGCGGTCTGACGGGATTTCCGTCGTCGTGTCTGAACCTGAGTGGGGGTGGCTATCCGGAAGACGCGAGCAATCCGGCGCTGACGGGTCCGGCGATCCTAGATGATGTCTCGGCGTTTGCCAACTTCATGCGTGGACTCGCGCCTCCACCCAGCGGAACGGTCGTACTGAATGGGACGACAATGGCTTCGAGCTCAATCTCCAACGGGGCCTCGTTGTTCAGTTCTATCGGTTGCGCGACCTGCCACAATCCAACCCCTGGGACTACACAAAAGTCGAATATCACAGGCTCACTGAGTAGTGCTCCGGTGAATGCATACTCGGATTTCGAGGTTCATCACATGGGAACACTGCTGACGGATAACGTCGCGCAAGGGGGCGCAGGAGGGGACCAGTTCCGCACGGCTCCCTTGTGGGGTCTGGGGCAGCGAATCTTCCTTCTGCATGATGGGCGCACAACGAACCTGCTGACAGCCATTGAGGACCATGACAGCAAGGGGAGCGAAGCGTCTACGGTGGAAGCGAATTTCGACACGCTTTCCACCAGCCAACAACAGGATCTGCTGAACTTCCTGCGCTCGTTGTGATCAAACCTGTTTGGGATCGACGATGAGCACCTGCTGGCGAGACCCCGACGCGCGTTTCGCCAGCTACTTTCAGTTTGAGGCAATGTGAGAGCAGACGATCCGGCGGCGCAGTCTTGGTTGCCGTTGGTGTGAGGGCCGAACCCATGCGTTCTAATTTCCTGCGTTTGTCAGTTGTGATCATGCTGCACTTGTCGTTGCTTGCCTCCAGGCCTGCCTCCTGCCAAGATTCGCAACCGAAGAGCGGGCCCGGCAATGGAGGCGATTTTTCCACCGCAAACAATTCGACCCAGGTTCTTACGAAAGTTCCGACCGGGGTCATCCTGCTCAAGGGTGCGTGGTCGAGCGCGAGTGACTCCGTCACGCCGCTGCCGGAAGGCGGCAGCGTTAGCAACAATGTTTTCCATAGCGAGTACTTCGGAAGGCCCTGCCTTCAGGTTGGACGCAACGCTACGAGGGGCCGCCTCCCTCCGATAGCGGGCGATACGTGCTGACGCAGATCAGGCCTGCGGACAGCAAGGGGCAGATCCGGGGAAATATTTTGATAACGGCTCAATATATGTTCTTCACGCCGCTGCCAGAAGTGAATGTTTTGCAGCACATGAAATATGTGAAAGACCATTTGCAGATGGACTACAAGTTAGAACAACCTCTGACCGAAACAAGAATTGCCGGCCGGTCGTTTGACTTTCTTGCGTACTGGGCTCCGGTCGCACAGTTGCACTGGTACGTGGTGGCGACCCAAATCCGCTGCCACACCGTGGAGATCGTGCTCAGCAGCCGGGACACGAAGCTGCTGGAGAATCTAGTCCTGGATCTGAACAAGATGATCTTGCCCGCCGAAGCCGGTCTCACAGCGGGGATGGGTGGAGGCGACATGCCCGTATGCATCAAGGATTTCGCGGGCGGCGCAAATGTGATGGCGAGAGTCGATCCGGTTTTCACGGAGTCCAAATTCAATCCTGTCCCGGTGCGGATCATTATCGACAGGAAAGGCAAGGTGAAACACATTCACTTTCTCAGTGCTTTTCCCGATCAGGCGAAGGCCATCAGTGATGCGTTGAGCCATTGGAAGTTCAAGTCGTACGTGCGCGACGGGGTTCCGGTTGGGGTGGAGACCGGAATCATGTTTGGTCGGGCGGCGCGCCCGATTGGTGCGCAGTCAGGCGGTGCGTCGATCGAATAAAGCAACTCTGTTTGTGCCACGCCTGCGACCTGGGGCTCCCTATTTGATGGCCAGCGGGATCGGGTAATACTTCTGGATCATTCTTCCGGTCATCAGGCCGCCTTCGTATTCGGGGATAATCACTTCGTCGGCGCCGGAGCTGCGGATGGCGTTGGCGTAGCGCTGCTGTCCGGCGCGGGTGATGATTTTGATTTTGGGATTGAGCGAGCGCGAGGTCACGGTGATGTAGAGATTGTCGGCATCGTTGTCGATGACGATGCAAATGCCGCGAGCGCGGTCGATTCCAGCCTGGAGCAGGACGTCGTGGCGCTTGGCGTCGCCTTGAATAACGGGGATCTTGTCGTTGAGCAGTTCGCGGTAGAGGCCTTCGTTGGTTTCGATGAGGACGAAGGGGATCTCGAGGCGCTGCAGCTGGTCGACGACGGTGCGGCCGACCTGGCCGTAGCCACAAATAATAAAGTGGTCGTTCAGGCGGTTGACGTTCACTTCGTTGATCATGGTTCTCCATGCCTCCACGCCATGACGGCTGAAAATGGTGAGCAACACGCGCTCGGCGATCCAGATCTGCAGCGCGAAGACTCCCGCATACACGAACATTGAAAAGATCTTGGTGGACTTGTGGACTGCGCGGTATTCGATGGAGTGGGGATGAATCACCCAGAACAGGGCGTCGAGCGGGCGCAGGCCCTCGACGCGCATGTAGAAGATCACGCACACTCCGAGGAAGCCCGCGAGAACCAGCAGCGGGAGCCACAAGCGGCGGAGGAAGATGAGGAAGATGCGTCCCATTCCAAGTTTCCGTTCAGACGGCCTTACAGAAAATCCGATGAGTATACACACTGAGGCAGGGATTGGAGCATGAATTCTTCAGATGGGCGGAACCCGGCGAGTGAGTTGCAACGGAGTAGTGCGCGGGCGGGACGCCCCCGCGACAGCCGCCGGGACGGCGGCGCTAGGTTCGCGGGAAAAGCAAAACGGGCATCCTTACGGGATGCCCGCTGCTGAATACCGGCCAAACTTTTCTTGCGCCAAACTTACGCCCGGGCGCCGACTGCGGCCGGCTCGGTTGCCGGAACCGACTTCTCTTCGCCGTTGGGCTTCTGCTGAGTGGGCTGTCCGCCCTTGCGGATGTCGATGCCGCCCTTGAAGAAGGCGCCGTCTTCGATGGAGATGCGTGCGGCGACAACATCGCCGGTGAGCGAACCGTCGCTTCGAATGTCGACGCGGTCGCTGGCGGTGAGGTTGCCGCGGACTTTGCCGAGAACGACGATCTCACGCGCGTTAATGTTGGCGGCGACAACTCCGTTGCGTCCGATAGTGACGCGGTTGCCGGCCAGATTGATGGAACCCTCGACGCGGCCGTCGATGTAGAGCGACTCGGAACCGGTGACTTCGCCCTTAATGACGAGCGACTTGCCGATGGTGGCCTGGTCAGCGGTGGTGGTGGTTACCGGCCGGGGAGCGACGGGCTCAGCGGCCGACATGGCTGGCGCGCTGGGGGTAGACGTAGTGGGGCGCTCCGGCACAGCAGGTTGTGCAGGAGTTTGAGGCTGATTGGTCGGCTTCCACATGGCGTAAAAGTTCCTTTCCTAGTTGGGATTAGGGGTCACTGGCCGCACTTTCGTGACCAAAGCCGATTGTACTCCCGCGTCTCAAAGTGAGCCCTGTGGAAAATCCTTTATTTTCAATCGGGAGTTCCTCGGATGGTACATGGGAGAGGGCCCGGAGAGATGGACTCGATGGGAGCGGGCTGCATATTTTCTGCGTGGTGG
>PMUM01000473.1 GCA_003166855.1 Acidobacteriaceae bacterium | reverse complement strand
CTGGTGTCCCTACCGCGATCGCCAATTACTTTGGACGAGAGATGGCCACCCCCCCCGGATAGGCACTTGTGATCTGGCTTAATATGCGAGAGGTGCCGGTGTCGAGAACATAAATTGTGTTGTTATTTCCACACGCAATGTAAGCACGAGTGCCGTCCGGCGTAAATGCGATATCAAGCAACGGCTGACCGTCGGAAATCGGGATTGTAGTCACCGTCGCGTTCGTTGCAGTGTCTATTACCCAAACATGCCCAGTCTCACCCGTCACGTAGGCGTGAGTTCCGTCGGGAGTCACTGCGATCCGTGTTGGCACGTCGGAGCCCGGCAGCGCAATGCTGGTGGCCACGGTGTCGGTTTTCGTGTCGATGACATCCACAACCGACGGATTCCCCACACTGGCAGCGTAGAGGCGGCCTCCGTCGGGGCTAATCGACATGCCAACGAAGCCCAACACGGCGGCCGGGATCGTGGCTACGACTTGATTCGAGGCAGTGTCAATCACCCAAATCTGGTTTCCTTCAACATTACTCACATAAACGCGGGTTCCGTCGGGAGAGATTGCGATGCCTGAGAGCAACACACCGGGTGTCTGCACAGTGGGCAAAGTCCCGATGGTGATGGTTGCCGTCAAAGAGTTGCTCGAGGTATCGATCACCTCGACAGAAGCCAGCGGCGGGGGATTATCTGGGCACGATGGCGCACCGCAAGTGATCGAAGTCACATATGCGCTCTTACCGTCAGGCGTAATGGCTATCGCTTCGGGGCCGCTCCCGGCAACAATTTTGGCGATCACGGAGTTTGATCCCGTGTCGACCACCCAGACCGATGTAACGGCGTCGGTAACATAGGTGCGACTTCCGTCCGGCGTGACAGCCACGCCACTAGGATAGGACGCTGTCGTCGAAGAGTTAAACGAGGAATTCCCGATTTCGATGCTCGCCACTGTCTTGTCTGCGGGAACATTAATCACTGACAGGCTGTGGCTCTGAGAGTTCGCGACATAAGCTATTGCCGTTGTCGCAGGCGAGCTTCCGCCGCCACAGGAGGCTAAGATCAGGCTCAATCCAAGCAGAGACACTACGGAGAAGACCACGCGACACTTCATCACGCCCTCCAAATAGAATCCTGAGAAGTTAGTACGTGGGCCCGAATGCTACTCCCTGCAGATGCCCCAGCCCAACAACGGGTTGCCCCGCCAAAAACGTAGGCTCGCGAGCATAGTTGTCTGAGACTGTTGTTAGCTGTTATCACAACTTTGCGCCTTTTGTTCGCCTGACAGGTGCCAGCTACGGCTTAGGTTGGAGTATTGGCGGCAAAGTTTTTTTTCGAACGACCTTTAGCCCCTTGCTCCCTACCATGACGTAGTCGTAGAACCCGCAATCGACCTCATTGAGGCAGCCGTCAATCTGCCTCCCGGCTGTGATAGAGTATTGCCCACCGCAAACGCTGGCTGTGGGGCTGGCCGAATCCACGCAGGTTTCGTCGTGCCGAAGGAGTAACCCATGAAGACCCTCCGCGAACTCGTGAAAGACCGCAAGCTTTATTCCGTGGAAGCCACGCGCACCGTGCTCGAGGCTGCGCGTTTCATGATGGAGCACAACATCGGCGCCCTGCCCGTGCTGCGCAATGGCGAACTGGTGGGCATCCTGTCGGAACGCGACATCATGAACCGCGTCGTGGCCGTGGGACGCACTCCGGGCACGACCGCCGTGTCGGAAGTCATGACCGCGAATCCGCGCGCTGTGCATGCCGACGAGACCATCGAGGAGTGCCTGTTCATCATGCGGGAGTTCGGGTTCCGCCATCTCCCGATCGTCGACGGCAAAGAGTTGAAGGGATTGGTCTCGCTCCGCGACGTCCTCATGCACCAGGCCGCGGAGATTGAACGCATGGCGCGCAAAGCCGCATCGTAAGGCCGCTTCCGGCTTCCGCCGCACCTTCCGGAAGCCGAATGCGGAAGCCGGAAGCCTCTTTTCACTGTCGTTTCCTTAGCATCACTTCTCCCGGCTTAGGCGGAAGCTTGAAAGGAAACTCGAACATCTTTCCGTCGAACGGTACCCGCAGGATGAATTCTTCCTGCTTCTTCCATCCACCGATCCACTTGCTCTGGGTGCTGAACAGCAGCCAGCCCCTAATCTCAGGATTGCCCGGCCCCAGCCGCGTGGCCCGCAAACTGTTCTTGCCGACAAACTCCTGCAGTTCCGCCGAGTCTTTCAGAAATGCCCGCACGAAGGCCTCTTTGTCTTCTTTCTTTTCCGGATGCTTCTCTACTTCGCGCGCGGTCTGGTGATTGAGTTCGTCAGCATCGTTCTGGACTCTTTCGGAGAAGGAATCCGGATCGAGCGAAGTCTGCACCACCTGGAAATGTTTTACGAACTCGAGGGAGATATTGTCGGTGGCGAAATCGAGCGATCCCTGGCCGCGATAACGCACGTCGACCAGCACGCCGAAGAAAGGCTCATGCCGGCGGTGAACTTTTTCCAACTCCTGGGAATCGACGGCCAGGGTGATGCCGGCATCGTCGGACCACAGTCCGTAGCGGTATTTGCCATCATCGTCGCGCGAGAAGGTGCAGCCGGGACGCTGTTCGTCCCAACGCACGGCAGGAATCTTAGACTTGTCTTTGGGCGGGCCCGCGTGTCCGGTGTCCGGCCGCAGCAGTGAAGCTGCAGCCAGCGCCAGTGCCACCACGACAATCAGCACCCGCGGCTTGCGATGCGAGGGCTGCCGCATAACTCAATTCGTCGGAGAGGTTACCGTCATGGTGACGGAGGGATTCGCGCTGGTGGTGGAGTCCGTGTTGCTCGCAGCGTTGCCCTCGTGGTCGATGCCGCTCACGGTGAACGTGTAGGTGTTGTTGGGCGTCACTCCGTTGGGCGTTGTCGTGGTGGTCGCGGTGTTCGAGCATGCCGGCATCAGGAACAATGCGCCAGTGATCACAAAAAGAGCCAGCAGCCCGCAAGCTTTTCTGGATCGCTTTCCGCCCACCGCCGCGCCCAGGCCCACCAGTCCGAGCATCGGGATAGTCAGCCACATAGCGTAGAAGGTCCGGGGACGAGCCGCGGATCCGATGATTACAGGGCCAAACGTGTTGATCGTGATGGTGGAGGTAACGGATCCCGTTCCGGATATGACCAAGGAGGGGGCGCCGTTCGGATAGGTGAATGAGCAGATTGGAGGAATTGTTACCAGCGGAGTGATGGAACTGCAGGAAAGCGTTATGCCCTTTTTGGTCGGAACGTCCGCCGGAGGCGTGACATATCCGTTGATCGGGTTGACGGTGATGGTCCCTTGTCCCCCGTTTCCCGCGGGCACGGAGGTTGGAGTGATGGTTCTTGTTACGGAGATGGTGAACTGGGGAGCGACCGCCAGCACGGTGACGGTCTGCGCTTGTGTTGTGACGGTCTGTGAGCCTGAAGTCCCGGTGATGGTGATGGCGTAGGCAATCGTCGTCGTGTCGAGACTGGTGGTGATCGTGGCCGAAGCGCTGGCCGGGGCGTTAACCGTCGCGGGACTCACCGTGCATGCCGGAGGATCCGTAAAAGTAGAAGGTATGACCTGGCAGCTCAGATTGACGGTGCCGGTGAAGCCGCCGACCGACCCCACGGTGACGATTGCCGACGAAGTACCCTCGGGAGGCACCGCAACCGGCGAAAACGCCGAGGCCTCCAGGGTGAAGCTCTGCGCCGAGGCCGCGACCGGCAGGCTCAAAAGCCCCGCCAACAGGCCAAGAGCCGCGAGAATGGCGCGTGCGCCGCGCGGGGTGAATGCCGGTTTCGACGGCCGGGATTGCGACGGATCGGACTTCATCCCGGACTTGGTTTCGGACTTCATTTCGGACGTCGTTTGTGACTTCGAGGTTTCGGATTTCAACATGAGCAGGTTTCGGTTCAAGTAGCTTCGATTCCCAGGACATCCCAAAGGCTGCCCGGCTGACGGTAAACCGTCCATCGCCACACCCGCAGGGATGACGCACGCCAAAGGGCGCAAAAAATCTGCGCTCCATTTTACCGCAGACGTTTCCCCAAGAGCCACGGGACACAGTTCCCCGGAATCACTCCCACGGAATCTTCCATACTACCATCATGCGCCGGCGAGGCCGGAGTGGGTTGTCCGGCGCAAAGAAGAACGGCCGCCTCCCCTGTGGAAGACGGCCGCTGGAGTAGTGCGTTTGCTGTTAGTTGACGCTGAGGGTGAGCGCCGGGCTCACCGAATGCGTCAGCGCAGAGTTGACGGAGTCGGTGCCCGTGACGGTCACGGTATAACTGCCCGTGGGAGTGCAACCCGTGCAGCCGCCGCCACCTCCGCCGTTGTTGCTGCTGCCACCGCAAGCCGGCAGGAAGAACAGGGCAGCCATAATCAGGCCAAGAAGCAGGAAGCCCAGCAGTTTCTTCCTCCGCGAGTCAGCGCTGCTGAAGCGCATGCCCACCAGTGACAATCCAACGACCGGCAGCCACATGGCATAGAACACGCCGCCCGCCCCTTGGTTCATGGCATGCGCCGCGCCGGTTGTGCTTACCGTTAACGTCGACGTGCCCGCTCCACCCGTGACCGCAGTGGGGATCGAGCAGGTGGGCAGAGGTGATCCGCCGCTGACGCTGGCCACCGAACACGTGAAGTTCACTGTGCCCGTGTAGCCGTTGGCCGCAGCGATCGTGATGGTCGAGGTTGAAGATCCGCCCTGAGTAACCGCGGCGAGCGCCGTGCCAGCGATGGTGAAATCGGGTCCGGTTGAGGTCAACGAGTACTTCGCCACGAAAGCATCCGTCCCGCCGCCGTTGGCGGGTTGCTCTGCTGCAACCTTGGGAAAGTTGGTCGATGCGGTGTTGCCAGCGACGTAGATGTTAGCCCCGGCGCTATCGACGGCGATCGCCCCCACCGGGCTAAAGCTTGGACCGACTGCAGTGGAGTCTTCATTCAGAGAGCCGCCAAGGTAAGTCGAAAATACATAGGCAGACCCAGAGGGATTGATCTGAGTTACGAACGCATCGTTGCCGCCACCCGGGGTTCCCTGGGTCGCGCTAACAGTGGGGAAGTTTGTCGAAGCCGTTTGTCCGGTTACGTAGACGTTCTTATTTGTGTCTACCGCGATGCCCGCGCCCGCATCGTTCTGGTTCCCCCCTAGATAAGTCGAATACAAGAGGGCGCTTCCTGCCGGATTCAGCGCTGATACGAAGGCGTCCTGAGTTCCACCGCCGAATGTTCCTTGGATCGCGTTCTTCAGCTTAAAGTCGCTCGATTGAGTCAGGCCGGTTACGTACGCATCGCCCGCCGAGTCTACCGCGATACCGAGGCCCTGGTCCGCACCGCTGCCCCCTAGGAAGGTCGAATAGACAAAGCCGCTGGCGTCAGGCTTGAGGACTGAAATGAAGGCGTCGCTGAGGCCGCCATTGCAATTGGCAGCGGTGCCGCAGGTGGTCTGGAACGCGCCCGGCGTCGTGGGGAAAGTTGAGTTCTGCGTGGCGCCGGTGACGAAGGCGTCATTCGAAGTATCCACCGCTACTGCGGATGCGAAATCTCCGGTACCGCCGCCGAGATAGGTGGAATAAAGCCGCGCGCTTCCGCTTGAGTTTAACTTGGTGACGAATCCGTTGGACGTGCCGTTAATTGCGGGCTGGACCGTTCCGGCGGTGGTTGGAAAATTCAGTGAGCCAGTGCTACCGACAACGAACGTATCTCCCGAACCGTCCTTTGCGAGAGCGAGCCCGGTGGCGACATCGTCACCGCTTCCCCCGAGATAGGTGCTATAGGTGAGAGTTCCTCCCGACGACGCAAGCTCAAACACGAACGCGTCGAGGCTACCGCCTCCAAATGTCGTTTGACCGGTCGTGGTGGGAAAGTTCGTGCTTGACCCAGTTCCTCCCGCAACGAATGCATTGCCTGAACCATCCACCGCAATCGCATTCCCGCTGTCGTCGCCGCTCCCACCCACGTATGTGGAGTAGATGAGCGTACTGCCATCCGCCGAAATCTTCGTGACGAAGACATCGAAGCCACCTGCGTTGGTGGTCTTGTAGGCTCCAGCTACGGTGGGGAAGTTCGTGGATTTCGTTTGGCCAGTTACATAGGCGTCGCCGTTGGTGTCGATGGCAATGCCGTAAGCATCGTCCTCAAGCGTCCCTCCCAGGTACGTGGCGTAGCTGACCGACGGGTCAATTACCAACTCGCGGCTGCGATCGTAATTGCCCAACTCGAAGGCGACCTGATTGTGGGCCTGGAGAACGAAACGCGCATCAACTGGCTGGCGGGCTCCGTCTTTCTGTTGGTAGGCGACGGGCTTGTGCAGCAGAACGTCTCCCGCGGAGGACGCGAGCACCAGATTTCCAGAATCATCCGTTGCGATGCGCTTCGCGCCCGAGACGCCGAGCCGGATCGGTGCAACACTTGCGCCGGGAGCGACGATGAAATCGAACTCCAACCGCTTCTGCACGCCGTAGAAAGCCATGTCTACTCCGGGATAAACGTCCCGGTAGGACACGCGCGCGTATTGCGCGACATTCGAATGCCACTGACTGCGATCGTTGCCGATAAAGTAATTGCTGTGTCCCGGCAACTGGCTGCCGGCGGCGATCTGCGGCTGCCCGTTTCCGTCCACCAGGTGCATGTGAATAGCAGCGGTGCGGGTTTTGGACGGCGCTGTGAAATGGGGTTTGCCATTCACCTGCGTAGCTGCCTGCTCTGAGCTCTGCAGCGCGAAGACCGTGTCGTTGGCTGTGAGGAAGACCGTGTAGCCGTTGCCTCGCGCCATGTACTTCACTTGCGGGTCGGTCTGCCCCTGGTTCGCCTCAAAGGCGAGAGGAAGAGCGCCCAGACTGGCTTGCACCCGGCCGCGCTGTGCCGCGCTCAGGGCCGGTGCCTGCGCTGCGGCAACCGGGTTGGCCGCAGTGTTGCCGCGGTGCGTGCGCAGACTGGCGGAGCCGGCGATTCCGGCGGCGGCTAGTATCGCGACCGCGGCGATCGAGCCGAGGCCGACCCAACCAGCAGACATGAATTTTCTTGAGGCAAATGGCTTGGACACGAGAATCCTCCTGTGATGGAACCCTGAAACACCGTTCTGTGAAAATCGACTCGGACTGAGGTCAAACCAATCCTCGAACCGCGGGCTTCGTGCCCTGAGTCAGCAAGGTTGCAAATGTTTGCAGCTTAGCCGCGAGTATGGAATGGTCAACACGCCTTGTCAATGAAGGGTAGATAGCAATTAAGGTACCACCCGCAATGGGCAGCCTCATTCTTGCGGGGTCGCGCCGGGCTTCAAACTCTCTCAAGCCAAACGGATTCCGGGCCGGATTCTCACGGCACCGTGACGATCACTCCGGTACACGCTTTCGAGCCGATCCTGCGGTAGCTATGCAGCACCGCGGAGTCGAAATAAATCGAGTCTTCGGGTTCCAGCACGAATTCTTCACTCCCAATTCTGATCGCCAGAGACCCCTTGATCACGTAGAGAAACTCGACCCCCGCGTGCTGGTGCGGCTTGAGTTTTTCCACCGGAACCTCTTGAAAATCCGCCAGAAAGGCGCTCAGTTTGCGCTCGGTAGCGCGGTAATCGAGGCACTCGAAGTAGTACTGAACATCGGGCGCACCCGGCCTTTCGGGGAAGCGCACGCGCTCTCCCTTGCGGACCAATCCGACCACCCGGCGCTTGCGTTCGTCGGTAAAGAAGTAGTCCAGACCGACCCCAAACACCATGGCGATGCGCAAGAGTGTGGGCAGAGTGGGAAACAACTTTCCTCTTTCCAGCTTCGACAGCAAGGCCGCCGAGAGGCCCGTATGCTTGCCCAATTCCACCAGTCCCATGCTCTTACGGAGCCGCATGGAGCGCAGTTTTTCGCCAATCGAATACCGTCCCAAGCCTTCGGAAATCGTGTCCGTGATGCCAGTTGCCATTTCTCTATGCTAAAACAATTGTTCCTGTTAGTAAATATATGGAAACGTTGCCTGCAACATCTCTGCTTGCGGCTTCCGATGTGCTGGCGAGAGAGAGACGTAGCAAGCTACGTCTCTACAACTGCTTTAAGGTGTAAAAGGAAAGCCACGCCAGGAGGGCGTGGCTCTCAAATAGTTCACGGTTGTCCTCGGCCAAATCCTTACTGCGGCTTCTTCTTGAACAATCCCATCACGTTGTTCACGGGATTCTGCTGGTTCGCATTGCCCTGGCCGAGCCCTTTCAGCAGTCCGGTGGCGATGCCTTTCACGTCCGGAACAAACTTGGGATCGGACGTTGTTCCCGAGACGGCAAACGGGATCCCCATTCCTCCGACGGCCGCGTTCATTTTGAAGGCGAGTTCGTTGGCCGGGCTCACCGTGCCCCCTCCGGTGACTACGCCAATCTGCGGCACGTTGAGATTGATATTGTCGGCCTTCGTACCCTCGGGCGCCACGCGGACATCGGAGCTGAAATTCTGAATCGTGGTGTCGTTGCCCGTGCTCTTTCCTGACAGCGCGGAAATGGCGGAGAGCTTCGAGCCGAGGTTGAAGTTCGCGAGCGTGGAGTTTTCCAGCTTGACGTTTCCAACCGTTACCAACTTGTCAACCGGACCGGCGATGGCCATGGTCGTGGCGAGGGTGCCACCCTTCAGCGTTGCCTTCGGAGGTAATATCACGCCCACAGCGGGTAGGATGGCCTCGAGATCGTCGACCGGCATGCCCTGTCCGTTCACTTTCAAATTGATGGAAGTGACTTTGCCGTGAGCGTCATAGGTTCCTGTCATGTGAGCGACCGCTTTGCCCATGGCGATCTCGCACTGCGGAATGGTGCCCGTCTGCTTGGCCAGATCATGCACGACGCTGTAGGTCACCTGCACGGGTTTCCCCGCCGGCGATCCCTTCTTCACGACCTGTAAATTCGTGGCTGTCAGCTTGCCCTCGGTTTTCGCCTGGTGGCCGTCAGAGGTGACGGTTCCCTCGTAGTCGGCGATGCCCGAGATCCCGGCTGCAGGATCAATAAATCCCGATGCCGCCAGATTCATCTTTTGGATCGTAACCTTGGCTTCGAGCGGAGTCTCGGCCGCATTGTCGGCATTGATCGGTCCGGCTTTGCCGTCAAGTTTGAGGCTGCCATCGGCCGGCAGCTGCGCGGTCATCTTGAACGGGAAAGATGACGTGAAGGAGAAGGTTGTCACTTCGATATTAACCTTGTCGTAGACGTGGGGCTTCTCTTCCGGGCCCGCGCGCGACACCGTCAGCCGCCCGTTATTCACGTTCAACTTCGCCACTGAGAGGTTCGGATTCCCAGAGGACGCCGCGGGCTGCGCCGCCGATTTGTTGTTTCCGCCCAGACTCGAGAAATTCCATTTCTCGCCGTTCTCCGATCGCACCAGGCTGATCTCCGGCTGGTTCAGAGTCAGTTCGGTAACGTTCAGCTGCTTGGAGAAAATGAGCGGCATCATTTCCACGCCCACTTTGAGCGACTTCGCCTGCACGAACGCTGACTTGCTGAACGCCGGATCGTCGGCAATGGAAATGTCGTCCGCCGAAACGCTGCCCGAGAACAGCGAGAGCGAGAGATTTCCCACTTTGACCGGCCGGCCCAGCGCGGTCGTCAGGTCCGTCTCCAGAGTGGGCCGGAACGTGTTCGCGTCGATGAAGAAGGGAATCGCGATGGCGATGACAATCAGCACGCCAACGATGATGGCCAAAATTTTCAGGATGCGTTTCATGATTCGTACCTCCTGCCGGAACGGCAAATTGCGGACGTGTCGAAGGCGGGGCCTTGCTTAGGCAAAGTGTATCACTGTGGGTCCTGCATGAGCTCGGGTGAGGGGACAGTTCCGGTGTCCATCTGTGCCCGGTTGATGTGCAGAGCCGCCTCCATTTCCTTTTTTGCTTCTGCCTTGCGTCCCATCTGAAGAAGCACTCGCCCACGAACGTAGTGGACGTCGGCGCGTTCGGGATCGATTTTCTCGGCTGCGTCGATCTCGACCAGCGCCGCCGGATATTTCTCCTGGTGCTGGTAGATCTTCGCCAGCCCGAGATGCGAATTGGCCATGCGAGGATCGCGGCGCAGCGCCTCCCGGTAGCTCTTCTCGGCGTTCTTGTCGTCCTGCATCAGCCGGTAGACTTCTCCGAGTTCGTCGTAGTTGAGGGCGAGGTCGGGTTCGACCGCAGCGTCTTTCAGGAACTCGTCTCGCGCCCGCGCGAAATCCTGCAACTTCAGATACGCGTATCCCAGATTGAAGTGCACGAACGGAAGTTTGGGATCGGCGGCGGCGGCTTGAAATTCCTTCAAGGCCGAATCGTACTGCTCGGAATTCAGATACGATTTTCCGACAAAAAGATGGTATGCAGGTGAGCCATCGCTAAGTTTGATCAGTTGTGTGGTGGCGCGGTCGTCGAGATCCTTGCGTCCGGCCCGGTGGGCTGCGTTCGACAGCACATACAGATAGGGCAGGTGTTCCGATTCTTGGTTCCAGAGGGGCTCAAGCGTAGTGGCGGCGTCGGCCCAGCGTTCGGCGAAAAAATAGCAGAGTCCCAGAAGGTAGCGAGGCTGGACGGCGTCGGGTTGATCGCGCACTACCGATTCGAAGGCAGGAATCGCTTCAAGGAATTCATTCTGACGGTAGTACGCGAGTCCAATGTTCAGCCGGATCCCGGCGACCTGCGGCATCAAGTGCTCCGCTTTTTGCAGCGTTTCGAGAGCCTTGTCCCATTGCTTACGCCGCATGTAGACCACGCCCAGGTTCGCATACGCTCCCCCGGATTGCGGATCGACCTGCAGCACGGCACGGAAATCGCGCTCCGCTTCGTCCAACTGGCCGTGAGTCAGGGCATCCTGCCCGCGCTGAAAAAGTTTCGCCGGATCCGCGGGCCGCGCGTTGGCAGAACTCGCTGCCGGAGCGGCGCTGCGCCCATTTCCCGCGGGGGCAGACGAGGTTTGGCGCGGCAGATTGGCCGTTGCCATCTCCACCAACAGAAGCAAAACGAAGCTTAGTGATGTGATTCGTGCGCTTGACACTGGTATTACTCTCTGCTGTAGTGTCCGCCAGTGTACGCTTTCAATACAAGCGGCAACGCCGAGTCTGAAAGCGCACCTGAAACATGTGGGGATAGCCGCCCTCGGCTGTCCGTCGGGCCGAAGGCCCGATTTCTGATCATCTGACGGACGGTTTATAGCAAAATCGTCGAGCTTCGATCGACGGACAGCCGAGGGCGGCTGTCCCCACATAGCTTCAGAACCGCGCCGCGATTTCGTTCCGGCGCAAAGGCTGCGATGGTAACCATTCGTGACGTGGCGAAGGAAAGCGGATTTTCCTCGACCACCGTGTCGATCGTGTTGAACAACGCACCGCTGGCACGCTACATTCCCGCGGTTACCAAGAAGCGCATCGAGCGCGCGGCCCAGAAGCTCGGCTACCGTCCCAACCAGTTCGCGCGCTCCCTGCGCAGCAAACGCAGCCACACCGTCGGCGTCATGGTTTTCGACATGACCGATCCCTACTGCACGCTAGTGCTCCGCGGCATTGAAAACACACTCTACCAGTCGTCGTATTTGCCAATTCTCACCGACGTGCACAACGAGCGCAGCCGCTTCGAGCGCTACCTCGAGATGCTACTCGACCGCCGCATTGAAGCCCTGATCGTGCTCGCCAACTGGCTTTTCCTCGATATCAACCTGCTTGGCGATCTGGAGAAGAGCAGCATTCCCACGGCGATGATCGGCTGCGAGTTGAAGACCGACACGATCAGTTCCATCATCGTCGACAACGAAGTCGGCGGCTACCTCGCGCTCGAACATCTGCACTCTCTGGGGCACCGCAAGATCGCATTCATCCGCGGACCTAAAGCGCTGACTGATAGCTCTCCACGATGGCGCGGCATCCGCAACTGCGCCAAAGAATGCGGCCTGGAACTCGATTCCCGACTGATCATGGAATTGCCGGAGTCGCGCGATCCCGTGTCGAGCTTCGAATCGGGACAGAAGCTCACCGACGAACTGATCAAGCAGAAGCGTCCCTTCACCGCGTTGCTGGCCTTCGATGATATGAGCGCCTTCGGCGCCATTCGTGCGCTCAACCGGGCCGGAGTGCGGGTGCCGGAGCATTGCTCGGTGATCGGTTTCGACGACGTCGCGACCTCCGCACTGTACTCGCCGTCGCTCACCACGGTCCGCCAGCCCATGGAAGCCATGGGTGCGTCGGCCGTGGGAATCGTGCTCGACGGCATCAACGGCGTGCTGGAAAAGCGCGAAATCATCGCTACCCATCGCAAGGTCGCGCCGGAGTTGGTGGTGCGGGAGTCGACGCGCAGCTTGCTGTGAGCGGTTGGTGGGCAATCATTGGGGAACGAGCGCTCACGGATGGGCGCAGAAACTTATGTGATCCGGCTCACTTTCTTTCGCTTTTTTCTTGACAGTAGATACCCTGTAAAAGCACTATTCATACGTTTTAATACGCCCGACCTGGGTCTCAATCCACTGTCGGGCCGACGTGTCCATCGAAAATGCAGCCCCGGGCCGTGAGGCTCGGAAGAAACGCGGCAAGAGCTGACTGAACCAGCGCAGGGCAATGCCCGCGCCCACGGGGAGAGCGTGACCATGAAATCTCATCGAGTGCTGTTACAGGTCGTGCTGTTGGTCGTAACGTTCTGCGGAGCCGCTTGGGCTCAGACCGGATCGATTACAGGGACAGTGAAGGATCCTTCGGGAGCCGCGATTGCCGGCGCCACCGTCGTGGTCACCAGTCCCGAACGCGGCATTACCCGCCAGATGGCCACGAACTCCACCGGCGAGTATAACGAGTCCGCCTTACAGCCCGGCAACTACAACATCATCGTTACCGCCACCGGCTTTAAGAAATATCAGGCCAAGGGCGTGGTGCTGGACGTGGGGGAAAAAGCCCGTGTCGACGTCACCCTCGAAGTTGGCGCCATCAGCACAGAGATCATCGTCGAAGGCGCCAACGTGGCCCAAGTCGAGACCCAGTCCTCCGAACTCGCGGGCACAATCACCGGGAAAGAACTTACCCAGCTCGAACTCAACGGCCGGAATTTCACGACCTTGGTGAGCCTGGTCCCGGGCGTGAGCAACCAGACCGGAATGGATGAGCCGCAGGTCGGCATCAACGGCAGCGTCGCCTTTAGCATGAATGGCGGTCGCACCGAGTACAACAACTGGGAACTCGACGGCGGCGACAACATGGACAACGGCAGCAACGGCACGCTGAACGTCTATCCCAGCATCGACGCCATTGCTGAGTTCAAAGTACTCACCTCGAACTATGGCGCCCAGTACGGCCGCAACGGTTCCGGCACGGTCGAGGTTGAAACCAAGGGCGGGACGAATAAGTTCCACGGCGATGCCTACGAGTTTGTGCGCAACGACTTCTTCAACGCGCAGAATTACTTCAACAGCACAGACGCCGGCGGCACGGGCGTCGCTCCTCCCTACAAGAAGAACGACTACGGTTATACCTTCGGCGGCCCGGTGTACATCCCCGGAGTCTACAACAAGGACAAGCAGAAGACTTTCTTCTTCTGGTCGCAGGAGTGGCGCAAAGATCGGCTTCCGGCTAGTTATAACGTGCCGGTGCCGTACAGCCATGAGCGCACAGGCGATTTCACCGACGTCTGTCCTAACGTCGCCGCGAACAATTCGTTCGCCGATTGTCCCATTAATCCGGCCACTGGGCTCGCCTTTCCGAATAACCAGGTGCCGGTTTCAGCAACCGCTGCAGCCCTCCTGCCACTGATTCCGGTGGGTACCGCCGACAATCCGGCTGCTGCCGTCTACAACACGAATAGCACTCTGCCTACAAACTGGCGCGAAGAGCTGTTCCGCATCGACCACAACATTACGGACCACAATCGCGTTACTTTTCGCTACATCCATGATTCTTGGACAACTCTCGAACCCGGCCCAATCTGGGACATAGGCAACTTCCCCACCTCACAAACGTTCTTTACCGGACCGGGAATCAGCTTGGTCGCACGTCTGACCAGCACCATCTCGCCTACCCTGCTCAACGAATTCGTCGCCAGCTACACCACCGATCACATCTCGTTTAAGTCGGAGGGCTACTGGCAGCTTTCCCAAGCCCCGGGCTTCACCATGGGCTACCTCTACAACAATGGTGCTGGAGGGAAGCTCCCAGAGATGAATGTCGGCGCCGGAGTGAACGTGTACGGAGGCGGGTTTGGCCAGGATCCCGAAGGTGTGTGGCCTGAGGGGGCATACAACTCCAATCCCACCTATACCTACCGCGACAACATGACCAAAATCATCGGACGGCACAACTTGACGTTTGGTGCGTACTTTGTCGCCGCGCAGAAGAACGAACTGAGCCAACTTCAGCTGAACGGCGCTCTTAGCTTCGACAAGGCCTCGGCCGGCGTAACCGTTCCCGGTGGCCTGCCCCTGGGGACGGGCAACGCCTTCGCCGATATGCTGATGGGCAACATTGCGAGCTTTTCGCAAGGCAGCAACCAAGTGAAGTTCTACAACCGGTACAAGATCGTCGAGCCCTATGCCCAGGATGACTGGCGCGTGACCGACCGTCTAACTCTCAACCTGGGTTTACGTATTAGCTTATTTGGAACGTACCGCGATCGCTATCAACATGCTTACAACTGGAATCCGGCCGTTTACACCGCCGGCATCGCCAATGCGCCTACCCTTTGCGCACCAGGCGATCTAACCTGTACGGCTGGTTCTCTCACCGGTGGCAACCCGCTTCTCGGCCTGGTGCAGTGCGGCGGTTCGGGTGGAACGTATACCTTCGATGGATTTTCCGCCGTGGTCGGCGGCAACTCACATCCCGGTTGCCTGCAGGGACATCTGTTCAACCCCGCACCTCGTATCGGCTTTGCCTACGACGTGTTCGGCAACAGCAAGACCGCCCTCCGCGGCGGCTATGGCATCTTCTATGAACATGCCAACGGGAACGAAGCCGACACCGAGGGAATGGAATCACAAACTTCGCCGTTGCTGCAGAGCGCGACGCAGAACAACATTCCTGGCTACAGCAACATTGGAGCCTCCACCGGAGGCATAGCTCCTACGTTTCCGTTGAGCTTCTACTCGATTCCCAACAAAGCCATTTGGCCTTACATGCAGCAGTGGCACCTTGATGTGCAGCACGAATTCTCGGGCCACAGCGTGATGACCGTTTCCTATGTCGGCAGCAAGGGAACCCATCTCGGCTTGCAGCGCGACCTCAATCAGCTATACCCCGTTGCGGCCTCGCAAAATCCGTATAAAGCCGGACAGCCTATCACGGCGACCGATTGCGCTGCCGTCACCATTGACCCAGCGACTGCCGTGGCCACGGCCTCCGCCGGTCCTGGCACAACCTTTACGAATGCCATTCCCCAGGTTGGAGGATGGGCCACCAACTTGGCCGTTGCCTGCGGCAACACCTCCTCTTACTATCGCCCCTTCCTCGGCGTGAACACCATCACGCGTCTCGAGAATCAGGCGAATTCCAACTACAACGCTCTCCAGGTTTCAGCTCGCAAGAGTGTGGGAGCTTTGAACCTGACTGCCGCTTACACCTACAGCCACTCCATCGACGATTCATCCGATCGTTATGACGGCACCTTCGTCAACTCCTACAATCCCGCCTTGACTCGCGCCAGTTCCAATTTTGACGAGCGCCACATGTTCAATGCCGGCTGGGTTTACGACATCCCGCTGTTCAAGAAGACCGGTCTCACTCACTCGCTCCTCGGCGGATGGGAGTATTCCGGCATCGCGACCTTTGCCACCGGTACACCAGTGAACGTCACCAACGGTACAACCTATGGTGACAACGCCGGAGTCGGCAACGGCGTTGGTACGGGTTCGTTCCCAGACCTGATTGGCAACCCCAACTCCAACATTCCCCCCAACAGCGAACTGGCAGGGCCCAGTTACTCGAAGTTCTTCAACAACCCCGGTGCTTTTGCCTTGCCGCAGGGGTTGACCTTCGGTAACGCAGGCAGGAACTCGGTGCGCAATCCGGGCCGCGAAAACTTCGACATGGCTCTGTTCAAACACTTCGCCATAAAGGAGAGCATGGCCTTCGAGTTCCGCGCCGAAGCTTTCAACATCTTCAACCACACCCAGTGGAATGGCTTCTCCGGTTCGATGACCTGTACCGGCCCATTAGCCCCCTATTCCGCCGGTGACTCCAGTTGCCTTGGGCCCAGCGCCGCCACTCTGTTCGAAGTGAATGGCGCGCACCTTGCTCGCATCCTCCAATTTGGTGCCAAGTTTATCTTCTAACCGATCACCACCCCATAGCCACAAACCCGGCCTCGCAAGAGGCCGGTTCCATTTTGGAAACAAGTTCTCGAGTAATCCGCCTCAACCGGATTTCTCCGTTGACTTCATCCAACCCGCGTCACATACTAGTCGTTTGCAATAGCTCTTTGAAAATTGAATGCTGTCGGGCTGAGGTACTGCGCGCCGCGATTCAAGCCGCAACTCTCGTGGAATGAGGATTTTAGATATGCACAGCCGGAGTCAGCATTGATTCCAAAGCACTTGGCAATTCCTCGACAAGATAAGTCCTTGCGTTGCAATATTTTACGCGTAAGTCCTTTAAATGTAATATTTTGGCGTATCCCAAAAATACAAGTCATTGATTTCAGGGATTTTATCCGAGATTTGCAAAAAAAATCTGGAGCATATATCCGAGCGCTCCTCGAAGCTTCCGCCCAGATCACCGAACCCTCGGGAACGGCGTCGTCGCCAGCCAAGCTCCCTGCGGGCTCGACATCCTCGGTCCATCATAGCTAATAGTTAATATTTTATTGCGACCGTTGCCGGCGCTGCGACTGCCTCCAGCGCCCGCTCCAGATCCGCGATCAAGTCTTCCACGCTCTCGATGCCCACCGATAGCCGCACCATCTGCTCGGTTACACCCATTTCCGCGCGCTGTTCGGCAGAGATCATGGCATGCGACGTCAGCACCGGGATCGACACCAGAGACTCCACTCCGCCCAGGCTCGTCGCCAGCGTGAACAGGCGCATCGCCTCGCTCACCCGCCGCGCATCCTCGCCCGTGCCCTCGACCTCAAACGTGACCATGCCGCCGCCGCCGCTCATTTGCTCGCGTGCAATGGCGTGCTGCGGATGGCTCTGGAGAAACGGATAATGCACCCACTTCACCTTCGCATGCTGCTCCAGGAATTCCGCCACCCGCATTGCATTCTCGTTCTGCCGCGCCACCCGCACCGCCAGCGTCTTCAGCCCTCGGATCAGCATCCACGCGGCATGTGGGTCCATGCAGTTGCCGAGGGTGGTGCGCGTCTCCCAAATCTGGTCCATCAGTTCCTGCCGCCCGCTCACCACGCCGCAGGTCAGGTCTGCATGCCCGCTTAAGTACTTCGTGCCTGAGTGCATCACCAGGTCGATGCCGTACTCCGACGGACGCTGGTTGATCGGGGTGCAGAAAGTGCTGTCGATCATGCTGAGCAGCTTGTGCTGCCGGGCCAGCGCCGCGGCCTTCTTGACGTCGACCACGCGCAGCGAAGGATTGGTCGGTGACTCCAGATACAGCATCCGCGTATTCGGTCGGATAGCCCGCGCCGCGTGCTCGTAATCGTTGGTATCGACGAAGGTCGTCTCAATTCCCATCCTCGGCAGCCACTGCGAGAAGAACTTCATGACCCCGCCGTAGACGTCGCGCTGCGCGACAATGTGATCGCCGGCTTTGAGAAACGCCAGGATCGTGGTGGTGATCGCGCCCATGCCGGAAGCGAACGTGCGCGAGCCTTCCGTCCCTTCGATTGCGGCCACGGCCTGCTCGGCCACGGTGTTCGTCGGATTTCCCCAGCGCGTGTAGTAGCGGTCGGTCGTGGTCACGCGTTGCTGCTCGTCGTTGTCGGTGACCTCAAACGTTGAGGTCTGATAGATCGGCGTGCCGACCGGACCGTTCTTCTTTTCCAGGTCAGCCGCCCCATGGACAGCGGCGGTTTCAGGACGGCGGGTCTTCCGTGGCATGGCTACCTCACAGCCTCCAGAGTAATTGCGGAGATTCGCTTGGGGCAAGCGAAAGCGCGGCGCGCGACCATTTATAATTCCCCATTCGTACAGAAACGTTTTGACTCGACGTTTCTTACTCAACCATGGACTTGGGACTGAAGAATCGTGTAGCCCTGGTCGCCGCGTCCAGTCAGGGACTTGGCCTGGCCACGGCCGAAGCGTTTGCCGCGGAAGGGTGCCGCGTCGCCATGTGCGCGCGCAATGAGCAAACGCTGCAGGCTGCCGCAGAGAAGATCAGAAAGCAGCACAACGTGGAAGTCTTCGCCGAAGCCTTCGACGTTGGCGACCCGGCTGCGGTCAGCCGCTTTGTTGCCGCCGTGGCCAGCAAGTTTGGCAGCGTCGACATTTGCGTGACGAACGCCGGCGGCCCTCCGGCGAAAGGATTCCTCGCGGCCACGCTCGACGACTGGCAGCGCGCCATTGAGCTGAACTTCCTGAGCACGGTCTATTTCGCGCGTGAAGTGATTCCCCACATGCAGCGCAAACACTGGGGCCGCATCATCACGATCACGTCGATCACGACCAAGCAGCCGGTGGCTGATCTTGTGCTTTCGAACGCGGTGCGTGCGGCGGTTGTGGGATTGGTAAAAAGTCTCGCCAACGAGTTCGGCAAAGACGGAATCCTAGTCAACAACGTCGGTCCTGGGTTTACGGCGACGGACCGTCTGAAAGAGCTGGCCAAAGCCCGATCTGCGGCGTCGGGCAAGAACGAGCAGGAGATTTTCGACGCCTGGGCCAGCGATGCTCCGCTCAAGCGACTGGGTGAGCCGCGTGAGTTGGCCGACACCGTTGTCTGGCTTGCGTCAGAGCGCGCGTCCTACGTGACGGGCCAGACCGTGCTGGTTGACGGCGGCATGTATAAGGGATTGTGAGAAAGAAAGCTTCGAGCCACGAGTCACGAGCTTCGAGCCGAACAAGATCGGTCGCAGCTCACAGCTCGAAGCTCGGAACTCAGAGCTAAATCATGCGATCGATTGCTTCAAGAATGTCCGTCATGAGCGGGGAAGGCGCACTCTCCGTCTTCGCCCGAGCCAAAGAGTTGGAGGCGCAGGGCCGCTCCATCATTCACCTGGAACTCGGCGAGCCTGATTTTCATCCCGGCAAGTCGGTGATCGACTCGGCCGCCAAAGCGCTCAATGACGGCAAGGACCGTTACTGCGCGGTCGCGGGAGTGCCAGCGCTGCGCGAAGAGATTGCGACGTATCTTGAGCGCACGCGCAACATTTCAGTTTTACCGGCGAACATCGTGCTCGCGCCGGGATGTAAGATTGCGCTCTTCCTCGGGATGATGGCGCTGCTCGAACCTGGCGACGAGGTGCTCTATCCCGATCCCGGATTCCCGGGCTATCCCTCGATCACGCTCGGGCTGGGCGCGGTGCCCGTGCCGTTTACGCTTTCCGCCCGCAATCATTTTCAGCCGGACCCGGTGGAGGTCGCGTCGAAGATCACTCCGCGCACGCGTATGCTGATCACGAATTCGCCGGGCAATCCCACGGGGACCGTTTATACCGATGCGGTGCAGCGCGCCCTGGCGGAACTCGCGGTGAAGCACGACCTGTGGGTGCTCTCGGATGAAATCTATGCGCGCATTATTTACGGTGGCGAGTATCTTTCGATGCTGCGCTATCCCGGCATGCACGAGCGCACGCTGATTATTGACGGATTCTCCAAGAGCTTCGCGATGACCGGATGGCGGTTGGGATACACGGTTGCTCCGCCCGAGATCGTCTCGGCGTTGCTGATGATGGCGGTGAACACCTACACCTGCGTCGCCGAATTCACGCAGTACGCCGCCATTGACGCGCTGCGCGACCGTGAGGGCAATACACCACACATGGTCGGCGAATTTGCCCGCCGCCGTGAACAGTTCGTGCGCGAGTTGAACCGCGTGCCGGGTTTTCGCTGCCATCCGCCGGAAGGCGCGTTCTACGCGTGGGTCGATATCACTGGCACGGGCATGAGTGCCGAGAATTTGTGCCGCATCCTTTTGGAAGATGCGGGAGTCGCCGCCATTCCCGGCGCAGCCTTCGGACCGAGCGGCAAGGAGTTCATCCGCTTCTCGTTCGCATCGTCGATGGCGACTCTGCACGAGGCGGTGGAGCGCATCGTGAAAGTATCGTCGGCGTGGCAGGGAACAGCCGTCGTCCGCTGAGCGTCGGGGCAACTGAGCAAACTGCAGAAGTATGTTTTTTGGAGCATCTGTTTGGGTGGCCCACTGCTTCCGCGAGCTTGAGAAATATGCTTTTGGGTGGCGCAGCGCTTCAGCGCTGCGATAACAGCCAGTAATGAATGTGGGCTTTAGCCCAGAGGAACTGCATGCAATTTGCAATTCGAGGATTACTTCTCGCCGCTGTTGTCGCTGTCTCTTCGTTCTCGTCCGCCCAGGCGCGCCCGTTCCCCGGTCCTGACGTGCAGCAGATCTACCAGCGCCTGCTGCCGCAGATCGAAAAGATTCCCGCCTTCGATCACCACGCGCATCCCGGCTACGCCGACGATCCCGATGTGGACGCCATGGCAGCGCCTCCGAACGCCAGTGAAGCGCTGCGCACGCGCGATGACAATCCTGAACTCGCCGTCGCGGCTAAGGCTCTGTTCGGATATCCCTACACCGATCTTTCGCCCGAGCACGCGAAATGGCTGCTCGACAAAAAGACCGAACTCAAGAAGCAACTCGCCGGCACCGCCTACTTCAACACCATCCTCGACAAAATCAACATTGAGAGTTCGGTGGCGAACCGCGCCATGATGCCCGACTACCTCGACAAGGCGCGCTTTCCCTGGGTCTTCTTCGGCGATTCGTTTATGTGGCCGTTCAACAACGAGCGCGAGACGGCGCGCAATGCCGACGAGGGCGTCTTCATTCCCTTGCAAGAGAAAATGCTGCACCGCTGGATGCAACAGGAGAGCGTAAGCAAGCTCCCGGCTACGTTCGCCGACTATCTGAAGTTCATCAGCCAGGTGCTGGAAGAGAATTCGAAGCGCGGCGGTATCGCGATGAAGTTTGAAGTCGCGTATTTCCGTCCGACGACCTTCAGCGATCCCTCGCGCGCGCAGGCGGAAGATATTTACCTGCGCTACGTCACTGGCGGAATTCCCACCGAGCGAGAGTATCGCAGCTTCCAGGACTTCATCTTTCGCTATCTGGTCACGGAAGGTGGACGGCTGCACCTGCCGGTACACATTCACACCGCGGTCGGCATCGGCGACTACTTCAACCTGTCGCAGAGCAACATCATGAATCTGGAGAGCGTGTTGCGCGATCCGCGCTATGCCTCAACGACTTTCGTAATGATTCACGGCGGGTACCCGCTGGAACGTGAGGCCATTTGGCTGGCCGCCATGAAGAACGTCTACCTCGATTCTTCGTTTGGCGAGCTGGCGCAGTATCCGTCCGCCTTCAAGGAAACGCTCAAGATGTGGCTGGAAACTTTTCCCGACAAGATCACTTTCGGCACCGACTGTTTCCCTTACAATCAAGTGCTGGGGGCGGAAGAGAGCTACTGGCTGGGCGTGCAGTCGTCGCGCACCGCGCTGGCCGCGGCTCTGGCGGAGATGGTTTCGGAAAACGAGATCACCGAGACTCGGGCTCTGGAATTAGCTCACGCCTACCTGCACGACACTGCCGTGAAGTTGTACGAAGGACGGGTACACTAGACGTCCACAGCACGATTTCCGGGAGAACGTCGATGGCCAAAGGATACTGGATCACGATCTATCACGCTGTCTCTGATTCTGCCGCGCTCTCCGAGTACGCGAAGCATGCGGGTCCGGCGATCGAGGCCGCCGGTGGCCACATCCTGGCACGAGGGGTGCCGGCCAAGACGTACGAAGCAGGAGTGGCCGAGCGGGTGGTGATCATTGAGTTTGACAGCGTGGAAAAGGCAATCGCGGCCTACGAGAGCGCTGCCTATCAGGCTGCCTTCCGGCTTTTAGGAGATGGAGCGAAGCGCGAAATAAGAATTGTGGAGGGCCTCTGAATTGATCAAGAAGAGCAGTTCGAAAAAGAAACCCACGCAGACGTCAAGGAGCAAGTCCAGTTCGCGTTCTCGAAAGAAGTCTAGGACCGGTTTGAAAAACACCGTTTCTCCGCGTGCTGCCAGCCCGTCTGTACTCCAGTACATTCCGTGGAGCAGCGTTCCGCTCGAGGACCTGACCCCGCTGCTGCAGCGGCAGTTCGTCGTCGGCCAGGAAATTATGCTGGCACGCGTGCTGTTGAAGAAGGGATGCATTGTCCCCGAGCACAGCCACAACAACGAGCAACTGACCTACATTCTGGAGGGTGCGCTCAAGTTCTGGATCGACGGTAAAGAGATTGTGGTGCACGCCGGCGAAACGCTCTGCATTCCTTCCAATATGCCGCACAAGGCCGAGGCGCTCGAGGATACAGTCGATCTTGATGTCTTCAATCCACCGCGCGCCGACTGGATCAACAAGACTGACCAGTATCTCCGGGGAAAGAAATAGTTCGGGCCCATGCCTCCTCTCACCACTTCAGCGCCGGGCGTGCGTCCAAAGGCCTTCCGCTTTCGATGCATTGCGTGCGGCGATCTGAGCGACCAAGCCCGCCAGGATTTTCGCTGCGCGCATTGCGGCGATCTGCTTGAAATCACCTATCCGCACTGGAAGGAATCCGGAGGTGCGGGGCAAGACCTGAAGTCCACGTGGAGCCAGCGGCGCCTTTCTCAGTCGGCCATCGATCTCAGCGGAGTCTGGCGGTTCCGCGACGTGCTGCCTGGGCTTGAAAATGACGGCCAAGCCATCACGCTGCGCGAAGGAAATACTCCGCTCTACGAACTGCCGCAATGCGCGCGCATCACCGGCGTGCCGCGCCTGTTTGCGAAACATCAGGGATTAAATCCTACCGGATCTTTCAAAGACGCTGGCATGACGGTCGCCGCCACCTTCGCGCGCCTGGCCGGATTCCGCTGGGTCGCCTGCGCCTCCACCGGCAACACGTCGGCTTCCATGGCCGCGTACGCCGCTCGCGGAGGCATGCGGAGCCTGGTGCTTGTTCCCGAAGGGAAGATTTCCTGGAGCAAGCTTTCCCAGGCGCTCGACTACGGAGCCGCTACCTGCCAGTTGCGCACCGACTTCGACGGTTGTTTGCGCCTGCTGCAGGAACTGGTTCTGCGCGCGCCCGTCTATCAGCTGAACTCGATTAATCCGTTTCGGCTGGAAGGCCAGAAGACGCTCGCTTTCGAATTGCTCGAACAAATGGACTGGCAACCGCCCGACCATATCATCGTCCCTGGCGGCAACCTGGGAAACAGTTCCGCGATCGGCAAAGCGCTCGTGGAAATGCGAGATCTGGGCCTGATTTCGCGCTTGCCCAAGTTGTCAGTGATTCAGGCCGAAGGCGCGAACGCGCTGGTGCGTACGCTGCGTGAGGCCAGCGGCAAAAAGTTGGTCAGCGTGCAGGCTGAGACCCGAGCGACCGCGATTCGCATCGGTAATCCCGCATCGTGGAAGAAGGCGGTGCACGTTCTGGAAGCCACAGACGGAGCCTGCGAACAAGTCACGGAAGTTGAGATCGCTCAGGCTAAGGCGGAGATTGGCGCCGAAGGCATCGGGTGCGAGCCTGCATCGGCAGTTACGCTCGCCGGGCTGAAGAAATTGGTGCAGCAAGGTTTTGTGAAGCCGGCGGAAAGCGTAGTGCTGGTGCTGACCGGGAACCTGCTGAAGGATCCGGACTTCACGATCAACTTTCATCGGGGCGAATTGTTTAAAGGGACTCCAGACGAGGACGCCAGCGCCGCGCTGAATTCGTTGCGTCGTCCGCCCGTCGTTCTGGATGCCACGCTGGACGCGGTGATACGAACGCTGGAGCAGGCTGAGAAGTAGAGTCCTGGCGGCTTTCGTCCCGCCGCCAGTGCGAGGGCGGGTCGCCCTCGCGACAGCCGGCAGGATGCCGGCGCTACCGTTAACGACGCTGAAAACATGTTTTCCAAGACTTCGAATTCGAAACGCTCGCGGCTGCGGCTCTCGCTCCCGGGCACTTCTGCCAATCTGGGGCCGGCCTTCGACGCCGCTGCGCTTGCGATGGACTTTTTCATCAAGCTTGACGCACGGGCGGCCGAGGAATTCTCCATCGCCGCCACGGGACGTGACCGCGAGATCTGCGGAAAACTCCAGGACCACGTCATCGTGAATACCTACCGCGAGGTGCTGCAAGCCGCAGGGCGCGCTATCACTCCTCTGGAACTTAGCATCGCAAACGACATCCCCATCGGTAAAGGCTGCGGCTCATCCGCGGCCGCCCGGCTGGCGGGCATCGCGCTCGCGGTGCACTTTGGCCGCATGGGTTGGAGCGATGCGCAAATCGTCGGCGAAGCTTCCCGACGCGAGCACCATCCCGACAACGCCTCCGCCTGCTGGATGGGAGGCCTTACCGTCGCGCGCATGTCTGGAGACTCGGAGGCGCAGGTGGCCTCTGTCCGTCCGAAAGGGAAGTGGCCGCTGCTACTAGCCATACCCGAGCAGAGTCTTGCGACAGAAGAAGCGCGCCGCGTCCTTCCGGCGCAGTATTCGCGCGCCGACGCGGTCACGAACGTGCAGAATTCGATGCTGCTGCTCGCGGCCTTCACGCAAGGGCGACCTGATCTTCTCTCCGCTGCGCTCGAAGACCGCATTCACCAGCCCTATCGCGCGCCGCTCTGCCCGTTGCTGCCGAGTCTGCAGGAATTAAAAGGAAAGGACGGCATTCTGGGTGCGGCCCTCAGCGGTGCGGGCCCTTCGGTGCTGATTTTTCTCGATCCGCGCGCTTCGCTGCAAAAAGTACGCAAAGTAGTTGCCGCTCACCTCTTGCAATGCCGCCTCGCCGCCGAGTTGCTTCCCACCTCGATCACCTTGCGCGGAGCCCGAGCTTCGTTCGCGCGACAGTGACTACTTTCGTTCTACCCAAAACACTGTAGCCCGAAGGTGCTATTTACGTGTTCTCCTAACCCTCGTTAATTTGAATAATTCCCCCCGGCGAAACTAATTTCTGCCCCCCGTGTTTTTGTAATTGGCAGAATCGGGCGTCCCGGCATCTGAGTGAGCGGGATTTCCGGGTTCGCTTGGGGTGGGCCGAGATGAAGTCCAAAATGCGTCAGGCTTCTGTGGGAGGCAATCCAGTGTCCGGCAACCAGCAAGTCCGCATCGAAATACAGACCTTCCTGCAAGCGCTCCATTCCTATCCTGACCGTTTCGCCAGGAATCCGGGTATTACTTTCGAAGAGTACTGCAGGAGCTTGACTCCAGCCGCCAAGACCGATTCAACCCCCCAGAACTGACAGCAAGGCCAAACTTGGAAGTGAAAAGGGCACGGCTTTTAGGCCGTGCCCTTCGCATCTGAATTAGTGCGCAAATCTCACTCCCTGAGATGCGCGATCGTTTCGATTACCGGCTGGCCGGAGGCACAATCCCGTTCATGCGCAGATACACCACCATCTGACCGTAATGGTCGGATCCGTGAGTCGAAATGACGGTCACTAATCCCAAGCGCGAAACCTTGCCTTCTCCGAACGGACTCCTCACGGTGCCGACTAGATTATTTTCGTTCACTGTGGCAAGCGCCTTGTGGACGTATGCAAAGGATTCCTTCAGGAACGTGAGGATATCCGCTTTGCTGGTGATGGAGGTCGGTCCGGATTCTCCGCCAGTGTCCACGGGAGGCTTCTGCTCCAGAAGCGCAGCCCCGAGAATGTAGTTCACCGCAGCCACATGCTTGATCTGCTCGGCATAAGTCCGCGCGCCTTTGAACTCGCCGTTGGTGGGAGCGAATCCAAACTTATCTTCGGGCATCGCCTCGGCCGCCGGCACGAACTCATGCTCCATGTTCAGGACGGTGCGATCCAAAACCTCGGTTACCGTCCTGTGTTCTTCTTTTGGCTTGGCCGCTTGTGCCGCTGCGGTCATGGTCAAAACCAGCAAACCGCACACAACCAATCCCAGTCGCTTCATCATTCAGGGCCCCTTATTCTTGTTTTTGGATTGTCTTAGTCTCGCACTTAGTCGCGCACTACCGCCGGAGCCATTTTCAGCTCCGACGCCGTCAAACGATGCCGGCGGATCGTCGTCAGCCCCACGATCATCGCCAGGGCTGACCAAGCCAGCGCCTCGGGCACGCCCTGTCTCGCGGCCAGCCATCCCCACAGCGCGCTGCCCACGGCCATGCCGCCCTGCAGCACCAGCAGATACATCGAGAGAGCCCGTGCGCGCATCCATGACGGACACATCGTCAGCGCCACGACGTTGAAGCAGGCAAGAATGCCGATCCAGGCCGCGCCCGCGCTGAATAATACCAGACACAGCCACTCAAACACGTACACTTGCCCAGCCAGGAAGGTCATGGCGGCGAACACAACCGTCGCGCCGGCCACCAGACCGTCCACCGAGTACCGCAGGCGAAGCCGAGGCAGCAGGGCCGCGCCCGCCAGAGCCCCCAGCCCGAAGCAGGTCAGCAGGAATCCGTATCCCTGCGCTCCATGAGGCTGACAGACCACCGGAAGCAGCGCCAGAAGGGAGGTTGCTCCAAAGCTGAACGCCCCAGTTCGAATCAGCACCGACCGAACCTCGGGAGCTCCGCGCACATAGCGAAAGCCCTCGGCGATCGCATCCCATACGCGCTGCCTGGGCAGCGGCTCGTGCACAGCCTGCTTCCACTTGCACAGAAAGTAGATTACGCCAAAGGAACGAAGCTGCATTCAGCAGAAACGACCATCCCGAACCTGCGGCTGCTACGACGATTCCACCCAGCGCCGGACCCACCGCGCGCGCCACGTTGAATCCCGCGGAATTCAGCGCCACCGCGGAAGCATGCCGCGCGGGAGAAACAACGTCGGGCGTGATCGCCTGCCACGCTGGATCATTCATCACCGCGCCCAGCCCCAGCAGAAACGTGAAAGCCAGCAACATCCACGGATCCACCACATGCAGCAGAGTCAACACGCCCAGTGCGGCCGATGCTACTACCATCCATCCTTGCGTGAACAGAAGAAGCCGCCGCCGGTCGACCATGTCGGCCAACGCTCCGGCCGGCAGCACCACCAAGAATACGGGGACCGCCGCTGCTGCCTGCACCAGGCCGACCATCAGCGGAGACGTTGTGAGCTGCGTCATCAGCCAGCCCGCGCCCACGTTCTGCATCCAGGTTCCGGTATAAGAAATGACGGCGGCGAGCCACAGCGACCGAAACAGTGGCTCGCCGAGGGGCGCCCAAGCCGCGTCCGGGCGCCGCATTCCCGTGCCCGGAATCGGAACTGAAATCTGATCAGCCAAGCAGTCCCCTGTGTCCTCCGTGTCTTCTGTGGTTTTAATTCTGCGGCTGCGAATCCACTGCCGTTCTGAACGGCCACTGCGAATCCTTCCAGGCGCGTATCAAATAAATGAGCACACCCGTCAGCAGAATGATCGCAGCGTACCGCATCTCCTTCTGCCAGTTCTCCCGGTTAAACAATATGAAGAGGAAGCCCGCTGATGCCAGTAACGCCGGTAACGGATACAGCCACATCCGGAATGGCCGGCGCATCTCCGGCCGCGTAAACCGAAGCACAATCACTCCGACTGCCTGCACCAGAAACTGCAGGATCAGCCGGATCACCACCAGCGCCGCGATGGCATCCTTCAGCCGTAGAAAACAGAAGGCCGCCGCCACCACACCCAGAGCCAGCAGCGAAATGTGCGGGAAACGGTGTACGGGATGCACTTTGGCGAAGGCTTTGAAGTAGTTGCCATCCTTCGCCGCAGCATACGGAACCCGCGAGTAGCCCAGCATCAGCGAGAAAACCGAGGCGAACGCAGTTACGATCACCAGTCCCGTCACCAGGCGCGCCGCCCACGCGCCATACACCCGTTGCATGAACAGAGACACAACATACAGCCCGGTGTTGTTCTGTCCTGCCTGCATCATCTCCCGCCAGGGCACCACGGCGAGGACGCAGACATTCATCATGAGATATAGACAGGCGACCAGCAGAATGGAAAGCAACAGGGCGCGAGGAATATTCTTTTCCGGGTCTTTGATCTCGTCCCCCAGAAAACTGACGTTGTAATAACCCCAGTAGTCGTAGGTCGCGATGAGCATTGCTCCGCCGAGCCCAGTCAGGAATTTGTGGGAAATGGTGAATGCGCCTGGGGGGAAATCAAAGGCTCGCGCGGCGTTGAAATGCGTGAGTCCGGCGAAGATGATCCAGCCAATTGTCCCCATCACGCCAAACCACAGTATTTTTGACAGCCGCCCGATGGCCGTGATGTTGCGGTAAAGCAGCAGCACCGTAAAGAAACAGATCAGGACCGCGACCGCCGTTCCCGGGGTGACGATCCAACTGGCCTGCAGCGTTCCTGCCCACGGAATGTGCAGCGCTGCGTCGTGATGGGCGAGGACCGTATCCAGTTCCGGCCAGTAGTAGGCCGCATATCCCGCCAGGCCGATGCATCCGGTCGCTATCGACAGCGGCGCAGAAAATGAAACCTGCCAGATAAACAGGAACGAAATCAGCCGTCCCCATTTCTTAGGACCGTACATTTCGCGCAGGTAGCGGTACGATCCGCCCGACGCCGGCAGCGCTGCGCCCAATTCCGCGGACACCAGCCCGTCACATACGGCCAGCAGCGCGCCCGCCACCCAACCCAGCAGGGCCTGCGGCCCTCCCATGGCGCTCACCACGAGCGGCATGGTGATGAACGGCCCCACGCCGATCATGTCGATCATGTTCAGCGAGGTCGCGCTCCACAGGCCCATCCCGCGGATGAGGCTGGGAGAACTCGTAATGTTTTGCGAAGAAGATGACATTTCGTAGAGACGTTGCTGGCAACGTCTTCTCACCACGAAGACGAAAGACGTAGCAAGCTACGTCTCTACGGCTAATTGGTGCCTTTCGCGTGCAATTGCACCAGCCCTACTTCTCGCGAATGAAGCTCGAGCTCAAGGGGCGGAACGACGAAGGAATGCTGCCGTCATCTACGTCGACGCCCACATGCAGATACTTGTCAGTATTCTCAAGCAACTGAACCTCAACCTGATACGTCTTGCCTTCGAATTCGAGCTTGTAGGCTTGTCCGTCTGGCAATTCAGCCACAAGTTCTGCGCAGGACTTTGCGCTCCACTTTTTCACCTCGGCATCCAAGACGGGCTTCCATTGTTCTCGACGTGTCATACTCGGTGATACCGCGATTACTGCTTCTCATGCCCTGCGCTCAACAGATTTACGTAGAGCCGCACCGCCCCCGGCACGCCGGCGGGCAATTGCCGGAAGAACGCGTAGGCCGCATAAATATACGTGCCTTTGCCATACTGCGCCCGCAGAAGGCCACCCTTCTGTGCATCTTCTCCCGGATCGTGGCACGACAGCAGCGGCGTGAAATGGTCGTCCCATTTGTCCATGAAGTAGAGGCCGCGCTCCTGCACCCAGCCGTCGAAATCTTTCGCGGTGATCGTGTTGGGATAATGAAAGACGGAATCGTCGGGCGCCAGAATTTCCACCGGGGCCTCTTCCACCGAAACTCGTGCCCGGCTCAACTCCGTGGAGTAAGGAGTGAACTTCCCACTGTTGAAGTCGCCCGTGCTCGCGTTGTACTGCACCACCAGCGTTCCACCCGACGAAACGAAATCGAGCAGCTTCTTGTTATGGGCGACGACGTCTTTCTGCGTGTCGTAGGCGCGAATCCCGAGCACGATCGTTCCGTACTTGCTGAGGTCCTCGGTTGCGATTTTCTCCGCTGGAATCAGCGTGACGTCCATGCCAGCCTGCTTCAGCACTGTGGGAATGTCATCGCCCGCGCCCATGATGTAGCCGACTTTCAAGTCATGCGGCGCCTGCACGTCGACTATGCTCACGCGCTGCCGCGCCGGCTGGTAATAATAGAAGCTGCCCAGATCTTCGCGCGTAACCAGCGTGTATCCCTCACTGTATTTCTCGTCCTCCGATTCGAGCACAGCGCGCACCGCAGTCCGCCCTTGCTGCAGTCCGGTGGTGAAGACCTTGAACTGGAAGTCTTGTTTTTCGCCGCGCTTTTTCAAATCTACTGCAAACTGTGCCGGTTCGGAGCGCCAGCCGCTGGGCAACTCCAGGCGAAGAACGCCATGCACGTCGCGGGACAAGTTGCTGGTCACGCCTACCGCAACAGTGGAAGTTGATCCGTTGTAGGTCGAGATTACCTGAGTTCCGGGCTCCAGCATCACCGAGAATGACGGCACAATCGCCAGTGGGCGTGCGCGTTGCTTCCCGGAGTCATCGATAAATGGCGTGACCACTACTGCATTGATTCCATTTCTTGTTGGCGTCGCTCCGCCGGCGGAATACTCTACCCGCGCTCGCAGAGCCGGAGGCGGGAAGGGAAGGGTGACATACTTCGCGTCGTCGATGTGATTCACAGCCTCGGTCTCGGGATCGTCGCGATGCCAGTAGGGCCGCGTGTACTTCGTGTCCTTCGGCACGCGCAGGCGGAAGTTCGCGTGCAGATCCTCCCCCGCCGCGACAGTCTCGGGTTTTGTTTTGCCGCTGATCGTGTTCCATCCCGCTGGAACCTCCAGCTTGATGTGATCAATCAGCAACGGCAGTTTCGATCCGTTGTGCAACGTCACCGCCACTAGAAACTCTTGCCCCGGAGACACCGTTGTAAGTGCGTCCGCTTCTTCCGCTGCGTGAGACTGGGGATTCCCGTCGGAGGAGACGTCCGCAGAGAGGCTCACGCCCAAGTCCAGGTTTAGCGCGGTCTCAGCTTGTCGCTGCTTTTCGGCGAGGCGGGTTAGCAAGTCGAGTTTCGTGACTTTGGCCAGGGTGCTTCCCCGGACATCGTCTGTCACCCGATTCAATTCGGCGCCCACTTTCATCAACGGCGCAGCGGCGGCAGAAGGATCGGTGCCTTTTGCTGAGTTTGCCGCTTGCTCGATCTGCTTCGCAATTTCCGCCAGCCCCTGGCGCAGCCTTGGAACCTTCTTGTCTTCCGGTCCCAGCCCAACGGCCATCCCAGCCCAAGTGGTATCGATGGCGTCGAAGAAACTCTTTTCGTGCCCGTCCTTGCCGAGGGTGGACGGCACCACTGAATCCACCAGCCGGTAAAACGTAAACCAGTCTCCCGGATCAATCGTCCAGTTCGCCGCCCCTTGCGACAGCTGATGCCGCAGCCCCTGCATCGCGAACTGCAGGTACCCCGTGCCTAAATCCGCACTGCGCTCGCCCGTGTTCAACTTCAACGTCCATTTCTCGTCCTCACACTTCTGGACGCCAAAGCCGCACACGTTGCCGATGTAAAACTTCTTCGCCTGCCAAGGTTGCAGTCCTTGCGCAATCTGCTCGGGAAACCGCTTGGGATCGGCGGCCGCGCGGAACGCCTCTTTCGCTAGAATGCTCGACGCCTGGTGATGCCCGTGCCCATCCCGCTCGGTACCAGAAAAGCGCGCCACCAGCACATCGGGACGGAACGTCCGAATCACGCGCACCACATCGGCCAGCGCTGTATCGTGCCCGCCCCACTTCTGAAACGTCTCTTCGGGATTCTTCGAAAATCCAAAATCCGCAACATGGGAAAACCGTTCCTGCACGCCATAGTACTGATCCGACGCGAGCAACTCTTCGGCACGCAGCACGCCCAGCACGTCCGACAAATTGCTGCCGATCTTGTTCTGTCCGCCCTCGCCGCGATTCAGCGTCATCAGCAGCGTGCTCACGCCGCGACCGCGCGCCTCCAGCGTCAGCATCCCGCCATCTTCATCGTCCGGATGCGCCACCACCTGCATCAGTCGCGCCGTCGTTCCCAACCGCAGCAGTTCCAGCCGCAGCCCGGCCATGCCCTCATCCTGCGGAATCTCCGCCGGAACGCCCTGGTAAAGCAGTCCGGGAGGATCGGCCAGAACGTCCAGGCTCGGCGAAGGGTTACTCGAGGAAGCGGGTGCTCCATCCTTGCGCGCATTTTGCGCAAGGGTGGGGACTGTCGCCAGAAGAGAAAGAATCGAGAGAAAACAGACGAGCTTCACGCCGAAAAACTGCAGGCGCTGAAGAATAAAGGAAGCGCGGCGCCGACCGGGCCGCAGCAGGCTAGGGGTTCCGGAATGTCTCACGTTACAAGGATGGGGCCTACCCCCACTTTGACGCAAATTCTTTAGGAGCACGTCGGGCAGATTCCCACGGATAGGCCTTCGGCCCAAATTCGTTCTCTTTCAGACTGCCGGCTCCTGTCCTACGCTGCTACTGGTCGGTACCCACGAGTTGAACGGCGTCGATTTCATTCCACCCGGGGACAACATTGGTCGCGAGCGTGATCTTGACGCGGTCGCTCTTAAAGGCCGTCTTGGGAAATTTCAAGATGAGATAGTTCAATTCTTTCGTCGGATCGTTGCCTTGCCACACGGAGTGGGCTCCGCCCTTTTCGTCATAGACTTCTACCTTGATCACAGCACCTGAGCCACACGACTCGCGCACGCGCACCTCGGTCGCGTATACCGGTTTGGGATATTTCAAGTCCAGCCATTCGATACCGCCATCCGGAGTTTTCGGCGCCCATGCCTCTCCGTGATCCCCGTAACTATCAACATTGGGAACCCCGGCCGCCTGATTAGCCGAATAGGACGCTGTGCCTTGGGCATCATTGTAGGTGGACGAGGCCGTGGCCTGAATTGCCCACTCGCCGTTGGGATCATTCTTGATCTCATCTTGCTTCATGGCCCAATCAGCGGCAGCCATCTTGGCGCTCGCCTCAGCCGATGCGCTCGCATCCGCATTGGCGGGCGCGGCGGCCGGAGCGGCTGCGGGCGCTGGATTTGCAGGGGCGGTGTTCGTGCTAGGAGCCAGCTTGGCTGTGGTTCCCTGGGCGCTGTCGCTCTTCTTGCAGGCGCTGAGGAATACAACTGGGAGGACACAGCAGATCAGTCTTGAACGGATCTTCATCGGACGCTCCTGATCAAACGGTTGCGGTCGCGCACAGGCTGCGAAAGCTCGCCGCATTATAGTACGGAGGCAGTTACTCGGTTGCTTTAAATGGCTGGTCGCACGCCGCCCTAGGTCTAGCTATACGTCACACAACTCTGCCGCCTTCCGCAGCGACTCCAGCGGGTCCCCCGTCGGCACGAATTCATGCGCCACGTAACCCTTAAACCCCGCGTCGGCGATTGCACGCATCACCCCGTCCCACTGCACCTCCTGCGTCCCGTCGAGTTCATGCCGCCCTGGAACGCCGCCAGTGTGAAAGTGCCCAATCGACTGGATGTTTGCGCGGATCGTAGCGATCAGATCGCCTTCCATGATCTGCATGTGGTAGATGTCGTAGAGCAGCTTCACATTCGGCGAGTTCACTTCCTCGACCACGCGCACTCCCCACGCCGTGTGGTTGCACATGTAATCGTGATGATCGCGCTTGCTGTTGAGCAACTCCAGGCAAATCGTCACGCCGTGATCCTCCGCGATCTTCTTGACGCGATTCAGCCCCGCGATGGTATTGCGCGCGCCTTCGTCGTCGGACATGCCCGCGCGATTGCCCGAAAAGGTGATCACATTTGGGACGCCTGCTTTCGCAGCTCGCGGGATGTTCGTGCGAAATGCCTGCTCGATCGCGGCGTGGTTCTCCACGCGGTTTAGTGCTTTCCCGATGTCTCCGCCGCCCGCGTATCCCATGGTGCACACCAATCCGTAGCGCCGCGGGATTTCATACTCGTCCGGCTGCAGCAGATCAATTCCCCGCAGCCCGATTTTCGCCGCGTACTCCGCCAGTTGATCGACAGGAATGTGTGGATAACACCACTGGCAGACCGATTGACGAATGCGCCCCTTGCGCGCCGCGGTTTCGATGCTAGCCGAGAATGCGGGAAGAGCCGTCGCTGCTACTCCGACGACCGAAGACCTCAGCAGCGCGCGCCGAGTTAAGTTCCCCATAGGATGAGCAAAAGAGTTTTCTGAGAACTAAGGCCAGCAACCTAGCCCATTCGCATTCGTCCGGGGCCGCTCGCTTCGCTCGCGGGGCGGACGAATGCGTCCGCCCCTACGTTAGAAATTCCGCCCTTCTTTGAACACTGCCTGGCAGTTACTTGACGCTGTCAGCACTTCGTTGAACGCCGTTTCCTTGCGCAGGTTCTTCAGCAGCGGATCCTCCAGCAACGCCGAGTACGCGCAATAATTCTGCTGCACCGCAGCCTTCAGCAGCCGCAGCGCAGGCTCATTCTGTCCGCAAACGGCCATTACCGCTGCCTGGTGATACCACAGTTCAGGATCGGGCTCCATCATCACCGACGATTCGGTTTCACGCACGATCTTCGCCAGGTCTGCCGGACGCTGCGCCGCCGTGCACGCCTCGAGCAACTCGCGGTGATACGTCGTAGCCTTTCCCACGTTCTTCGCCGCCGCATGGGCCTCCGCCATATTGCCCTCGGCCAGGCGCACATAGGGAGTCACCCATGCCGCCCACTCGGAACCCGCATCCAGTTGCACGAAGTCCATCGCCCGGTCGGTCTTGCCCATCTCGAGGAACGACCACGCGCAGGACCGGAAGGCAAAATTCCCCGGATCGAGTTGCCGCGCCGTCTTGCATTCCTGCTCCGATTGCTCCAGCATGCCTGCATACCGCAGCACGAAGCTGAGCGCGAAATGAGCATCGGCACTCTGCGGACGCCGCCTTACCAAGTTCGAGGCCGCATCGTACGCCCGGCCCAGTTCTCCGCGTTCCACGCGGTTGGTGATCAGCAGGCTGGCCGCCATCACCCGGTTGGGATCGAGTCCGATCGCCCGCTCGTACGCTTTATTGGACCGCTGGAATCTCTCTTCGCCGCCGCCGCCGAAGGTTGAGTCGTAATAATATCTCTGCCCGAGTGCTTCCCACGCCGGCGCATAGCTGGAATCGATCCCCACCGACCACTCGAGCATGGTGATGGCTTCCTTGTTTGGACCTGGATCGTGCGGCACAGCAACACTGCGCAAATAGAGGTCATAGGCCTGCTGGTTCTTGGGCCGCGAGGTCGCCGAATCCAGCGTGCCGACAGCCCCGCCCAGAATCGGAAGCAGTCCGTGCTGCACCTGGTTGGTCAATTGCTCGCGCAGTCCGATCAGATCATCCGTCTTACCTGTGGCTGTGCCCTGCCACAGCAGACGCTCGGTCGATACGTCGATCGCTTCCAGCGTCACCGTCAACTGGTCGCCCTGTTTCATGAAGTGACCTTGCAGCAGTCGCCCCACCCGCAGTTGCTGCCCAACCTTCTTCGGATCTATATCCGGCGAGTCATACTTGCGCGTGACCGAGGAAGGCCGCACTTCCAGCGAGCGAGAATAGGTCAGCACGCTCGACAGTTCGTCGGCCAAGGCAAACCGCAAGTAGTCGGTGTTCACGTCCCCACTCAGGTTCTGCAGCGGCAGCACTGCGATCGCATTCTGTTGCTCCGCGTTGGCCACTTCCCGATGCTTGTACCACCACGCTCCCACCGACCCCAGCACTGCGAGCAGCAGACCAGCCATGCCGAGCAGCAGATACGTTTGCACGTTCGAATTCCTGCCAAAGGTTCTCGACGCGGCCCGCAGCTTTACCACGGTAGCGCTTCCGCTCTTGACCGTCCCCGACTCGGTCTCACGCTTCAACTGGGACAGGTCCGAGCGCATCTCCGCCGCGCTCTGGTAGCGGCGGTTGCGGTCTTTCTCCATCGCCTTGCCGATGATCCCTTCCAATTCGATGGGAGTTTTCGGATTCAGATCCTTCGGCGGAACCGGCTTCGAATGCAGCACCGCATCCAGCGTCATCAGCGAGTTATTGCCGGTGAATGGTTTCTTCCCGGTCGCCATTTCGTACAACACCGTGCCAAACGAAAACAGGTCGCTGCGCGCATCGATGGTCTCGCTGCGGGCCTGCTCGGGGGACATATAAACCGCGGTCCCGGGAATCACTCCCACCGCGGTCAGCGAGAGGTCGGCGCCGTCGTCTTCGGCGTGCACCAGTTTCGCCAGCCCGAAGTCGAGCACCTTCACTTGTCCGGTCGGTGTCAGGAAAATGTTGGCCGGCTTGATGTCGCGATGGACGATTCCCTTGGCGTGTGACGCCGCGAGCGCATCGGCCACTTGCACGGCAATGTCGAGCAGGTCTTCGATCTCGAGGGGATGGCCATGGATGCGCTGCTTGAGGCTCTCACCTTCTAGCTTTTCCATCACGATGAAGGGGTGCCCGTTGTTGTTTTCGATATCGTGAATGGTGCAGATGTTGGCGTGGTTGAGTTGCGAAGCGGCGCGTGCCTCGCGCATGAAGCGGTCGAGGGCGCGCTTATCGTTGACCAGGTGTTCAGGAATAAATTTCAGCGCGACATGGCGGCCGAGGCGGAGATCTTCGGCTTCATAAACCACTCCCATTCCGCCGCCGCCGAGCTTGGAGAGCACGCGGTAGTGGGAAACGGTTTGGCCGATGATCTCCATAGCTCATGTGGCGCGGGCGCCCCGCCCGCGGCTGTTGACTTTGATTCTATTTGTAACGCTGAAATTTGACCGTCCCCGCGAAGGCGTAATGGTAGGCGGTCAGCGCGGTTGGGTCAACCGAGATTGGCGGAAAACATTGGGCGATCGAGAAGCGCGGGTTAACCAATCAGCGCCGCTGACGAGCCTACCCATTTCATGTTTTTGTTTTGATCGACGCCCATCATGAGGCCGCGGCCCATGCGGACGATCGTGAGCACAGGTACTAACTTATCGACCCACACATACATGATGCGTAACTCGACCTTAGTTGGGCCGTACGGAGTATCTACTACTGGAGTGAAATTCAGTCGCTCTTGCATGATGTAGCTGCTGCGTTTTGCAGCGGGAATCGCGTCGATGTCGGCGCACGTCGGGGCGATGACTACTCCGAGACCGGCGAAGGAGTAGAGCGGTTTGAGGACGAAATTGTCGAGATCGGCGGGGACTTCTGATAATTGATCTAGAAACCAGGTTCGCGGCACTGAGGGATGTTTTAGATAGGGGATTGAATATTTGCTGATGCGGAAATACCAGTTGGGATGGCCTGCCCATTCTATGTCGAGATCGTCGCGAAAATCGAAGGGTGGTGTTACACCCTTGCGTTCCAGTTCATCGACGATGGTGCGGTTATAGATTCGCTCTATCGGAATCTGCTTGCCTTGTTCTTCATAAAACAGATGGCGCCCTTGTTTGCGAATCTTGGTGATGCAGACGGTGCGAATTCCCAACAACTTCTCGGTTAGCAGAAAATCGGGGCGTGTTTTTTGTTCTTCGGGATGGACCTCCATCAGTACTACATTCGCAGGATCGTGGCCTGCCACGATGGCGTCTTTTAGGAGTTGGTTATAGGAAGTCGAGTCGAGACCACTAAGAAAGAAGCGAAGCTTCGTGTCTAGTTCGAAGACGTCGATATAAGCCTGAGCTAGAACGGGCTGGTAGGCGTAGAGGGAAGGGAAGGCTTGTAACTCGACTAACTTGGGCTGTAAGTCGCCTTTCGAATCGCGCACCAGGCCGAAGTCGACTTGAATGAACATCGGATGCGGCGATTCATTCGGCACGCGAAACTGGGCGGGGATCGAGGCTTCCGAACGGGCGCGGTAATCCTTATTCTCGACTAACTGGAGGATCAGAGCTTTTCCGTCTTCGGCCATGCGCTGAACTAGAGCGTCGGGGAAGAAACACGGAGTCTCGCAGAGAGCGAATGGGACTTCCGTTCCGCAGCGGGAGGTCATCTCGCGCTGAAGGCGGTCGTACTTTTCTTGGGTGAAGCGCGCGTTGAAGTCTTCGCGGTAAGCGGGAATCATCGGCGTTCAATGCGCGTCAAGCCCATCGCGATGTTCTCTGCGCCTCGGCGGTGAAAAATATTTACGCCTCGATTAAGAATTGGCCGCCGCGCATAATTTGTTCGTCATCGACCCAGATATCGAATTTGCGTCCGACGACATCGATGTGGGTTGCGGAATACCACTCTGCGCCGGTGTGGGCGCCGTAAGGGTTTCCGAAGGCTATGTGGACGCCGGGGTATTTTTCATCTTGCAATATTTCGCCGATTACATCTTTCAGTTCGATGTTGGTGCCTATCGCGAACTCGCCTACCCGGTTACTGTTTTCGTCGGTGTGAGTGTAGGCCCAGAAATCGTCTTTTAATTCTTTATTTGAGGAGTGCGCTTCGATTAGGCGATTGCCTTTCACCAGGATGGTCAAGGGATGCGCTTTTAAGTCGCCGAACTTCGCGCACAGATAATCGCCGACTACTCCATCGATGACGAATGTGCCGTTGACCTCGCCGGGGGTGGTGAAGACCTCGCCGCCGGGAAGGTTACCCCACTTTTCGGTGCTGATAATTCCACTAGTTTTTACCCAGCGATAATTCGGATTTAGATCGGCCACGAGGTCCGTACCTGAAGGGGTAATCGCGCGAATCTGTTTTGCTTTACGGACTGTCTCCAGCACTTTTATGCTTAAGCGATCGACTTTTTGGAAGTCGGCGCGCATGCCTTCGAGCATGATGCGCTTGTTGATGTTGACCATGTGCGCGTGGCGGATTTTCTGGTGGTTAACAATGTCGGTCATCTGCATGCGCGAGCGGAGTTCGTTGGTCTGCGCCTGCACGGCAAAAATGCTGACCTGGCTCGATTCGAGGTCGTCCGCGATTACGAGCGGCAAATCGGTCAGCGGACGAGTGGCGACATCTTCGAGCACCCAGGTTTTGTACGTACAGCCCAACTCTTCGAGTTCGTGGACGATGGCCGCGGCGATTTCGAGGCTGACTTCATCGGTGATGACTGTAACTTTTTCGGAGGGCTGCACGCGCAGGCAGACGCGGACTGCATTCCGCGCCCCGAGGGTCAGTTGCGGATCAAAAGCCATCTGATTCAGTTGCCGGTTGGATTCTGCGTTTAATTGCGAGTCAGTTTTCATCAAGCTCATTAGACGGCGCGCGCAGTGGGCAAACTGTCTGCTTCATCGACGCCCACCTCTGTCTCCTCAATGATGTAGTCCATTACGGCCTTCATGTCGCCGGTTCTGCGATAGACCTCTAATTGCCGGTCAGCGCCGGTTCCCATCTTCATGATCTCGCGAATGTATTCGACCTCTTCGCGGCAATCGAGTT
Source organism: Acidobacteriaceae bacterium (assembly GCA_003166855.1). Taxonomy (GTDB): domain Bacteria; phylum Acidobacteriota; class Terriglobia; order Terriglobales; family Acidobacteriaceae; genus Sulfotelmatobacter. Next base: position 3,878 of record PMUM01000473.1, on the reverse strand, counting down.
CGTCGAGCACGTCATCGACGAAGGCGAGATATTCTTCGATCAAGTCGCGCTCGGGAACTTCCGTCTGCTTGCCGAAGTCGATCAGTTTTCCGTTGATGCCGTAGCGCGCCGCGCGCCACTTGTTTTCCATGAGGAGCGACCGGCGGTAGAGGCGGAATCCCTGGTTCTGGGAGTAGAGCTTATAAAGCTTGGCCACGGTTGCCTGGATCAGGGCTGCGAGCGCGATGGTTTCGTCGAGCCTCATGGGCAGATCGCAGACGCGGAATTCGAGGGTAGGAAAGAATGGATGGGGCCGGATATCCCACCAGATTTTCTTGGCGTTGTCGATTGAATTTGTCTTCACGAGTAACTTGACGTAATTTTCGTACTCGCCCCAGCTGGGAAAATAATCGGGAAGGTTGGTGCGTGGAAATTTGTCGAAGACCTTGCAGCGATAGGACTTTAGCCCCGTATCCATCCCCAGCCAGAAGGGTGAATTCGACGAAAGCGCCAGCAGGTGTGGCACAAAATAGCGGGCGTGATTCATTAAATGAATCAGGGTCTCGCGGTCTTCGATGCCAACGTGGACGTGCAGGCCAAAAATCAGGTTGGCGCGGGCTACCAGTTGCATATCTTCGACTATGTTTTTGTAGCGCTCTCCGGGAGTGAGGGCCTGGACGCGCCAATCGGCGAAGGGATGAGTTGCGGCGGAGGCTATGCGCAAATTATTTTCGCGGGCCAGGCGGATGATGTGATAGCGGAGATTTCGCAGCTCTTCGCGGGCATCTTTAATATTGGCGCAAATGGAGGTGCCTACTTCGACGACGGATTGATGCATCTCCGTCTTGACCCGCTCCTGCAGAATCAGCTTGCCCTTCTCGATAATCTCGGCGTGAATATGCGAGCGAAGATCTCGAGTCTCGGGATCGACGGTCTGATATTCCTCTTCGATTCCTAGCGTGAATGTAGGCTTCATCACGGCATCCGGCGCTGCCCGGGAGTAGCTGGCAGTAAGTCAAACTAGTATATCAATGAGCCGGTACGGCGCGGACAGTGTTATCGAGTCTCGATCGGGGAGCGGCCTAGGCTTATGCCTTTTTCCTTACTTTTGACGAGCGGCTTTCAGTTGGCGTCGGGCCGTTCAGGAACGCGGCCCAGCGCAATTCCTCCACTGGATTTTCTTCGCTCAGGGCTTTCTTGACCGCCATGTCCGCTACGGCATCCACGATCCATTCGAAATTTTGCTGTCCTACTGAGGTGATCTCGGCGTCGGGCGCGGGATTCATGAAGTCGATGGCATAGGGGATGCCAGCCTCGACGGCGAACTCGACTGTGTTCAGGTCGTAGCCTAGAGCGCGGCATAGGGCTAGCGCATCTTTTTCGATGCGCTCTTTCAACTTTGCTCCGGGCTGCGGATTGCCCTTTACGTAGCGCTCGTGATGCGGGGCTTTCGGATCGTACTTCATGATGTGGACTTTTTCCTGGCCCACTACGTAACAGCGGTAATAGTCTTCGAACTCGACGCCGTGTTGGAGGGTCAGGCAAAGGTCTCCCGTCTGGTTGTAGTTATGGAAGAATTCTTCGGGAGAATGGACTTTGTATACGTGCTTCCATCCGCCGCCGGAGTAGGGCTTTAAGAACGCCGGGAAGCCGACATAGTCGAAGAGTTCTTCCCAATTCAACGGGTAGATTAAGTTGCGCATCGACTTATCGGTGGTGTCCGGCGGATGCTCGTGATGCGGCAAAATCACGGTAGGTGGAATGGCCACGCCCATCTTATGCGCGAGCGCATAGTTAAAGAACTTATCGTCGGCGGTCCACCAGAAGGGATTGTTGATGACGATCGTCCCGTGCAGCATTGCGTTCTTTAAATACGCGCGGTAGAAGGGAATGTCCTGCGAAATGCGATCGACGAGGACGTCGTATTTCTTCGGCTCGTCCATGCGGATCCCGCCGATTTTTACAAACTCGGCGGAAACGCCGTCGATCTTCATGGCGTTAATCTTTTCGACGAGGGCTGGCGGGAAGGTGTTTTCCATGCCAAAGAGAATTGCGATTTTCTTGTTTGCCATAATTGATTCTCGCTCAATTGCGATTGCTAGTGGAAGCGCGATGAGCAACGTGCCAATTTCGCCCCTAGGAGGCTGCGGAAAATGTCTATCGCGGGCCAGAGAGGGCGACCTCAGCGCCTAAAGGCGCAGTCAAAACAAAGCTGTTATCGCAGCGCTGAAGCGCTGCGCCACCCAAAGCCAAGACAAGATCGAGTTTTTCCGCACCCTCTTAGAAATACTTCGTCAAAAATATTTTTGTGCCATGCGCTGCCACAGCGGCCAATCGTGTTTGCTGTTGTCTCCATAAATATCCAGCCAATGAGGAATGCCCTTGCCGTGGAGAATGGCGGACATCTTTACGTTGGCATCGAGGCACATATCCCAGTCCGATGATCCGAGGACTATGTTCATCTGCCGGATGCGGCTCAGGAACCAGTCGTCGTTCATGTTGGAAAGGTAGTCTGGAGGATTGTTGAAGTAGACGTTGTCGTCGTAGTAGCCGTCGAGAAAGCTCTTGATGTCGTAGGATCCGCTCATGGTCGCGCAGCCCGAAACTAAATCGGGATGGCGCATGGCAAAATTCAGAGCATGATAACCGCCAAAACTGCAGCCGGTCACGGCGATTTGGGGAGACCAGTTTCTCCACTTTAAATAGGGGAGAAACTCGTTGAGCAGGTACCGTTCGTACTGAACGTGGCGCCAGATGCGGGCTCCCGGATGTACGCTTTTGTTGTACCAACTCTCGCTGTCGACGCTGTCCACGCAGAAGATCTGGATCGCGCCACCTTCCGATTTGCCAGCGAGCGCGTGGATCATGCCGGCATCTTCGTATTCAAAGAAACGACCTTGGGAGGTGGGGAAAACGAGGATTGGTTGGCCGGCGTGGCCGTAGACGAGCGACTCCATGTCGCGGCCCAATTCGTGGCTGTATTGTTTGTTATATTCGCGGTTCATCTGCGCGAGGATTGTAACCGAAGAAGGGCTGGAAAGAAGATCAAAAGAGAGCTTATATCCTGGCTGCTAAGGAGACTCCGATTAAGTGCCGAAAAAAAGCATAAACCACAGGGGACACAGGGGCGCACGGAAGCCCCGGGGAATTAATCAGAAGTTCCCTCATCGCGACTAATGGCTGATGGATTTGGAATGGGGATCGATCTTCAAATGTTTGAGCTTCGATTGCAGCGTGGTGCGTTTCAGACCGAGACGCTTGGCTGCGCCGCGCGGTCCGCCGATCTGCCCACGGCTTGCGCGAAGAGCTTGCAGGATGTGTTCGCGCTCTTTCGCCTCCAGGGTTTCGTCGGTTTTTTTTGCCGCCGCCACGGCGCTAGTTGGCTGCATTTCACTTAAGGGCGCGACCAGCACAGAACCTTGTGTGAGAATCACGGAGCGCTCGATAAAATTTTCCAACTCGCGTACATTGCCGGGCCATTGCCACGCCATCAGGGCGTCCATGGTTTTCCTGGGAATGCTGGTGATCGACTTGTTCATGCGCCGCGCGCACTTCTGGACAAAGTGTTCGACGAGCAAGCGGATGTCCTCGCGCCGTTCCCGCAATGGGGGCACGTGTATGGGAAAGACGTTGAGGCGGTAATATAAATCGCTGCGAAATTCCTTTTCGCGCACCGCTGCACCGAGATCGACGTTGGTTGCGGCAATCAGGCGAAAGTCCACCTTCAGGGTCTGGTTTCCGCCTAAGCGCTCGAATTCCTGGTCCTGCAAAACTCGCAGCAGCTTGGGTTGCAAGGTGAGGGAAATGTCCCCGATCTCGTCGAGGAAAAGAGTGCCCTTGTCGGCGAGTTCAAGGCGTCCAATTTTCTTGCTTACGGCTCCGGTGAAGGCGCCCTTCTC
>PMUM01000338.1 GCA_003166855.1 Acidobacteriaceae bacterium | reverse complement strand
GAGCTCAAGGACTACGTTGTACAAGTCTCCAAAAGCGGCTTTCAGGATCCTCCCCTGCAGAAGATCCGCATTCGCAAGGGCGACCAGGCCACGCTTGTCTTCAACCTCCAGCCGCAGCCTCACCTGGCCTCGCTGACCATCCAGGGCGGCACTCCCGGAACCACGGTTCTCGTCGATCAAACTCTCGTCGGCTCCATTCAGCCCGATGGCACGCTCTCCGTCTCCACCGTCAATCCCGGAGACCATACTGTCGAACTGCGCAGAGAGCGGTTCAAGCCCCGGCAGTTCAAGAAACACTTCGTTGTGGGTGGAACCATATCTCTCGCTGCTGCGGATGCCGCGCTGGAAGCTGCTCCCGGCGAATTGAAAATTACCTTCGCGCCCGCCGATGCCACCGTTGCAATCGTGAAAGGTGATCTCCTGAAAATAGTAAGCAGTGGTGTCCCGCTCAATCTTGCCCCCGGCACCTACACTCTTACCGCGCGAACCGCAGAAAGGTTCACGCGCTCGTCCACGCTCGAAGTCATAGCCGGTCAATCCAAGACTTTGGATTTGTCTCTCGGCCCGAGCGGTATGTCGAAGTGGGATGACCCAGGCGCCTGGAAGCAGGAGAGAGATTCTTTCATTCGCAAAGGCGGGGACTTCGTCCTATACGGAGTCGTTCCTGCCTCGGGCACATTTTCTTTTTCCGCGATGCTTACCAAGGGGCGCCTGTTGCAATGGGTGCTCAACTACAGCGACCCCAAGAACTACGTCCTCTTCCAAATGGACGACAACAACTTCTACCGCAGCGTCATTCGCAACGGCGAGAAAACGGACGAGATCATCGTTCCCCATAAAGGCGACAAGAAGAGCTTCCGCACGCTCCAAGTCCGCGTTGGCCCCACCGAGGTTGTCAACCAGATCAAGAACGGTAACAAATGGACCGTCCTGGATCGCTGGACGCAGCCCGGCGCCAATCTCGGCCTAGGCAAGTTTGGCTTCTACATACCCGGCAACGACGAAGTAGCGCTCTCCAGCTTCGCCCACTACGCTGACCTGAACATCCGCTAGCAGCTACGGCCTAGGACTTCCATGACCGTCGCAATACTGTTAAACATCACAACATCTCTCAAAGCCGCGGCCGTCCCTCGCCGAGCGATCGGCACACGGAACTCATCCAGAACAGCGTTATGTTAAGTGTCGCGATTCGCGCTCGTAGTTGGCGTTAAATCGGGCTCTCAGAGTTTTTCTGTTTGTTTCATGGAATGAGGTCGTCGTCTCCGGCCTCGCATCGGGAATCCGTGAGGGTGATCTGCCATGTCAGCTTGAGAGGCCTTCACCAGACGTACCAGCGCACAGCGGACGCACGGCATCGGGCAGCCGAAGCTGTCTCGGCCTTGTGCCTCCTCCGCCTGGCAGTCTGGGCAGGTATGACGATCGTTTCGGACGGGCTGGATGTTCGCAGGCATAAAGTTAGTCCTAATGTCGACTATGTCCATCGACATTATCACTTTAGCCCATTTCCTGACCGGACGCAAGCCCCGAAAAGTGTTACTTTGAGGGGGTCTTTGGCCTGTTGAATACGGCTGCCCCCATCGCCATTACATACATCGACCGGCAGTCAAAACGTGTTACAGCCTGCTAACAACAGTTGCCGCATGCGAAGCGTATGATCGTGTCTGATGACGGCTCGTTGGGCGAACACGGACCCTGGGAGAACCTGCACAAAGTGCGGCGTTCATGTCGATGGAGGCCGCATCTTCTGCACAAACTGTGGGGTCGTACTTCAGACTCCTATGCCCCTGATCCAGTTGGCTTCCGAAGATTACAGTCCTCCTTCCCGCGACATGAGTCCGGCCAAGGGCACAATCGCAAGGTCCATTCTGCTAGGCTTCCCGCTTTGTGTGCTGTTAGACATCGTGCTAGGGATACTCATTCCCGATCACGTAATGAATGTGGTTTTGGTCGTCATGACTTCGATTCTCTTCTTCGGTAGTCTGTTGGTGGCATTCGGCACGGTCACAAGAAATCGATGGGGTATCAATACAAAACCTGTGAACTGTCCAACTTGCGGTGCTGCGATGCCGCGACTGCGGCGACCCAAATCACTGACGCAGGCGCTCTGGGCTGGCGGCACCTGTGGGAAGTGTGGCTGCGAAATGGATAAGTGGGGCCGTTTCACTACGCTGAAACGCATTAGTTGACATTGAATCGCCGCTACACTCAAAGACGAGCGGTCAAAGTAATGGCCTAGTTTCGACAGATGGATTTCGACAGATGGACTCCGAGCCGAGTCTTCTGCACTGCGTCCGAAATCAGGACGTGGGCCTCACAAAGCGTTTAACTAAGAACCGAATAGATGCTCCCACCAACAAACCGGCCGCCCCCGCCACACAACCTAGGAGCACAATCACAGGTGCTTCGTTGGACCAGAGAGACCACAGCGCAACACCGCCCAGCGGTTGGGTCATCAGATGGGCGAGAACGATTGAGACCGGCACGAGCCAGTACTTTCGGATTGAGCAAAACCCCGCAGTGATCGACGCCACGACGAACCACACGTCGAGAATGCCAGAAACGTGGAGATAGGCAAGGTCGTCTCGTCCCCAAGGGCGAGGGAATTCGCAATCAATGCACTCCGGGATAGGGTGTATGGCTAGGACGGTAAACGTCACTAAGAAAACCCACAGTGCTGGACTTCTGTACAGGCTGTAGCCAATGGCCCTTTGCGCTGAGATAGGTTCAACCATGAATTGCGACCATTTTAGACCTCAACTGTCGCAAGATTGCGATTACGCACATTGACCCAAATCGAGCGACTGCTCACTTGATAATCCCCCGCTCCGACCCCTCGATGAACCGAATCAGCATATCCACATCCTGCCCGTGATCGGGTTCGGCCTTCAACTTTTCCAGCGCCTGGGACGTGTTCATCTTCGAAGCCAGCAGAATCTTATACGCGTGATGAATCTTCGCAATGCGCTCTTTCGAAAACCCGCGCCGCTCGAGCCCAACTTTATTCATCCCATACGCGTGCGTGTCGCGCGCCGCCGACGTCATGGAGTACGGCAGAACATTCTGCGTGATCGTAGTCCCGCCGCCGATGTACGAATGCGCCCCAATGCGCACAAACTGGTGAACCGGGCACAGCGCTCCGACCACCGCCCATTCTTCCACCGTCACATGCCCGCCCAGCGTCGCGCCGTTCACCAGCATGGCATGATCCTCAATCACGCAATCGTGCCCGATATGCGTATACGCCATGATCAGCAGGTGACTGCCGACTTTGGTCAGCCCCCCGCCCTTCACCGTGCCGCGACTGATGGTCACATACTCGCGGATCTCGTTGTGGTCGCCGATCTCCAGCCGCGTCGGCTCGCCTTTGTAAGTGACATCCTGCGGCGCCATGCCGATGGCGCAAAAAGGAAAGAAGCCGTTGTCGGCGCCGATTTTCGTCGGCCCCTCGATCGCCACATGCGACACAAGGTGGCACCCCTCTCCCATTTCGACGTCCGCCCCGATCACGCAATACGGCCCGATCTTGCACGACGCAGGAACCTTCGCGCGCGCATCGATCAGGGCCGTAGGATGTACGTTCATGGAGGAAGAATTCATGGACGAGGAGCGTGTAGTGGCTTTCCTTCGTGAACCTTAGTGTCCTTAGTGGTTAAAGCTCTTCAAACAGCTGAGGTATCACACTCTCGAACCGCCATCATCCGTTCCCCGGCCCCGCGAACTGTCGATCAACTGGCACGACACCGCTGCCTCAGCCACGCGCCGCTCGCCTACATACGCGTATCCCTGCATCTTCGCTGCAGTCATTCCGGGCACCGTGCGCCAGCCTTTTACTTCAACTTCCAGCCGCAACTGATCCCCAGGACTGACCGGCCGGCGGAACTTGGCCCGCTCAATCCCGGTGAACACCATGACCTTATCGTTGCGGTCTTCGACCTCCGTCAGCAGCAGCGCGCCTCCAGCCTGCGCGATAGCCTCCACAATCAGCACGCCCGGCATGATGGGCAGCCCCGGAAAGTGCCCGACGAAGAATGGTTCATTGATGGTGACGTTCTTGATGGCGACAATGCGCTCTTTGCGCTTCAGTTCGAGCACGCGGTCAATCAGCAAGAACGGATAGCGGTGCGGCAGGATCTTCAGAATGTCGTGGATGTCCAGCACGGTCTTCGTCAAGCCGGGCGAAGATTCCGGCACAGGGCTGCTCTCATTCATGTTCGTCTCAAACTCGTTCGTCTCAAAACGGCTTGAAGATTATACTGTACGACTTGGCCCGCAGGTGCGTCCTCTTCCCGGGCCGGAGACGAGCGCATCATGCCGGGCAAGAGAACCTCACGTTCCAAGCCAAGCCGAACCAAAGCATTCCAAGCGGATCCCATCTGGACCGAGCGCCTGCGCTACTTCGAAGCACGCCAGGAACAACTCGTCCAGACCATCCGCGAGTTTGTCGAAATCGAATCCCCCAGCGACAACAAGGCCGCCGCCGACCGCATGGGCGCCTTCCTCGCCGGAAGCTTCGAAGCCGTCGGAGGGCACGCCCGCGTCCACCACGCTGACGACTACGCCGACACCGTTCAGATCGATTTCCCCGGCCGCGAAAAGCTCAAGCCTGTTCTGCTCCTCGGCCACTTCGACACCGTCTACCCGCTCGGCACTCTCGCGACTATGCCCTGCCACGTCACCGACGACCGCATGCACGGCCCCGGCGCGCTCGACATGAAATCAGGCATCGCGCTCATGCTCTACGCGATTGCCGCCTTGCAAACCTGGCACGGCGCGCTCCCTCGCCCAGTGACGGTGCTCTTGGTCTCCGACGAAGAAGTCGGCAGCTACTCTTCCCGCAAAATTACCGAGGCCCTGGCGAAAGAATCCGCTGCCGTACTCGTGCTCGAGCCCGCAGGTCCGTGCGGCGCCGTAAAGACTGCGCGTAAGGGCGTCGGTGAATATGTTCTGAACGTCAAAGGCGTCGCCGCCCACGCCGGACTCGATCCCGGCAAGGGACACAGCGCCATCCTCGAACTCGCCCGACAGATCACGGCTATCTCCAAGCTGAACGATTTGCCTAGCGGCCTTTCCGTGAACCCCGGCGTGATTCGTGGCGGGACCCGCACCAACGTAATCGCCGCCGAAGCCACCGCCGAAATCGACGTGCGCATCGCCCACGCGAAGCAGGCCGCCACGCTCGATCGCAAACTTCGCGCCCTGAAGCCCTTCGACAAGCTTTGCAAGCTCAGCATCGAAGGCGGCGTCAATCGCCTGCCCATGGAACGCACTCCCGGCGTCGCCGCACTCTACGAGAAAGCGCAGGCCATCGCGAAGCAGATCGACTGGAAACTCGAAGAGGCCTCAGTCGGCGGAGGCTCCGACGGAAACTTCACCGCCGGCATCGGCATTCCCACCCTCGACGGCATGGGCGGTCACGGCCAGGGCGCACACGCCGTTCACGAACACATCATCATCTCGGAACTACCGCGCCGCGCGCTGCTTCTAGCCGGAATGATCGAAAGCGCCTGAAGCCCTGTCAGCCGGCAGAACGGCTTCAGAGGGGCCGAAAAATCATCGATGCATGCCCCACCAACCGGTGCACCACAAACGCGTGTACCGCCGTGGAAGAGCGGCCCTTTCAGGGCCGCGTAATGCCAAAATCCAGCCGCGAAGCGGCGGCATGTGATAGCCCGGCACGTAAGTGCCGGGTAGGATGGGACCAGAGAGCGAGTCCCGGAGGGACGGCACCAGTTCTCACGCACACTCTTTAGCCCCTGAGGACTCTACTGCACTTTCTATCATCGCGGTGAAGAAGTTGAAGCTCCCTCCCGTTCCTCTGTAGCTAAAATTCTTGCGAGGCCTCGAGAAGCATGCTGAAGTTCATGGTCGTCCTCTACAAACGCCGCGACCTGACGCAGGAAGAATTCCGCCGTCACCTGCAAGAAATTCACGGCCCTTTGGCGAAGGCGTTGCCCGGCGTCCGCAAGTACATCCAGGATTTTGTCGTCGCCGATCCCAGGCGCACCCCAGGGTGGGATGCAATCATTGAGCTCTATTTCGACGATTGGCCAAGCATGGAAGCCGCGTGGGCAAGCCCGCAGGGCGCCGCCTCCGACGCCGATCTTCCAGCGTTTGCGGACCTAAGCAGAACTACGTGGTCCGCCTCCGACGAAGTTACGGTCTTGCCGTGAATACGAGAAAATAATCCATCTTGTCGCCCTTCACAAAGTCGTACTGCTCGAGCAGTGTGTAGCCAGCCTCGTGCGCCTCGCGAATCACAACGCCGCTTCCGACTCCGTGGTCTTCTCCGTTTCCGTTGCGATCAATAATCCCCACCTTAGCCCCCGGACGCAGCGCCCCGCGCAGATTTCGCAGCAACGCCACCGGCTGCGCAACTTCGTGGTACGTCTTGAGCAGCAACACCGCATCCACGGAATTCGCCGGCAAGACCGGATCGTCCGACTTGCCCAGAATCGTCTTCACATTCTGCAGCTTCTCCTTCCGCGCCCGTTCGCTGACATAGCGGATCGCTTCTGGATTAATATCGACCGCGTACACCGACCCGCCGGCGCCGACCCGCCGCGCCGCGCGAACCGTAAACCATCCCGACCCCGCGCCAATGTCGGCCACTCCCTTCCCCGCCGCGATGCCAAGAAGATCCATCACGCGGTTGATCTGAAGCCTGTCCTCGCGCCCCGGCGATTCGAAAACCGACAGATCTCCCGTGTACGGTTCGCTGGTCTTGCGCGGTTCGCTGGTCGCAGCGCCTGCCGACGGAGCCGGACTTTGCGCCGCGATATTCTCGACGTGCACAACAAAAAAGAGGAGCAAAAGAATCGCAACCACGTAGCGCCTGACCATCCGATCTGACCTCCGGGAACAGTATGTCCTTCGAGGATAGACTCCCAGCCTCACTGCAGGTGAGCGTGTGGGGCGGACACTCCCATCCGCACCTTTGACTCCGCAGATAGGGAAGCCTAAACTTTTCTCAGGGATTTCGGCCACTTACGCAGGACTCGCGAAGGCCGTCCCCGTGGAGAAATTATGGGTGAGTTCTCGCCATGGCACTGGCTTTTGGTAATCGTCCTCGCCTTCCTGCTCTTCGGCACCAGTAGGTTGGGCGACGTCGGCAAAGGCTTGGCCGAAGGCATCCGCAACTTCAAAGCCGCGTTGAAAAGCCCTGAAGAAGAAAAGAAGGAAGCCCCGAAGGAAGAAGATCAAAAGAAGTCTTAGCCCCGAAGTGCACGTGCGCACGCGTGGCATTCAAATTCCTCCCTGCTCTCGCAGCATGCGATAAACCAGCGCCACCGGCAGTCCCACCACGTTGCTGTAGTCTCCCTCAATCCGCGGAATCCAGCGCGAAGCCATCCCCTGAATCGCATACGCTCCCGCCTTGTCCTCGGGTTCGCCGCTAGCGACATACTCGCGAATCTCATCCTCCGACAACGCATTCATCGTCACCAGCGTCGTCTCTGAGGCAGTTCGCGCCAACTCCGCTGCTCTTAACAGATCGCGACTGTCGCCTGCCCTCACCAGACACACGGCAGTGATCACGCGATGCACGCGCCCGGACAGAAGTCTCAGCATGCGCACGGCATCTGCGGGATCAACCGGCTTGCCCAGAATGGCATCATCCACAACCACAATCGTGTCCGCTCCCAGCACCCAATCTTGCGGCCGAGTTCGCCACACCGCGAGCGCCTTTTCCCGCGCCAGCCTCTCCGCACACTCACGCGGCGCCTCGCCTGCCCGGGGAGTCTCATCAATATTGGCTGGCTCAACAGCAAACGGAATCCCCGCGTTGCGCAGAAGCTCCTGGCGTCGTGGCGATGCGGAGGCGAGAACGATCATGGAATTCTGATTCTGCTCGACTCAGTACCGAGCGCGTCAGCAATCCTGTCGTCACTAGGTACTGAGTACTGAGTACTGGGTACTGAATACTATCTGCTGCCCACCACGCCGCGCACCGACTCAATCAGCTTGCCCGAGTCGTACCCGATGCCGTCCTTGAATACCGTCTCCACATTTTCAATGTCGTCGATCTTCTTCGACGGATCGCCTTTGATCACGACCAAATCCGCCTGCTTGCCCGCCGCAATCGTCCCGATGCGATCGAACTCTCCCAGAAACTGCGCACCGTTCGCAGTCGCAATGTGGATCGCCTCCAGCGGCGTGAACCCAGCCTCCACCAGCAATTCCACTTCCCGCTGATCGCCGAATCCCGCGATGACTCCTCCCATTCCCGTGGGGTCGAGTCCCGCCAGTAACAGTCCGCCTGCTTTCGAGAACGCATACTCAAATTCCAGCTCCTTCTTGAACGCTGCCGCATAGGGCGAACCCTCGCTCCCAAAACGTTGACGAATACGATTGTCGTCGCTCGCTCGAACCCGATTCGCCAGCACCGCGCTGCGGGCATCGGGCGATAGCGCGTCCAGAACTCGCCTTTGTATTGTGGGCCGCCCGGGAAAACTGCCCATTTCAAATACCGGCAGAGTTGAAGTCACGGCGACATGATGTTGCACAAGATACTGGATCGTGTCGTGCAACGGCCCTGCATTAGCATCCAGCTTTGCCATGCCCACCGGGTCCTCTCCGTCCTCGGGACACTCATCAAGTTTCTTCCCCGAAATAAATTCGGTGTCCACGAACAGTCCATGTTCCAGATCGTCAATTCCCAGGTCCGCGGCCTCGCGGAAATTTACGGCGCAAAGATGTCCGGTCACCTTCGCTCCGCGCTTGTGTGCGGCCGCAATCGCTGCGCCCAACTCCGCGCGCGTGATGAACATGTAAGCCTTGAAATTATCGACGCCTTGGTCGAGCCAGAAGTTCACGGTGCGCGCCGCATCCTCCGGTCCGGTGAGTTGGTGCATCTGAATCGCCCACGACCCCTTGCCCTCGAGATACGGCCCCGTTACGTGCATCTTCGGCCCGGGAGTTTGTCCCGCATCGATGGACTTCTTGAATTCGAGATCCGTATAAGGTTCGAGCGCGCCGGTGGTTCGAATCGTAGTCACACCGCCGGCCAGATACAGTCGCGGGAAGCTGTAGGCCATCTCTCCGAACACACCATTCCCCATCGGATAAAACATGTGGTCGTGCATCCCGACCAGCCCCGGGATCACGCTGTACCCATGCAGGTCCAGCACCCGCGCGTCCGCTGGAACCTTCGCCGCCGACGCATCGCCCACCGATTCAATCTTCCCCTTGCTGACGATGATGGTCTGATCTTCCCGTGCCGCCGCGCCCGTCCCGTCGATCACGCGGACGTGAGTCAGCGCGACGACCGGAGCATTCACTTTGACGAAAGCCTGCACCGCAGGCGAAAGAGCCTGCGCCGCAGCAACGATTCGGCTCGCGAGTACCAAGAGGACGACAACAGGCAGTTTGCGCATGCTTCTTCTCCTCAGAACAAGTCAAGCAAGATCCGGCAGAGCAGGATTCTACCGAAGAAACCTCACCCCCGCATCCGGAACCAAAAAACATATTCCCAACCCCAAAAGAACTGCCACTGAGTACTGAGTACCGAGTACTGAGTACCGCTCTCCCCCTGTTAGAATTGAAGATTAGCCACTCACCCATGGACGCCGCTTTCATCCGCAATTTCGCGATCATCGCGCACATCG
>PMUM01000213.1 GCA_003166855.1 Acidobacteriaceae bacterium | reverse complement strand
CGACCACGGCAAATCCACGCTCGCCGACCGCCTGCTGGAGCTCACCGGATCCCTCACCGCGCGCGAAATGCAGGCCCAGGTCCTCGACTCCATGGACCTCGAACGCGAGCGCGGCATCACTATCAAGGCCCACGCAGTCCGCATGATGTACACCGCGCAAGACGGCCAGACCTACCAGCTCAACCTCATCGATACTCCCGGCCACGTGGATTTCTCCTACGAAGTCTCACGCTCCCTCGCCTCGTGCGAAGGCGCGCTGCTCGTCGTCGACGCCTCGCAGGGAGTCGAAGCCCAGACGCTGGCGAATTCCTATCTCGCCATCAATCACGGCCTCGAAATCATTCCCGTCATCAACAAGATCGATCTGCAAAGCGCCGACATCCCGCGAACCAAAGAAATGATCGAAGGCGCCGTCGGCCTCGATGCCACCGACGCCGTTCTCATCAGCGCCAAAACTGGCCAGGGCGTGCCCGACGTGCTCGAAGCCATCGTGAAGCGCGTCCCTCCGCCCAAGGGATCGCCCGACAACCGCCTCCAGGCGCTGGTTTTCGACTCCTGGTTCGACCCCTACCGCGGCGTCATCGTGCTAACCCGCGTATTTCAAGGAACGCTAAAGAAGGGCGATCGCATTCGCCTCTGGTGGAACGGCACCACCTTCGACGCGGAAACTCTCGGCGTCCTCACACCCAAGCCCGTGGAAATCGATCAGCTCGTGGCCGGCGAGGTCGGATTCATCATCGCCAACATCAAGAACGTCGCCGACACGAAGATCGGTGACACCATCACCCACGACAACAATCCCGCCCTCGAGGCTCTGCCCGGCTTCGAGGAAATCAAGCCCATGGTGTTCGCCGGGCTCTACACCATCGATGCTCACGCGCACACGCAACTCCGCGAAGCCCTCGAAAAACTTCGCCTGAACGATTCCTCCTTCTTCTTCGAACCTGAAAGTTCGGTCGCGCTCGGCTTCGGATTCCGCTGCGGATTCCTCGGCCTGCTCCACATGGAAATCATTCAGGAGCGTCTCGAGCGCGAATTCAATCTCGACCTCATCACCACAGCTCCCGGCGTCCGCTACAAGATCTATAAAACCGACGGCAAGATGGTCGAGATCGACAATCCTTCGCGCTGGCTCGATCCCAGCGAAATCGAAAAAATCGAAGAGCCCGTCATCCTCGCCACCATTCTTACCAACGAAGAATACGTCGGCGGAATCCTCGCGCTCGTCGAAGAAAAACGCGGCAAGCAGAAAACCTTCGAATACGTCAGCTCCTCGCGCGTCATGCTGCACTACGAATTGCCGCTGAACGAAATCGTCCTCGACTTCTACGATCGCCTCAAATCCGTCTCCCGCGGCTACGCTTCCCTCGACTACCACCTCGCCGACTACTGGGAATCTCCCATGGTGAAGCTCGACATCCTCGTCGCCGGAGAGCCCGTCGACGCCCTCTCCATCATCGTGCACCGCGACTTCGCCTACGAACGCGGGAAACTGCTGGTGTCCAAGATGAGGGAACTCATCCCCCGCCAGATGTTCGAGGTCCCCATCCAGGCCTCCATCGGCGCCAAGATCATCGCCCGCGAAACCGTTCACGCCATGCGCAAAAACGTCATCGCCAAGTGCTACGGCGGCGACATTTCCCGTAAGCGCAAACTGCTCGAGAAACAGAAAGAAGGCAAGAAGCGAATGAAGCGCATCGGCCGCGTCGACATCCCCCAGGAAGCTTTCTTGGCTGTGCTCAAAGTTGGCGAGAGCGGCAACTAGCATCCTCATTCTGAAGCCCGACGACGGAACGATCTTTTGAAAAGGCGCGCTTCTCGAGTCGAACACCATCGAAATTGCGGGCTCGAACTGCCGAAGAGGGTTCATCAGCCTGGAGTCGTTCACCCAATCTTCCGACCTGCAACCGCTCCGTAAATGAGTGCGATCGGCCTGGTTTCGTCAGTTAGAGTTCTTGGTAGTAATATCGGCATACCGACGAGCCAGCGTTTTCTTTTCAAGGCCAGACATGAGTGAGACGCTCCAAGAGATCATCAACAAGCTATGGGTAGCTCCTGACAATGCCGAATGGACCCCCAAAACGGATACGGTACAACTCGGTGATGTTCGTCGCTGGTTGAAGAGCGACGACATTGAAATTCTTGGATTCACAAATGCGCTTATTGATGACGCCCGTTTTCGCATCGAACCGCCGTTCACGCCCAATGAGTACAAGGGTTTTGTGACATGCTACTATGGGCGATGTCTAAAAGAAGACCCTGACGGCGAGTGGTCTGATTCGAGATACTCCGCTGGTGCGACGTTGGTGAATATCTTTGCCAGCCTCTGGAGAGATTCCGCCGTTCCCCGAGAAATCCTCAAGGAACTAAAGGACTGGCTAGGCCGACTCTATGCTGAGGGTGACGAAACCCTTCGCACCTGCATTGTGACAGCTACCTTGGAACATCTTTTTGAGCAGAAAGACATCAGAGAGTTTTTCTCCGATTGGAAACAGCATCCCGTACTGACGATGGCGCACAAACAGGGCTCTGAGTGGTACTTGGGCGGCGGTAAAACCCCGCTAGGCAAGCCGCCCTTCGGACGTCCAAAGCGCAAATAGCTCGGGGGCTTCTCGTAGCTGTTGAGACATCGCCAGAGCACTCGTTGACCCGGCCAAGGAGGTTTTGAGCGATGTAAGCGCGATTACGCTGAAATGCCCCCGCTGCACCTTCACGTTGAGGAGTATCATCCGTTTCGCGCCGTACGGCGGCGCAAAACTAGATTCACTCAAGGAACCTGTGCGAAAACTCCTACTTGCCTCCCTGCTGCTTTCCGCATCGATGACCGTTGCGCAATCCGACGCACCAAGCTTCACCGCCGAGTTGTTCCGTTACGAGGTGCATCCCAACATCGTCTATCACACCGCCAACAACTACGAGGCCAAGCTCGACGTATATACACCCGCCGGCAAGTCGCAGCCCACG
>PMUM01000398.1 GCA_003166855.1 Acidobacteriaceae bacterium | reverse complement strand
GATGCGCGACTGGGTCACGAATGTGCGGACGACGCATTATTTGTTGGGGAGTGTGCTGGGGGCGCACCCGTATCCGACGATGGTGCGGGACTTTCATCGGGTGATTGGGCGCGAGGCGCGGGCACAGATTCTGAAGGCTGAGGGGAAATTGCCGGAGGCGATTATTGCGTGCGTGGGTGGGGGATCGAATTCGATTGGAATTTTCTACGATTTTCTGAACGACAAGAAAGTCCAACTGATTGGAGTGGAGGCTGGGGGGCGCGGCGAAAAGCTGGGCGACCATGCAGCGCGGTTTCGGGGAGGATCGCCGGGAGTGTTGCAGGGGACGTATTCTTACGTGCTGCAGGATTCGGGTGGGCAGATTGCGTTGACCCATTCGGTGTCGGCGGGGCTGGATTATCCGTCGATTGGGCCGGAGCACGCGGCGTTGCGGGATTCGGGGCGGGCGGAGTATGTGCCGGCTTCAGATGCTGAAGCGCTCGCGGCTACTACTCTTTTGGCGCGGACTGAGGGGATTATTCCGGCACTGGAGTCCGCTCATGCGGTGGCGGAGGTGGTGAAGCGAGCGCCTCGCATGAAGAAATCGGAGATTGTGATTGTGAATGTTTCGGGACGCGGGGATAAGGATATTGGGATTATGCGGGAGAACTTGAAACTGGATTCGTGATCCTCTGGGTGTCGGAGAATGCCAAGAGTGGTGCCGGCGGCCGCGGTGGAAATTCCTTTTTAGGTCACCTGTAGCACATAGGTGCACGAGGTCCTTCGACTGCGGTTTTGCTTCGCATTCGCGAAGCAAAATCCTCGCTCAGGATGACAGAGTTTTTATATGCCTTTAACGTTTCATCGGAAGCCGGCGCTCGTCGCGTACGTTACGTGCGGGGATCCGGATCTTGCTACGACGCGGGAGATTGTTCTCGCGGCCATTGAGGCTGGGGCGGATGTGATTGAGTTGGGAGTGCCGTTCAGCGATCCGGTGGCGGATGGGCCGGTGATCCAGCGGGCCAGTGAGCGGGCGCTGAAGCATGGGACGTCGCTGGCGCAGGTGCTGACGCTGGCGGCTGAGGTGCGGGAGCATGCGCAGTCTACGGGGATCATCATTTTTTCTTATCTGAATCCGATCTTGCGGATGGGGATGGAGAAGTTCTGCAAAGTGGCGCGGGCTGCGGGCGTGGATGGCGCGCTGGTAACCGATTTGCCGGTGGAAGAGGCGGGGGAATATTTGCGGGCGATGCGGGGGCATGATTTGTCTCCGGTGTTTCTGGCGGCGCCGACGAGTCCGGATGAGCGGTTGAAGCGGATTGCCGAGGCTTCGCGAGGATTTGTGTATGCGGTGTCGCGGACCGGAGTGACGGGAGCGCGGCAGGAATTGGCGGACGACGCGCGGAAGTTGGTGAAGCGGTTGCGGCGGGTGACGAAGTTGCCGGTGGCGTTGGGGTTTGGGATTTCTACGCCGGAACAGTTTGCTGAGGTGGGTTCGTTCGCCGACGCGGTTGTTGTCGGTAGTGCGATTGTGGAAACGATCGAGCGGAATCGGGGGCGGGAGGCGGCTGCTGTGGGGGAGTTTGTGAGGAAGCTGTCCTCGGCCAGCGCTAAGAGTTTGGTTGGCGCTGGGTAGGATGTGTTGTGGTCAGAAAATCCCCACTTCTCGCAAAGGACGCGAGAAATGGGGCACCCCGGCTGCGTCACGCTGAGATCGATGCGAAGTCAAAATCCTCACCCTAACGTCGCAAAGAGCGCGACGTTAGGATGGGGCACCCAGTGCAGTGATGGTTCTAGGGCATTCATGGATATCGAGGGTTGGCGTAAGAAGATCGATGAGCTCGATCAGAAGCTGGTGGAACTGATCAGCGAGCGGGCTCGGGCTGCGGTGGCCATTGGGAAGCTCAAGCGCGATACTTCGATGCCGATTTATGAGCCGGACCGGGAGCGGATTGTGCTTGAGAACGTGCAGGCGGCAAATCGGGGGCCGCTGGCGGGGCGGGATCTGGTGCGGATTTACGAGCGCATTATCGACGTGATGCGGAACGTGCAGAAGGAAGAGATTGCGCCGAAGACCGAGCTGGCGGATGCGGGAACGAAGTTGGATTCGGAAGTGAATGATTAGCGAGCTGTGAGCTATGAGCGACGAGCTGTGAGCCCAAGGCGAATTTATTTGCTCCCGACTCGTGACTCGAGGCTCGTAGCCAAATCGAGAGACTCTTATGATTGTGGCGATGCAGGAAGGCGCGGATGAGGGGCTGATTCAGCAGGTGATTGAGCACCTGGTGAAAATGGGGTTTGAAGTGCACCGCTCGACGGGGGCGCGGATGACCGTGCTGGGGGCCGTCGGGTCGGGGATTGATTTCGATATCCGCATCCTGGAGTTGTTACCGGGGGTGCAGGAAGTTCATCGCATCAGTTCGCCGTACAAGCTGGCGGGGCGGAGTTTTCGTCCGGAGGGGACGATCGTCAAGCTGGCGAACGGGATTGATGTTGGCGGGAACGAAGTTGTGGTGATGGCGGGGCCGTGTTCGGTCGAGACGCGGGAGCAGATTTTTTCTACGGCAGAGGCAATTGCGAAGGCCGGGGCGAAAGTGTTGCGGGGCGGGGCGTTTAAGCCGCGGAGCTCTCCGTATTCGTTTCAGGGGCATGGGGAAGATGCGCTGAAATTGCTGCGGGAGGCAGGAGAGAAGTACAACCTGCTGGTGATCAGCGAGGTGATGGAGATTTCGCAGATCCCGATGATGCTGCCCTACGTCGACATCCTGCAGGTGGGCGCGCGCAACATGCAGAACTTTAATCTGCTGCGCGAACTGGGGAAGGTGCGCAAGCCGGTGCTGCTGAA
>PMUM01000339.1 GCA_003166855.1 Acidobacteriaceae bacterium | reverse complement strand
TCTCCTTGATACCGCCCACCGGAAGCACATTCCCACTCAGCGTGATCTCGCCCGTCATCGCCAGCAGAGGCGTGATGCGCTGCTTGGTCAGCAGCGACACCAGGGCCGTAGCCATGGTCACTCCGGCCGAAGGCCCATCCTTCGGGATCGCACCCGCGGGCACGTGGATGTGCAGATCGTGGTTGGCGAAGAAATCTTCCGCAACCCCGAGCCGGTCCGCATTGGACCGCACCCATGTCAGCGCCGCCTGCATCGATTCCTGCATCACCTGGCCAATCTGTCCGGTCATGGTGAATCCGCCCTTGCCCTTCATGGCATTGGCCTCGACGAAGAGCACGTCGCCGCCTGACGGAGTCCAGGCCAAACCGACGGCCACACCGGGTCGCTCGGTCCTCTCAGCGATTTCTCCCTCGCTGCGAATCTTGATGCCACCTAGAAATTCCTGAATGACGTCCTTCGTGACAACCAGCTTATCGGTCTTGCCCTCGGCCAAACGCCGCGCCTGCTTGCGGCAGATGGTGCCGATAGTGCGTTCGAGACTGCGCACGCCCGCTTCCCGCGTGTAGTGGCGGATGGTATAGCGCACTGCCTCTTCAGGAAACTCGATCTGCTCCGGCGTGATTCCGTTCTCTTCGATCTGGCGCGGAATCAGGTACCGGAATGCGATATGAACCTTCTCTTCCTCGCTGTAACCCTGCAGTTCGATGATCTCCATGCGATCGCGCAACGGCTCCGCAATCGGATCGAGCATGTTGGCCGTCGTGATGAACAGCACCTTCGACAAGTCGAATGTCACGTCCAGATAGTTGTCGCGGAACGTCGAGTTCTGCTCGGGATCGAGCGCCTCCAGCAACGCCGAAGCCGGATCGCCGCGGAAGTCTCGCCCCACCTTGTCAATCTCGTCGAGCATGAAGACGGGATCTTTCGTCTCAGCACGGCGAATACCCTGAATTATCTGCCCGGGCAATGCTCCGATATACGTGCGACGATGGCCGCGGATTTCCGCTTCATCGTGCACACCACCGAGCGAGAGCCGGACAAACTTGCGGCCCAACGCGCGCGCAATTGATTTGCCGAGCGAAGTCTTGCCCACGCCCGGAGGCCCGACAAAGCACAGGATCGGCCCCTTCATGTTGGGCTTCAGACGCCGGACCGAAAGATAGTCGAGAATGCGATCTTTGACTTTCTCCAGATCGTAGTGATCCGTATCGAGAATTTCCTTGGCCTTCGGAATCTCGATTTCCTGCCCCGATGTCTTCGCCCACGGCAGCACGGCAAGCCATTCAATGTAGTTGCGCGTGAGTGAATAGTCGGCGGCCATCGGCGACATGCGCGAGAGCCGGCCTAATTCCTTCAGCGCTTCTTTCTTGACCTCGTCGGGCATGCCCGCTTCTTCGATCTTCTTCTTCAGATCTTCGACGTCACGCTGCCCCTCGTCCTGCTCACCCAATTCCTTCTGAATAGCCTTCATCTGCTCGCGCAGGTAATACTCGCGCTGCGTCTGCTGCACGCGATCCTGCACTTCGCTTTGAATCTTGTTCCGCAGTTGCTGGACTTCGAGTTCCTTGGCGAGGTGCTGGTTGATTTTCTCCAGCCGCACGTGGATATCGAGAGTCTCCAGCGTGTCCTGCTTGTCTGGCGTCGACAGCGACGGCAACGACGACGCGATGAAATCCACTAGACGGCCGGGTTCGTCAATGTTCATGGCCACCGTCGAGAGTTCATCCGACAGCGTCGGCGACCCGGCGACAATCTGCTGGAACAGCGTCAGCACGTTGCGCTGCAATGCCTCGATCTCCGAGGTCGCGACCGGCGCGGTTCCCTCGGGCAAAGTGGAATAGTAGGCGCTCATGAAGGGCGCCAACTGTGTGAACTCGCCCAGCTTGACTCGTTCCAGACCTTCGGCAAACACGAACAGGCTCTGGTTGGGCATCTTGACGACCTTGTGCACTACGGCGGAGGTTCCAACCGTGTAAAGGTCGCTGGGCTGCGGGGAGTCAACCCGCGCCTCGCGCTGTGCCACCACAATGATGGTCTTATCTTCCCCGAGGGAGTTAATCAGCTGAACGGAACTCTCCCGGCCCACAGTCAGGGGCAAAACGGCGTGTGGGAACAACACCGTGTCCCGTACCGGGAGCACCGGAAGCGCCTTTTGATCGTTTATTTCCTTATTCTTAGGAGTGCGCTCGACGGGCGGCTGCTGGCTCATTATGTCTCCTTGAGTGTAACTCGCTCAAGTTTAGATGATACTCCTCCCGGAAAGGTTTCAGGATGTCCCGGAAGGACTTCCGCAAGATGTTGAATTCTATTCCCTTACTCTGTCTGGAGAATGTGCCTAAGGTGCAGAGGCTAACGCGGAGGATAAGCGCTTGCAAGACCTAAATTGAAAGAACAAGAAAACGAGGTATCGGCGCACGCAGGACCAGCGTCAACACCCCGGCCGCGAGCGGTGGCGCTCACCCATCCGCTCGCACCCGAATCCGTGTGTCGATCCTGGCTCAGAAAACGTGCTTCGAAGTGTCGCCGCGAAACACTAGCTCCTGGAGCACCCTCTCATTACTGGCGTCGACTTTGTAAATCTCTTCGTTGTGGTCTGCTTTCTTCGCCAGCGGAACCAGAGTGCATTTCACTTTGACTTCGTCTTTGCCCTGCACGCTTTTGAACACCATGATGTGATCCTGCTGTTGCATCACGTGCCGCACAACATAGTCCCCTGCCGGTAACAGAACCGTTCCTACCCGGACTGGCGCAACGAACGTGACGTTGTTCACATCGTGGATTCCCATACTGTTTTTCGATCCGGCCATGACCATCGAGCCCAGCGCTATCACGCACAGGAATACACACAGAACCTTCAATAAACGCATACACTCTCCATTCATGCAGATTTTCCGTCGTAACCCAAGGGGACGGGTTACGCCGAGAACAAGTTTAGGAGGGTACGGCAACCCGCAATGTGCTCCACGTCACAAACTGATGTGATCGAAGACTTCTACAGTTTCATTTCGGTGTGACCTGCCCTGGCGCCTGCGATCAAAGTATCGCGAAGAAAGTTACTCTAGGTCGAGGATGATTCAAACATGCGTCAATCGTCCTTCGCCTTCAACGCTCTGGGGGAATTCGGTGTTCTGGGACGTCGCGGCTGCGGAGAAGTTCGCCAAAATTCAAGCTGCCGGATAAATCCCCAGCACCTTCACGAACTCGGCGACCTCGCCCAGATGCCGCAGCGCATTGCGCGCCGGCTCATCGTCGCCTCGCAGGAAGTCCACGTAGAAAACATACTCCCACGGCCGCCCGCGCATGGGTCGCGACTCGATCTTGCTCAAGCTGATATCCCGCAACGCAAATACGCTAAGTGACTTGAAAAGCGCACCTGGCGTATTCTTCACTTGGAACACGATCGAGGTCTTATTCGCGCCCCGTGGAATCAGCCGGTGATAGTCCGCAGTTCCCTTCTTTTTCTCCGTGCCGCGCCCGACTTTGCGAATCAAGAAGAAGCGAGTGAAGTTCCGCTTATCATCTTCGACGCTCGACTCAAGAATCTTGCCCGAATATTCGCGCGCGGCCTGCCGTCCGGCAATTCCTGCCGCGTCTTTCAACTGGTTGGCGATCACGTGCTTCACGCTGCCCGCCGTGTCGTAGAACGGCACCGCCTCAATTTTCGGATGCCGCTGAAAAAAATCTCTGCACTGGTCGAGCGCCACCGGATGCGATAACACCCGCTTCAATGCCCCTAGCCGCACGCCAGGCATAGCGATCACGTTGTGCACGATGCGCAGCAGATATTCCGCCTGAATGAAGACCTCGTGCGTGAGCATGAGATCGGCGTGCTCCGCCACGGTTCCGGCCAGCGTGTTTTCGATTGGGATGACCGCAGCGCCCACGGTCTCGCGCGCCACGCGATCGAACACCTCCGCCGATCGCGAACACGGCACCACTGTGCACCGTGGCAGCATCCGCTCCGCCGCCTCGTGACTGAAGGACCCGAGTTCGCCCTGGATGGCAACTTTCATGTCGTCATTACCCAAATAGGCAAGTTATCCGCAGAAGGCATAGCAGCGCAATTGCGTCTTTCTGCTCAACCGGCCAATTCCTTCTTCAACACCAGCGCGTCCACGCCGTTCGAATAGTAGCGCGGCCAGGTCCGGATCACGCTGTAACCGTGCCGCTTGTAGAACGCCAGGGCGGTGAGGTTGTCGACTGCCGTTTCCAAGCCCACGGCGCTGGATCCGCCCGCGCGCAGTCGATTTTCTGCCGCCCGCAGCAGCAGCGATCCCACTCCCGAACGTCGGGCCTCGGCACCTACGTCAATGGTGATCACGTGTGCGGTTGGGGCCTGATGCACCACGATGAACCCCGCCACCGTGCCCGTGTCCCCGTCGGATGCGACCAGCGTGAACGCTCCCCGGTGGCGCACGTACTCCTTCAGTTCTCGCTTGGAATACGCGATTCCCGGCGGAAAGCACTCTTGATCCATGCGCCAGAGCACATCGAAATCTTCAGGCTTGAACTCGCGGATGACGAAGGCCACTCCGCCATTGTAGCGGGCCCATCCGCCGGAGGCTTCCAAAACCGAAAGCAAACCCGTGAGGTCACAGGTTTTCCACAGCCCACCTCATGGTTCGCAGAAAAAATCGCTATTGGGGTCTATTGTCCACTTGCCCCGACCGCAACCTCGGACGTACCATCGGCATCAGAGGACTGTGGGAAGACGTGGTGGGACGCCTTCTAGTCATTGACGTCGTCGGCGCGGTGGTGGCCTTGGGAGCCTGGTACTTCCTCTTTGCCGCCTACAACCGTCGCAAAGGAACCGAAGCGCTGCGCTGGGTACAATCCGCCTGCGCCGGTAAAGGACGAATCCTCGACTCGCACTGGCTCAACAGTTCCCGCCTGCATGCCCGCCTGCAGTTCCCTTCCCGCAGCTTCGAAAACGCCAACGTCACCATGAAGTTCCGTCCGCGTGCCTTGCCGGTCCAATGGCTGCTGAGCTGCTACCACAAACAGAAAGAGACGCTGACCTTTGAAGCCGACTTGGGTGGATCGCCCAGCTTCCATCTCGAAGTGGTGCGCCATCGCTGGTGCGCCCACAGCCGCGGAGTCACCGCTCGCCGCCGCGACGAACGCGAGTGGGACCTCTACGAACCCGGCCCGGTTGTTCTTACCACCCGCACCCACTGGAAGCAGGATTCCACGCCCGAACTCAACACGCTGATGACAGTTCGCCAGCAGGACGTGCTGCAAGTCCGCTTCCGTCCCGAGTCTCCGCAGTTCTCCGCCACCATCGCGCTCGACGCCCTCTACGACCCGCGCACTGCCGCAGGCTTCCTCACCACCCTGCGCGAGCTGGCCGCAGGCGCATCGGCCCATCGCCAGTAGAGTCTAATGGGTGCCCCATTTCTCGCGTTCTTTGCGAGAAGTGGGGGGTCTTGACCTCCGGAATACGCCTCCGCGCACGTCTCTTCGAATATGAATTAAACTGCCCACATGCCGACTGGCCGCCAAGGATCGATCCACCTGTTTCGCTTCTCCGGAATTGACGTCTTTCTTCACTGGGCCTGGTTTCTGGTGGCGGCGTACGAAATCCAGCTCAGAAAGGGACTCTATTCCTCAGTCACCTGGAACGTGCTCGAGTATCTGGCGCTGTTCTTGATCGTATTGCTGCATGAGTTCGGGCACGCCCTCGCTTGCCGCCAGGTTGGAGGAAGAGCGGATCGAATCGTCTTGTGGCCCCTCGGTGGCGTCGCATATGTGGACCCCCCACCACGGCCCGGCGCCACGCTCTGGAGCATCGCCGCGGGACCACTGGTGAATGTGGTGCTCATTCCGGTGTTGGGGATCGCGCTAATAGCGAGCCGATCCGCCGGTATGACGGCATCTTCTCCAGATCTCTATACGTTGCTGTACTGGGTCTTCTGGATTAATGTGAGCCTGCTGGTGTTCAACATCCTTCCCATCTATCCTCTGGATGGCGGTCAGATTCTTCGCTCACTGCTCTGGTTTGTGATGGGGCGTGGTCGCAGCTTAATGGTGGCTGCGATCCTCGGATTAGTCGGTGTGGCCGGGTTCATAGCTCTCGCCCTTTGGAGGCAATCCGTCTGGTATGGAGCTCTCGCTGCCTTCATGCTCATGAACTGCTGGAGCGGCCTGCAACACGCGCGGGCCCTTTTACGTCTCGACAAGCTGCCGCGCCGCGATGGCTTCGCCTGCCCGACATGCAAAACGGCCCCACCGGTGGGACAATACTGGACATGCGGAAAGTGCGGACAGCCCTTCGACATGTTCCAAACCCACGGAGTGTGTCCCCACTGCTCGACCCAGTACGCCCAGACAAAGTGCTTGGACTGCGGAAGACTCAATTCCATGAATGATTGGATGGTCGGCTCGTTCGTGCCTTCCTCGAAACTCTAGTCAAGAGCATGCTGGAGCACGCTGCTATTTTCGCGAGACAATCGCCGCAAACCATCCCGCGAATAAATCTCTTTTATGCCGTGCATTAGCTTTTTCGATTGGCGGCCACCGGACCCACGCGCTATTCTTCTCCGTTCCAAGTCAAAGTGTTGAAACCAGCCATTTCAACTCCCCGTACCCGTGATGCGGTTTTGCTCAAATTCTAAGTTTCTACACGAAGGAGACTGAAGGACATCCATGCCCACCGAACTGCGCAATTTCCTGGCACTCTCATACGACGAACTGGAAGAACTCAACCTTAAGGCGAAGGAGCAGCGCAGGAACCGCGTCGCATCTCACAAAGTCCAGGAGGACCGCCTCAAGTACCTGACCGACGAGAAGCGGATCAAGGCCGTGACCGTGCTCTTCAGCGATCTTGAAGGCCGGTTGCACATGCTGGACTACGACAAGAAGTTCCTGTTGAAGAGTTATGACAACCTCACCTTCGACGGCTCCTCCATCCGCGGCTTTACCGCACAGCGGGAAAGCGACCTGCGCCTGGGCATCGATTGGGGCGCCTTCTACTGGGCTCCGTCCGACGTCTTCGGATCCGGCAAGGTGCTCGTATTCGGCGAGGTCATCGACAAGGGCGGCACATCCTATTCCGGCGACATTCGCGGCGTGCTCAAGGGATACGCCGACGAACTCCACAAGAAAAAGGGCTACACGCTCAACGCTGCCAACGAAATTGAAGGATTCCTCTTCAAAGGCCCCGACGCGGAGCGCCATTATCACGAAGTTGGCGGCAAGTTCGAATACGTCAACACCGGCGGCTACTATCACTCCCTTCCCGGCGACCCGCTCCGCACCTTCATCGACACGACTGCCGAAGTGCAACGCGCCATGGGCTTTCAGAACGAAAAGGACCATCCGGAAGTTGCGCCCTCGCAGTTTGAAATCAACTATGGCTACGGCGAAGTCGTAGCCGCGGCCGACCAGATCCAGCTCTACAAACTGATCTGCCGCCAGGTCGCGACCCACATGGGGCTGACCGCGTCCTTCCTGCCCAAGCCTGTCGTCGGCGTGAACGGCAGCGGCATGCACACCAACGTATCGATCAGCGAAAACGGCAAGAACCTGTTCTGGGATGCAAAGGGCGAAGAGAAGCTCAGCAAGATGGGCTGGGCCTTCGTTGACCGCATCCTGACCCACGGCAATGACATTTGCCTGCTGCTGAATCCCAGCGTGAATGCCTATCGCCGCCTCGATCCCCACTTCGAAGCGCCCAACCAGATCAAAGCGTCGGCAGTGGATCGCGGCTCCATGATCCGCATTCCGATCGGCAACGAGAAGAGCATGCGCGTCGAGGTCCGCTCCGTAGCTCCCGACGCGAATCCCTACCTGGTCATGTACTCGATCTTCAAGAGCGGGCTCGACGGCGAGACTGCGAAGATCAAGAACCTGCGCCAGGCCGAGCGCTATCTGCCCGACAACATCTACAAGGCGCTGGACGACTTCAAGAAATCTCCGTGGATCACGACCATCCTCGGCGAGGACGTCAAAGGCCGCTACGCCGATCTGAAGGAAGCCTCCGCCGACCGCTGCCCCCGCGCCCTGGGAACTTTCGTCAAGGCGCAGGAGGTTCAGTTCCACCACGAGGTCTACAACCAGTTCCTGTGGAATCTGTTCTAAACTCCACGCAGTTCTGCCAAGCCCCGGCCAAAAAGCCGGGGTATTTTGTTTAGCGTCACTGGCGCCCCGTCGACCGTAGCACTGGCGTCCCGTCGGCGACCGCGCAAACCCCAAAACTTCCGAGGCCTCCAGCCGCGGAATGAGGTATACCCCCCTCCACCCCCAGTCTCTTGGAATCACAGAGTTAGCGGGAAATCGTCTAGAAGTCTTTGGGGCTCAATATTTTGCGGGCAAAATCTTGAGAACACTGGAGTTACATGAACCGCATCTCACGATTTTTTTCTGGCGGTTTCGCTAAAATATTGCTTTTAAAGGGGTTGCCAGGCGACGATCCGCGGGACCCTTTGCAAAATCTTGAGCCAATTGGACTTACATCTAAAATATTGTCAAATAACGACTTACAATCGCGGCCGGAAATCCGGCCTTGCCTCTCGGCATTGCCATGATCGGACGTCGCGGCTGTGGACCGCAAGGTCAGATGTCACAGGTTCGTGCTGTGGGAAACTCGATTGTGGGGTTACAGAATTTCATGGACATCGCGGGAGTGTCGGGAATCGTCTGGCCCCGCCTCGGCTCTGGTAGCGCTGGCGTCCCGCAAGATGTCACGGGTGTTGTGAGTGCAATAGCTAGTATCGAACGACTTGACGGCGACCAAAGACCAACGCTGCGCTCGCGTGCAACGGCAAGTGAGCTACAATCCGGGCCATGCGTCGCAATTTCGTCTCCCG
The DNA here is from genome assembly GCA_003166855.1 of Acidobacteriaceae bacterium. Lineage (GTDB taxonomy): Bacteria > Acidobacteriota > Terriglobia > Terriglobales > Acidobacteriaceae > Sulfotelmatobacter. The sequence goes on along the minus strand of PMUM01000339.1, from coordinate 1,650 downwards.
CAGCCTTCCCGTCATCGCGGTGCTAAGTCTTGTGGCGGTCCTTTTTCGGATCGATTTGAGGGCTGCCAGTCCTCAGCGCGTCCAGGTGACTGGGCCTGTTGTTGAGGGCTTTTTGCTTACCAAAACTGAACCCGTCTACCCGCCGATTGCTCACCAGGCGCGCGTCCAAGGAACGGTTGTGTTGAGCGCGGTGATCAGCACGGAGGGCTCGATCGAAACGCTCACACTGAAGAGCGGACATCCAATGCTGGTGCAGGCTGCCATCGACGCCGTCAAGCAGTGGAAGTACAAACCGTATCTGCTTAATAACGAACCGGTCGAAGTCGATACGGAAATACGGGTCAACTTCACGCTCTCACCATCGGACACTCCCGCCTCCGCGAATGCCGCTCCTGATGCCCTACAAGCCGAGGCCACCAACATCAAAACTGATTCGATACTGGTGCCCGAGGTGGTTGGTGTTGTTCGGGCAATGTTGGGTCAGCAAAAGATTGATGAGGCGCTGGACACCGTGAACAGAGCATTGGAAGCGCAACCTAATTCTGCACCGTTGCTGGCGGCAAAAGGCGATGTCCAGTTTCGTCGCGGGGAAATGGCAGATGCCGAAATTTCGTACCTGGCAGCCCGGAAAGCCGACCCGAAGGAGGTACGCGCCTATCTAGGGTTAGCGCGCTTATACCGTTCGTACTCAATGTACCGCAGAGCCTATGACCTCGTACAGGTGGCACACAAGATCGCTCCTGACGATGTTGAGACACAGGCGCTATGGCTGATGACGCTACCGCGAAAAGACGGCCTCGCAGCAACAGAATCTTTTCTGGGCACTACGCATACCGGTCATGAAGACGAAACAAGGTTAATGACCAAGTATTCGGAGTTCCTGAAAGCGACTGTGGACAGGCCCATTCATCCGTGCAGGCTGGTCGGCAAGGTGGAGCGATCCGAGGTAGCGCTCGAACCCATTAGCCCGAAGGAACGTCACAAGGAACATCACATGTCGGGAATAGGCTTGGCGGCAAAGGTCAACGACCAGAATGTCTTGCTTCAACTTGACACAGGAGCACGCGGGATCATGGTAAGCCGTAAGGTGGCAGACAAGGCGGGATTGACCTTTATCTCCGAAGCGCATTTCAGAGGGTTTGGCGACGAAGGGTCCCAGGGCGGTTACGTAGCATTAGCAAAACATCTCCAAATTGGGGAGTTAGAGTTCGGGGACTGTCTGGTGTCCGTAAGTAACTTGAGCATGATGCCGTATGAAGACGGATTAATCGGAGCGAATGTTTTCGCAAGTTATCTTATCGACATTAACTTACCGGGAATGCGGCTCAAATTATCTCCGCTGCCGAAGCGTCCTGAAGACGCAGTTGCGCCGACCGCTCTGAACAGCGGGGGCGAGGAGCAACCGAGCGAGGATGGCACGACCGAACACACTTCGACGGAACCGAATTCCTCAGTGCCCATTCCTGCGTCCCCACAACCCCTGCCCAAAGACCGTTATGTTGCTCCTGAGATGGCCAACTGGACACAGGTCTTCCGGTTCGGCCACCTCATCCTGGTGCCGACCAAGGTGAATGAATCGAAATCCATGCTGTTTCTACTCGACACTGGCAGCTATTCAAACCTTCTCTCGGTGCGAGCCGGGCGTCAGGT
>PMUM01000305.1 GCA_003166855.1 Acidobacteriaceae bacterium | reverse complement strand
GCTCGACCACAGCTTGCTTGATTGACTCCGTGCTCTCCAACAACGGCAACCCGGCGGGCGGCGGCAAGAGCGGCTACTCGTTCGTCACTGGTGCCGGCACGGTTGTGGGTGGCGTCAACTCTGGATACACGGTGAAGGCTATTCCGCTCTCCGTCAACCAGACCGGCATCCGCGGCTTCTGCGCTGAGGAAGATGCAGTGGTTCGCGTCGACCCAGCCGGCGTTTGCTCCGGAACCGAAGCGGGTGTCCTGGCCTTCAACCCGCTCAACCAGTAAGTTTCAGTCAGGCGTACACTTCGGGGGAGGATGTGCGCCAGGAAAGGCAGCGAGCTCACGCTCGCTGCCTTTTTTTTTCAGCGTGACCGCCGCGCCAACCGTCACCCTCGTCTCCCGCCTCCATCCCGATCAACGATGAAGGCAGATTGGCCGTGTACTCCAGTAGCTGTGAACGTGAGAACTTCTTGCGGATTACCACACCTGGGAACGGTTTCCCAGTGCAATGAAGGTGGAAGGTGGTCTTACCTAAATCGAACCCATGGACTTAATCTGCATGGCGATGATCCTCCGTCTGGCTTTTTGCCAACCCAATCATTACTCCGTTGGCTCTCTCGACGGCGGACCATCTCATTATCGCGATTGCACGCATTGACCCTTTTGACCGATTTCGTTCCCTTTGCGTGAGGATGCCTGCATTCGAACCAACTGCTGGTTCTGCCCTGACCTAACTTAAATGTTAGGGCCAAGCGCCTTTGTTTGAACCAGTGAATCCTGCTAGGAGTACCATCTAGGCGCTACGCGGCGGTTCCTGCTGCCGCTCGCCGCCGCACAATCTCTTCGTAGAGCTGCCAGAAGTTCTGCACTTCGGCGTCGTTCAGCCTTTCACTACGAGCGAGCGCTAGCACGCGAGCCAGAGCCTGCTTCAACTCCTGATCTGTGTAAGCGGCTGGATCCGTCGTTGGATTGGTCATGTGCTCCCTCCTGGGCGGCGTGTAGGTCCCCATCCGATGCACTTAAGTGGCCCTCGGCATCGCGATACGCAACTTAATTGTGCTGATAAGTCAGAAGGCAGGTCCGGCGACGCAGGGGTCTAGCGCTATGGTGCGCCATTCCCCTATGGCGCGCTGGTGAATTACGTTTGTATCATGCCGCCAAATTGAAGGCGCGTAGACACCTTTTGGTGGACTCGCGGGCACTTTGGCGTAATGCCTGATAACAGAAGTTATCTTGTACGGCACGGTTGAACTTGCAAGTATAGGCGTAGGTGGAGGAACTTTGAGCTTGAAGAAGCCCGACATCCTGCAGGTGTGCCAGGCTGGCAGCTTTCTTCTCTGCGCCTCCCTGGCGTGGCAAGTCACCAGCGGTTATGACGGAACGGAATTTAGCGGAGGATGGCTGACGGGTTCGTTACTCTCAATGGAGGACATCGGAACCGCTCTTTTCATCGTCGCCATCGCCCTGACGTTTGTGTTCCCGCGAGTTGCCGCCGCGATTGGGCTTGCTGCATCAGTGCTCTGTTTCCCGCTCTATTTCCTCTTTATTGCTCCTGTCCCATTCGCTCAAGTCTTCGCACGCGGGCACGAGTTCAAGGTCCAACCAGTTCCCGGGTTTCACTGGGATATATGGCCAGTGGTTGGCCTGTTCGCACTCGCAGTTACGCTTTACTTCTGCATTCGCTGTCTCGCAACCACTGGCCGGAAGCAAATCCCGCAGAGAGCATAGGACCTCGTAGAATCGCCGCCCACGCTCCTGGCTGTTGAAAAATCCCTTAACACTGGACCAGGTCGGGGAATCGGCCCGTAATTAGCCTAGACAGTCGCTGGGTGTTCCGGCTTGGTGATCCGGAGTCCATTTGCAGGCCACAACCGTGACAATCCCAGTTGACCGGTAGGTTATTTCTTCGTGGATCATTCACAGCGTGTGGCGAACGGGCATCTCTTGCCGTGGTGCCCCGACTGATCGTGCTCCCTCAGGAGGCCGATGGCAAACCGCTCGGCCCGAGCCGCCGCGTCCTTTTCCTCAGACGTAAGGGCACGGCTGGTTGCAAGTCTGCGAATATCCGACAGGTGTTGCTCAAGTTCATCCTTGGTCTGGCATTCCATTTATTTCTCCACCGAAAGGGGATGCGTGCCATATCACCCCCTTCACTTTACAACCATTGCCACTGTCGGAGATGGAGAATAGCAATAAGGTGTTGAAGGATGTACGGTCGGGCACCCGAGCCCGTTCTCATCGCCTGTGCTGCCTTTGCGGGATTGTTCATTTGAGGACGTGCGCCGCGCTGGAGAATATCAATTCATAGCCTGGCAAGAACCTTACTTCGGCTTTGCGGAGGTGCGGGTGTCGACCTGTATCGCGGAAGGATTGCCGGTCTTGCCCGTATCAATCCAGACTTCACCCAGCTGGCCATTGGAATCCGTGGTAAGAATGGTGCGAGTCTGGTCGGTGTTGCCGCCCGAGCCCGGCCGCACGATATCGATTGTTTCCGTCGTGAGGTGTAGACCGTCGCTAGGATTGCCGGGACTCGGCTGCTGGACTTGCCGAGTGGTGCTCTGCGCGCCCGTGGCGGTGGTGCGGCGAACCGTGCTCTCGCGCTGGACGAGCTGCAGGTGATCATCGCCTGCCTGACCAGGAACGTTGGTGGAGTACGTGTCGCTGGTGTCGTGTCTTTCCCCTGAGCCGGCTTCGGTCTGCTTGCTGACCGTGCGCTCGACGATGGCGAGACTGCCATTCGAATTGGGCCGCAGCACGCGCTCGTCCTTGCTGCGCACCCGGTCGCTCTCCTGTTTGGTGGTGCTCTCTCGAACCTCGCTGAGCTGCCAGCGCCCAGTCCCATCCGAGAGCAGGGTGGATTTCTTGAATTCGATGGTGCCGTCGCTGGTCTTCGTCTCTCGTTGTTCGATCTGTACCGCAGGAGTAAGACCTCCGTTAACGTCAGGAGCGAGGACGGTGGTGTGAGTCTCGCGCACGCCGGGACTGGGCTGCTTGGTATCCTCTAACTCGCGCCGCACCACCTGCAGCGCGCCGTTGACATCAGGACTGGAAGTTGTCCGGACAACTTTCTGTTCGCCTCCGGGAAGGCTGCGAGACTCCTCCTGTCTTTCCTGGATCAGAGTTCTTTCCCCATTGGGACCTCGGGCGAATGTCCGCTCGATGTTGCGAACCGTCGTATCGTTGACGCGGACCGACTCCTTTTCCGTCTCGGAGTAGGGCACATAACGCCCGTCGGGGCCAAGAGTTTCGACCGACGTTTTGTCGACGATTCGACCGTTCGATTCGGTGTGAGTTTCGCTGGTACGGGTGGGATTGACGTTGCCGCCAAGGTCTCCCTGCTGGCTGCTGGCGGTCCAAGACTGGCTGCCAGAGGCATCCTGCGCGAGACAGACTTGCGCAAGCCATAGGACGACCGTCACTGGGATGAGCGCCGAAGATTTCAGCCATCGGTGAAGTGACATAAAGCGAAATCTCCAGGCCGCTAAGCTTGGAAAATGGAGCGGGAGACGGGGATCGAACCCGTGACATCCAGCTTGGGAAGCTGGCGTTCTACCGCTGAACTACTCCCGCTCAGCCGGGGAACGACCTTAGCTTATCATCCCTGCCAAGCCGTCACAACCGGGGCTAACGGCTCGTGAACTTGTCCTATCGTTCGTGTTTAAATAGTCGGCCTGTAGTTCAATTCTTGTTCGACTCCGGGAGACTATGCCATCCTCTGACTCCGCTCCTTCACGACGCAAGTTTCTGCA
>PMUM01000189.1 GCA_003166855.1 Acidobacteriaceae bacterium | reverse complement strand
AATGTCACAGTTCAACATCCGACAACAACACAGATCCCCCCCCCCAACCGCAGAGGCTCCGTGAATGCCTGCGCAAAATGTCCGACGAAGAGCTACTTCAGTTCGCTAAGAAGGTGCGGTAGTTGATTCCTCCAGTCTTACCAAGATCAGGGATGGCGCTGACACAACGACCGAACGCAGTGGGCTTCGGGGTTATGGACTGACGAACGTGAGCGAGAAAGTACCTGTAATTGTCCTCGGCCTGTCATCATAAAATGAGCCGGAAAACGTAGAACAGTCGGAGGATAATTTACCGTTTAACCCAGCTGGACAAGTTGACGTGCCGGATTTGCAAGGCACCATGGCTCCCAGGATCACATTTCCGTTCTTGTTTGTACCAGTGAAGGTATATCCCATTATGACGGCTGAAACACTCGTGCCGTTCTGAGTGAAGGGAATAGCGATCGTACCCGAAATGCTTTTGGGGCCCCGTTTAAGGCAACCACCGTCCGGTGCCCGTAGCACACAACCAATCGTCTGACCCGAGTACCCACCCTGGTAGGTTCCGCTCAGAGAACATACCGATACAACGGCTTCATTTGAAGATGCTAATCCATCACAATTCGCCGAAACACTTGAAACTCCTCGGGCGACGCCAGTTGGAGAACAGACGTTACCGATATTGCCAATCGCAACTGCGGTCGGGTTCGAGTTGTACCAATCGATCAGCGAACACGACTTTTGTTCGCCAACTGGGTTGATCAACGTAGCCGTGATTCCTTGTTGCGAGGTTTCCCCCACGAACAGCGAAAGAGAGGGGGCGACCGAGAATGTGCATTCTCGGGCCTTTATCTCTTTGATCCATTCGGTGTACCACCCGATGATCTTCAGGTTTATGGGGGTATTTCCCGTGACTCTTGCCATGGCATCTGCGACCATAGCCTCCCATCGCTTCATCAGATTTGTATAAGGGCCGCAGGGCATATATTCAGGTGCGGGTTCGGATCTCAGCGTGTCTCCAGTTTCAAGCGCAATCTCTTGTGCTATACCCAGTAGAAAGTTGGTTACAGAACGGCTGCAGCCTAGGCTCTGCGCTGTCGGCAAGAGGCTTATCACGCCGTTGTAATTGTCAATGAGATTCTGAGGCGTTTGCTGCGGTTCGTCCCACCACCATTCCCCGCGTGCTTGCATATCACCGCAAGAGGGCTGTCCCCACGCGACCGGCGGTGAAAAATGATAGATCTGCCCGTGGGCCGCCGACTGGTTAGCAAGTGGCAAAACGTGCGCTGAATCTTCAACCCAATACAATGTGGCTGCTCCGGGATTGTCGACTGGATTGTGAGACGTTACATCAACGCTGACCGGCAAGCTAAATTGCACTCCTTCTGGTCCGAGCACAGCTCCCGGATATAAGTTGTTCGCGATCGGGCTCGGTAACGCATTGGGAAGCGCTGAGATGGATATGGGAGTGTCTTGATCCAAGGCCAAAGGAGGAATCGTTAAGGTGAACGTGTCTCCAAGATGGTTCTGCACGCTCGCCGTTCCCCCGGCGATCCCGATCACTTGAGTGGTGGTGGCATCGGGCGTTATCTCTGCCTGTGCCTGAATCGTGAGATAGCTTCCCGCTTTGCCCAGAATGATCACCAAAACCGAATTGTTCTGGTCCATCAAAATCGGGGCTTCCAACTTGTAGCCCGGCTGCATCAAGGCGCTCCAGTCAGCGAGAGGAACTCCATTAATCACAATCATCAGATCCGACACCAGGTTTTTACCGTTTCCGTCCCCGTTCTGAATAATTACCGTGCCGTTTCCTTGAACTCCGAGAAAATTATCGGTAAACACGTCGACGCTGGCAGTCGTTCGCAGGTATTGCTTTGGTCCGAACATAGTGACCTGTACGTCCTGAGCAAAGCACGCTGGCGGAAGCAGGGCGAGCCCAACAAACATTGAGAGTAGTGCAAGCCAAAGAACACTTCGCGTTCCCCTAAGCTTTTTGGCGAACATATATGCATGCTCCTTTCGGCAACATTTCGCTGGAGAGAATTGTCTGGGCCTGGTTCTTGTCGCCTCAGGGGGTGTGCGTCTCAACAACGGGAGGTGCTCTTCGGAGGGGCGAAAAATGACACGATATTCTCAACACAACTCCGAAAAGATGTCAGTGATGGGAATCACCTAAGTTGGGGGCTTTGGTTGGCGAAACATCTCCATTACGCTCAAAACCTCTTAATGAGCGAAATGGCGACAGCACTCATGGACGTAAATGAGATCTACAGCGCCGTGCGGGACTTACGTCGTGGAAGGCCTGGAACGAGTTTCGCCGCGTTTCCTGTTGCTTGTTTCCGAGAACTTGCCGGCCTGTTCGAGCAGTGCCTTTACCGCGGCCCGGCACGCCACGCGTAACTCCTCTTCGTGCCCGTCGGGGATCGATTTCGCGAGCAGCAGCATCGTCGTTCCGTGCAGCGTTGCCCATATGGCGAGCGCCAGTTGGGTGTAGTCCTCAGGTGCCCCGCCCAGTCGTTTCGCCAGCAGAGTTTCCACGTATGCGAAGTTCGGCCGTGATTCGCGGATCGGCCGCGGCTTCCCCTTCCCCCGGGGAGGCGAAAGCTCCCGGGCGTGGGAGTAGAACAGTTCGTACTCGTGCGGCTGGCGCAGCGCCGAGTCCACATACGCCTCGGCCATCTCCTCCAGAGTAGTGCCCCCTTCAAAATCTTTACGGATCCGCGCCGCGATCCGCAGCAGCAGCCCGCGCACCAGGTCGCGCCGGTCTTTGAACCGCCGGTACACCGCCGGCGTATTCGTTCGCGCCGCCCGCGCCACAGCTCTCATCGTCAGTGACTTCTCGCCTCCCCGCTTCCACAGCGCATGGGCGGCGCTCAGAATGCGCTCCTCTAAATCCGGATCAGGCTGACGGGGCATCTTTACTTTTCTCCCGGCGGCGGCCCGCCGCCGCACGATTCTGTTGACACCGTAGACATAACACTGTTATACGTAATGATACAAGCCCTCCCCCCCATTAACATCCCAGGTCCCTGTCAGGAAGGGCGGCGGCCGCGCACCAGCGCTGCGGCCGCTTTCGTTTTCTGCGGTGCCGTGCTGCCGTCTCCCGGGTAGGTTTTCGTTGTTACGTTGACATTGTGAACGTAATTAAGATATAAAGAAGAGTAATCCCGGGCCCTCCCTGCAGCTTCCTAATCACACATTCTTCGCTGGATCAGCGACGACCGCTACTAACTCCGGCTTGCCAGAATGTTCTATCCCCCGCCGTAAATAAAAGAGGGGGCGGCTATGCACCGCCCCTCAACACTTTCAGTTTGTTGGTGAAGTTGGAATCGACAATCCGATGGGGGTGTGCTTCCTGTCCTGAGCGACAGGAGTTTATCTGGCCTTCGAAGTGGCTGGCCGCGGGTTTCGCTCCCCGGTGACTCGCTGTTCGATTCTGAAAACGAACGACGGCATGTGCCCCGTGACCGCTTCCCGGATCCCGGGTCCAAACTCGTGCATCAGGTTCATTCCCGCGTCGTTGCCCACCGTCGAGCCGAAGTCGCCCATCGGCGCGGAACTTGAGCGCAACCAATACGGGCGCGAAGCGCTGTGTGCCGCGACCAATGTCAGCACTCCGGCGAAGTACGAAGTGTTCAGCCGGCGCTTTCCCGATTCGTCGCGCGTCACAAAAATGCTGGACGCCGCATCGGTGGCTCGACCCACCCAGCCGTCGTTCGACGAAGCCCGGTACCGCGCATTCGGATTGTGCAACGACGCGACCAGAAACTTACTTAGAAAGTCGTCCGACTCCTTCTGAGCCGGGACCGTCTCGTAGACCATCGCAAGATTTGGCGGGAAAAGGTCCGGCCGGACAAGGTTTGGCAGGGCAGGGTTCGACGGGGCGGAGGCGACAGACGGCAGTGCCGCTTCACCCGTGGTGGCGCTCTTGAAAGCCCACTGCCGCTCGAAGGCGCTTTCCGGGGGAGCATCGGTTCGGTTCGCCACCGAGGCCGAAGGAGCATCCGGCAGCGTTGCACCCTCGTGGGTCGTCAGTGCGTGCCTGGTTGCAACCTGTGTCCCCGGAACCACACTCTCCACGGGACGCTGGCTCTGGCAGACCGCTTCGTACGCGCCCACCAGCCCAACGAAAACGACCAGGACTGCAACTCGTTGCAACATAACTAACGTCCGTTTCACCACATCAGGGGTGGTGCCCGGCGCAGACAGCCTACTTCTCTGCTGCTGCCCCTGAATCCGGAGCAACTCACACCTTGAAATTAGCAAGTTAAGTGCCATTTGTCTGAGCAAGACCGCTCACATTCCCGCCACATACTTCGTTGAAAAAACAGATAGTTGAGGTTGCCTGGCAAATGGAGACGTGCCCAGCGGCGCAAGCCTGTGTGTCCGCCGCCGCACACTGGTGTTCGGGCATGGAAAAAAATGCCCAGCCGTCGACGCCGCTACGACGGTCTCGTCTTTTACCTCGCGCCTAAACCCGCCGCCCCAAAGCCCCCGCCGGCATCTAAAATAAGCAACAGGAGCCAGAACCCATGACGGACGACAAAATCACCATCTCCCCGGGCCCAAATTTTATGGCCGCCATGTTGCTTGCCGTCGCCGCCGACGCGCTCCAGTTGGTCGTGTTCCCCATGTTTGTAGAGGGAGCTCTCTCTCCCGCCGATGACGTCCTCGATCTCGGCGTCGGAGCCCTCATGGTTCACCTGCTGGGATGGCACTGGGAATTCCTGCCCTCGTTCTTCGCCAAACTCGTCCCCGGTGTCGACCTGGTTCCTTTCTGGACGCTCGCCGTCGCCAACGTCTACCGCAAAGCCAAGCGCATCGCCGAAGCATCGGCCGCCGAGAAGCAGCCCGAACTCCCCCGCCTCACTTGACGAAGACTTGAGTTACCACCGCGATACCGTAGAGATCCGCCGCACTCANNGCCGCGGAGCGGCGCCATGTGAAAGCCCGGCAAGGAAGTGCCGGGTGACCGTAACAAATCTCACAGAGTCCCGTAGGAGACGATACGCTTCTCGCGCACACTCTTCAGCCCCTGTGGTCGATGGTTCCTTGATGGGCCGCGTTTTTCCGCAACCTCCAGTCGCACGAGACTGAATCAGGGAACAAGGCCTTAGCCACAGAGGTCCGCGGAGTCGCCAAGAAAAACGACCAAGGATGCGAAAGCGCCTACCGCCCTACGCCCGCGGGAACCTGCGCAGGCGTTGCAGGGTAGAGCACAGCGGCCAGTCGCGGATATCGCGCCGCGAAGAAATACATCGAGTACGCGGGAAAGAATACGATAGCGGGCACGGCGATCAGCGAGACGAGATAGAGAAAAATTGCCAGCAAAATGCATCCGACCACGATCGCCAGCGTGATCGTCTCCGCGTTCCAAGTGAGTCCGGCCGCCTTGCCGGAGAGGACTGCCAGGAGGCCAAGTCCGATGCTCGGTATGACGAGGATCAATCCCAGGATGACGGTCCCAATTCCAATCACGATGGTCGCGACGATGGAGAGCCCGATCTTGGTCGCAATGTAGGCTGCGTAGGCTCCCATGTCGGCCTGCATCATCGCCCACAGGCGGCGCCACCCTTCCACGGTGTCAATATTCTCGAGAGCCATTTGAGGAACGACAAAATCCTTCGTCAGCACAAGAACCACCGCGGTGATCACAATGAAAACGAGGAACACCACGGCAAGAAAAATTGCGCCCAGGATCAGAGGTGGCAGGTGCTGTTGTGGCTCCCGGAACCAACCCTTGGAGTGCGCAACAGCCGCTGGGAGTCCGATCAGCACGGCGATACCCGCCAGCGTGAGGACAACGTAGACCAACCTCCACACGAAGTAGCGCCAGCCCGGCCCGAGCCGCCGGCTCCAGCTCCAGCGGATGTGACACTCTTTGGCGACGATGCTGTCGAACAGGACGAAGCGCATCACGCTGCCGACATACAGCATGATGATTCCGACGGCGAGCGCCGCAACAATTAAGACCGCGAGAAGAGCGCCCAGAGCGGCCAGCAGCGCCGGATCAATTCCTAAAGATCCCGGCCACCCGGCGTGCGGCGTCGAGCCCGGATGGCCCTGAGGAAAGCCGGCGCGGTTGCAACTGTTCGCGCCGAGTTCCCCGGCCAGCAGCCCGACGAACGCGAGCTTGGTCCATTGCGCAATGCGAAACGGCCGGAACAGTTGTTGCTTGGTGTGTTCTACGGCTGGCGTGATCGCGTCCACAGCAGAAATGGGCAACGTACACCTCGACTGGTGAGAGGGTTCAGCAGCAAGGTACTAAGAATTGAGCCGCGGATCAAATTAAATCGGATGCGGCAGACTGATGTCCGACTGCCTCGAGCCACGCCTCCTATAACGCAACTCGAGACAGTCCGCCCGCGCACGATTACCTCGCGCCACACAACCGTCGCCAAATCCGCTCCCTCAACGAAATCGGCTCCGAAACCTCCTCCGCGCACGCCTGGATTTCGATCGGCCTCGCCTTCGGACGCTCCCTCCGCAGCAAATGCCATGCCTCCTTATAAGGACCGTACTTCGCCCCCTTCAGCTTTGGATACAGCGCAATGCTCCCCTGTCCCACCACCAACTCCGCCGGAATGATGTACCACAAGTCCTCCTGAAATATGTACGCCGCCACATAATCAAACGGATCTCCCTCATACGGCCCATTGCTCCCCCGCACCGTGCACGAATACCCTCCCCGATCGATAAACATCGTCGACTTCACCTGCACCCGCACGAACTGCCCTTCATGCTCCACCGCAAAGTCATATGGCATTACTTCTCCCCAAGGCTTGTTCAAATGCAGCTCCAGTTCAATCGCCCGCATCATGAACCGCAACTCCACCCACTCTCCTCGAATTTTCGGATGCTTAATCCCCATCCCCCGATTTTTCATACACCTCACCTCTCCTCCGGATTGAATCCAGGAATTTGTTGAAAAAATTGTTTAGAGTTCTATTTGCTTAAGACGTTCTGTCATCCTGAGCGCAGTCGAAGGCTTGCCCTGAGCGCAGCCGAAGGGATCCCTACCCCAACCGGGTGCCCCACCCTTCTCGCGTTTTATGCGAGAGGGTGGGGATTTTGACTTCCCTAGAAGCGCGGACTTCCCCCGCGAATGCCCAAGACCTTTAGCCCCAAACGAAAAACGCGGCCCGCAAGGGCCGCGCCTATTTCTACCACCATCTAAACAATGTCACACTCTTCCGGCCAAAAGCAATACCCCGCAACAAATAAATCGCCCAAAATTCCCATTTTGGGAATTCACCCATGCTCAGGTGGGGAAAGGTGGAAGAGCGGCCCTTCAGAGCCCTGCCCTGAGCGGAGTCGAAGGGGCCGCGTAAATGATGAAGCGAAAAACACCCAAGCCGCGAAGCGGCGACAGATAATAGCCCAGGACTTCAGTCCTGGGTCAGCGGGAAAAACTGGAACCAAGTCCCGGAGGGACGGCATAAACAGTCGTGCTTTCAACCCACCCGACCGTGCGATAGAATTCGCGCTACTCCGGAGGCGAATTAACGATGCGCCATTTCCTTCAGTACTGGAGAACTTACAGCCCAGAGATTGGATTCGGCAAGCCCTTGACCTTCGCTGCCAGCGCCCACTTCGTGAGGCTGCAGCCTGACGATGTCCTCTGGATCGTTGCCCTGAAGGAACGAAGACCGACTCTCCTAGGCAGGCTAGAGGTCGCGACGATCGAGAACAGGGAAAACGCAGTCAAGCAAATTGGCGAGGACACCTACGAAGCGCCGCTCTATGCTCTCGCAAAAAAGGAGACCGTACACGACCTCATGGAAGTTGACATCCAGCAACTCGCCGCTCGCCTGCGCTTCAATTCCGTGAAAGACAGACTGAACCTTCCCGATCCCGACTGCACGAACGGACAGCAGCTTCAGACGATGAGGGAACTGACACCGGAAACCGCCTCGCTGCTACAGACCGTACTTCATTCGAATGGGAAACATGGCGGCACAACATGAGGACAGGTCCCCGGTTTATCCTCGTCGCTGGACTTCTCCAACGGGCAAGGTCGATCATGTGGTATGTCACTGCCAGACAACGTCGATTTCTGCTGTCTAGCGCTTGCCGGCCCACGCCTCGAAGTACCAGGCGCAAGTATGCTGCTCCCCGGCTTGACTGTTGGCGATTCCACCGCTCCCATTGACCTCGATAACACCTGGAAGACTTGGCTTGGGACGATTCAGGCGGATTCCTTCGAGCGAAGTTCCCTGGTAATTATCGCGCAGCATTACAGCTCCGATGCTGGAGCAAGCGAGCCCGTCCGCTTGAATATCGAGCGCCGGACGAGACTATTGCACTACGCACTAATTCTCGGAGGATGCGGTTACAACTCGAGTGTGTTGATGGTAGGAGGGAACACTTCGAATGGCCATCTGCACATCGGACCAATTACGCATGGGCTAACGCCTTGCCAACATCCGCAATACAGGAAGTATAAGCGTGTTTCGAACTCCCAACTGAAGCGTGCGGCCGCCATCTTGGTTAGTCTGGAGCATGTGTACGATCATCAGCCGGGCTTTGACTACAGGCGTATCAGAAAGGGATTTAATTCGTGGATCCAAGGAGTCGAGAGCACAGACCCGGCTCAGGCGCTCCACTCATTTGTTCGCGCAGCTGAGGCGATCATACGGCCAACCACAACGACCAGAACTAGAAGAGCAATCACCGGAACATTCCAAACCAGAGGGCAAACTTTCACTGGACGGTCCAAGCAAAATGAACGTCTGCTTCAGCAATTCTATAACCTCCGAAGCTGTATCGAGCACGTCAAGAATATCCTTCCCGAGCTGCATAAACCGAAAGGGGTGTCCCGCGACGAAGCATTTTCGTTCCGCGCATTGCAGGCCGAGATTTTCGCAAGTACGATTTACTCTCGCATCTTCCTAAACGATGCGCTGCGAGAACAGCTACGTACGGAAACGCGAGTAGAAGGATTTTGGAGAAGGAGCGAGGCAAATCGGAGGAATCTGTGGGGGAAAAGTGTTGACCTTAGTGCCGCAGCTCGCCGAGAGTTTAACTCTACGGCTCCATTGGATCTCTTGTGAGACCCCGGTTTATCCTGACTTTTGCTCACCATGGACGTCCCCGGTTTATCGCGACCTAAGCCCCGGCTGCGTACAAACCGGGAAGGGTACGACTTCCGGTCGGACCGCCGGGTGGCGCACCCTTCGTTTTGTGAAGGGTGGGATTCCACGAACACATCCAATATTGACAAGGCCATCCGCTCTGCTAGACTGCGGCCATGGAAGTCCATTTCACTCCCGAGCAGGAATCAAAGCTCTCCGAAATCGCCAGTCAGGCTGGCACCGATGCCGAGCAGTTGGTGAAGAACGCTGCCCTGCGCCTGCTGGAACGGGACGCGCATTTTCGCGCCTCCGTGCGGAGAGGCGTGGAACAGGCGGACCGGGGAGACTTTGTGGACGAGCACGAAATGGAAGCCCGCATTGACCGGATGCTCCAGTCCTGATGCGCATCCGCTGGACGCTCGCCGCCGCAGAAGACCTGCAACAGATCCATATCTATCTTGGGGAACACGAGCCGCATCTTGCGCGGTCCACAGTGATTGCCATACGAGAGGCTATCCTCTCCCTCAAGAAATTTCCAAGTCGCGGAAGGCCGGGAGCCATCGATGGGACGCGCGAGTTGCTGCATGAGCGGCTGCCGTACATCGTTGCCTATCGCGTGAAGGAAGAAGCGGTCGAAATCCTGCATATCTGGCACCCGTTCCAAGAGCGCCCGTGAACTTGGCCAAAAGCAAAACGGGGCAGCTCGCGCCGCCCCGCAGTGACTAACTTCTGAGTACTGAGTACCGAGTACCGAGTACTACGTTCCCTCACTCCACCCCGCCAAATACTCTTCCTGCTCCGGCGTCAGCTTATCGATCTTGATGCTCATCGACTCCAGCTTCAGTTTCGCGACGCGCTTGTCGAGTTCGTCGGGGACTTTGTAGACCGTCTTTTCAAGCTTCTTCGCGTTCTTCACCATGTATTCGACCGAGAGCGCCTGGTCGGCGAAGCTCATATCCATCACCGACGCCGGATGCCCTTCCGCCGCGGCCAGGTTGATCAGGCGGCCTTCGCCCAGCAGGTTGATCTTGCGGCCGTCCTTCAGCGAGTACTCTTCGACGAAGGTGCGCGTGGTGCGCTTCGACGACGACATGTTTTCCAGCGCGGGGATGTCGATCTCGACGTTGAAGTGCCCCGAATTCGAAATGATCGCTCCGTCTTTCATCAAGCCGAAGTGCTCTTTCGTGAGCACGCTCTTGTTGCCGGTGACCGTGCAGAAGACGTCGCCCAGCTTCGCCGCTTCGGCCATCGACATGACGCGGAAGCCGTCCATCACGGCCTCGAGCGCTTTCGTGGGATCGATTTCCGTGATGATGACTTCCGCTCCAGCGCCACGCGCGCGGCTCGCCAGCCCGCGGCCGCACCAGCCGTAGCCGGCGACCACGAACTTCGATCCGGCCAGCAGGAAATTCGTGGCGCGGATGATGCCGTCGATGGTGGACTGTCCCGTCCCGTACCGATTATCAAAAAGATGCTTGGTGTCGGCGTCGTTGACCGCGACGATGGGAAACTTCAGCACGCCTTCCTTCGCCATCGCGCGCAGCCGGATGACTCCGGTGGTGGTCTCTTCCGTTCCCCCGATCACATCGGTCAGAGCATCTGTGCGCTTGGTGTGCAGGATCGAAACCAGGTCGGCGCCGTCATCCATAGTAATGTGCGGCTTGTGGTCGATCGCCGCGAGGATGTGGTTGTAATACGTGTCGTTGTCCTCGCCCTTGATGGCGAAAACGGGAATGTTGCTGTCGCGGACCAGACTGGCGGCGACGTCGTCCTGGGTCGACAGCGGGTTCGAGGCGCAAAGCACCACGTCAGCTCCGCCATCGCGCAGGCAGATCGCCAGGTTCGCCGTCTCGGCCGTCACGTGCAGGCACGCCGACACGCGGATGCCCTTCAACGGCTGGTTCTTGATGAACTCCTTGCGGATAATCTGCAGCACCTTCATGGACTGGTTCGCCCACTCAATGCGCTTCTTTCCCAAGTCGGCCAGTTCTACGTTCTTAATGTCGCAATTCACAGCTGCTGTTGACATGCTTCTCCTATGTGGCGCGCCCGAAAGCGCAGAAACCAGGTTGATAGCTAATGATAATGGATGACTACGGATTCGAGCCCCGTATCTTTTCCGCAACAATACATGAAAATTTCTGCACGGTCAGGATACCGATTGCCCCATTTGGACTGAGCCCTTCGGCCACTCCACACATGACACTCCAGTGCTTTTCCTCTGTGTCCCCTGTGTCCCCTGTGTCCTCTGTGGTTAAAACCGGGTGCCCCATTTCTCGCGCGTCCTTTGCGCGAGAAGTGGGGATTTCCCATCCTACTTGCGAACCGTCTGTCCGGCCGGCTCCCGCAACCCGGCATCGCTGGCGAGCTTCGCCGCTTTGTCGGTGGCTTCCCAAGTGAAGTCCGCGTCGCTGCGCCCGAAGTGTCCATACGCCGCAGTCTTCCTGTAAATCGGCCGCCGCAAATTAAGCGATTCGATGATCCCGCGGGGCGTCAGCTTGAAGTGCGCGCGAATCAGATCCGGAATAATCTCAGGATCGACCTTCGCCGTTCCAAACGTCTCAACCAGCACGCTGACCGGATCGGCCACGCCGATCGCATAAGCCAGCTGCACTTCGCAGCGCCCTGCGAGCCCGCCCGCGACCACGTTCTTCGCAATGTAGCGCGCCATGTAAGCCGCCGAGCGATCGACCTTGGTCGGATCTTTTCCGCTGAACGCCCCGCCGCCGTGCCGTCCCATCCCCCCGTAAGTGTCGACGATAATTTTGCGTCCGGTCAGACCCGTGTCGCCCATAGGCCCGCCAATCACAAACCGTCCTGTAGGATTGATGTGGTACTTGGTGTCTTCATCAAGCAGATGCGCGGGAATCACAGCTTGAATCACATGCTTCAAAATCTCCGCGCGCAACTCGTCGTTACCAACGTTCTCGGAATGCTGCGTCGAAATCACAACCGCGTCAACGCGAAGCACCTTGCCGTTCGCATCATATTCAACTGTGACTTGAGATTTTCCATCAGGACGAAGGAAGGGAAGCGTTCCGTTCTTGCGAACCTGCGCGAGCCGCATGGTCAGCTTGTGCGCCAGTGAGATGGGAGTCGGCATCAACTCCAAATTCTCATCACAAGCATACCCAAACATCATTCCCTGGTCGCCGGCGCCACCGGTGTCTACGCCCATGGCGATGTCGCCGGACTGTTTGTTGATGCTCGATATCACGGCGCAGGTGTTGGCGTCGAAACCGTAGAGGGCGTTGTCGTAGCCGATGGAGGCGACGGTGCCGCGGACGACGGTTTGGAAATCGACGTAGGCCTTGGTGGTGATTTCACCGGCGATGACGACGAGGCCGGTGGCGGTGAGCGTTTCGCAGGCGACGCGGCTGCTGGAGTCTTCAGTGAGGCAGGCGTCGAGGATAGCGTCGGAAATCTGGTCGGCGATCTTATCGGGATGGCCTTCAGTCACGGATTCAGAAGTGAATAAATAACGGTTCTTTGATGCCAAGTTGTGTATCTCCTTCGTTGCGCGTATCGACTTCGGTTGCGCGCGCTGATCGCGCGGCTTACAGAAACCCTGGGACTTTGAATCTAGCGGGACCTGCGACGATGCACGCGGCGTGGGCGAGACGCCCACGCGACAGCCAGCAAGATACCGGCGCTACGCCATAGGGAAAGTCCTCGAAAAAGGCTAACAGACCCCTCCCGGGGGCGCAACGGTTTTGACCCTAAATGCCCGGGGATGAATTCAATAGCGGAAATGGGGAGGTGGATGGGAGGAAACGGCGGGTGGGTGGGAAGGGGGCCCGCGCAACGCTTGGGGTGAAATGAGCATCATTGGATTGGGAATCCCTACGAAAAACCGCGAAGGGTGGACGAGCCAGGCTCAGGCTCAGGCTCAGGCCGTTACGAAATCAGAACAAGATGCGGTTTTCTTTCCCGCGGGCGGGCGCGGGGTGTTACCTGTTGCAACGTCTTGCGGGCATGATGCGGCCGTGTCGAAATTCGGCCATGGCTTTTCAGCTCTGCGTTGTCCCTTCCCCCCGGAATGAGATTACGCAATGAAACAAGAACTGGCATGGGGAGCCGCGGCTGCCGTCGCCATAGTGGCGGCGGTGGGAATCTCTTCGCAACCGGGGAGCAAGCCAGCGGGAAGTGCAGCCGCGGGACGGCAAGGCGCAAAGAGCGCCGTCCAGTCGAAACCTCCAAAAGGCGCGCAGCCGCAGTGCGCCGACTCAATTTCGTTGCTGGAACACTTCTTCCTGCACGAGAACGTTGCCGCTCCGGATGTGTGCTACGAACCCGGTGGCCAGGCAGCGACGTCCTCCCAGCCCGATCCTGAATTTCAGCCCACCTTTGTGATTGCCACTGTTCCGGACCCGCTGCATACCCATTTCTCGCTTCTGTTTGATCGCTTCATTGAGGCCATTCAACAAGGGGCGCAGGATGAAGACTACGAATATGATTCCTCGTGGTTGCCGTGGGAGACCGAGGAGCCAGCTCTGGCTCTGCTGAAGGATCAGGACGATGCTGACGATCGCAAGACGAAGCGCGAGGATCAACCGGGAATTTTGCTATTCCGAAACTCCAAAGAGACAACTGGAGCACCTTACACGCCCTATACGCCTTACAAGAAAGCGTTGATTATTTTCATTGTCGGCGAGGAACCGACACGTGGCATCCACCGCAAGCAATTCGAGAACGCGGTGGCGTGGATCAAGGCGTTGCAAAGGCACGGGACGAAGGGTTCGCGCGTGTCCATTCTGGGGCCGACATTTTCAGGTTCGCTGCCCTCGTTAGGGGAATTGCTTTCCGCCGACAACCTGGTGAGCCAGTTCAATGGAGGCACGAAACTCGCAATCTATACGGGGAGTGCCACCAGCCGGGAGGGCGGCAGGCAGTTTGCGAAGACGGACGGCATTGATTTTCGCAGTTTTCTTCAGGATGACGAGACCACCCTGGACCGATTCTGCTGGTGGGTGGGGAGACAACCGGACGGAACCACCGATGCGACGAATATAGCGATTCTTTCCGAGGATGAAACGGCGTACGGCAATATCGTGGCGAAGGATGACAACAGGCACGATGTCAGCATCTGCCCCAAAGCGACCAATATTTATTATCCGCGGGATATCTCAACGCTGCGAGCCGCGTACCAGAGCCAGTCGATGTTCAGCACGACAACGGCGCAACAGAACCAAGAAAACCAGCAGCGCAAGAGTCTGCCGACCGACCTGGCGGATCCGGGAGGAGAGCAACACGACACGGTGCGGACGTATGCGGGGAATCAAACGCCGTTGTCGCAAGAAGCACAATTGCTGGGAATCGTAGAGGCGCTCAGGGCGCACCATGCGCAATATGTGGTTCTGCGCAGCAGCAACACGTTGGATCCGCTGTTCCTGGCGAATTTCCTGCGGCGCGACTATCCGGAAGCCCGGGTGGTGATCATGAATTCTGATTTGCTCTTCCAGAGAGGACAGGATGCGATGGCGCTCAGCGGGGTCATGACCCTGTCGACCTATCCGTTGTTCTCCTGGGCGCGAGACTGGACTGCGCTGCCACCCTACGAGGCGCACTCCCACCGGGTGTTTCCAGAAAACTCCACGGAAGGGACGTACATTGCTTCGCGTTTGTTGCTTCAGTCACTGGCGCGAGCGGGCGGGGGAACGCCTCGGCTGAGCTGCGAATTTCGTGACGCAGAGGTCTTCGCGCCGCCTCTGCTGTGCCAGCCAAACGCGGCAGCGTATGCGCCTCTGCCTGATTATTCTCCTCCCTATTGGACAGAGTCGAAGCCTTGCGAAACGGACTCTCCGGCGGCGCGTTGCAGACCGGCGGCGTGGCTGTCGGTGATCACACGAAACGGTACATGGCCACTGGGGTTTTTCAATGACCGCACGCTACCACCGCGCCCTGGAGATGGTGATTGGGCGGGAAATGCGTCCATCAACGTGCAACCGCAGAGTCTGATTTCTGCGGGGAAATTGAGATGGCCGCCAATTCCCCGAAGCACGATGGTGTTGCTGGTTGCATTATGCGGGTTCGCGTTGTTTCACGCGCTGTGCTGCCAGTTCGCATCGTTTACGGCGAAGCCCGCGTTCCGCGCGCACTTTGCCACGAGCAGCCGCCGGCACACGGGGCTCGTGCTGATTGGGAGTTACCTTGTCGGGCAGGCCGCCCTTCTTGCGGGATGGGGTTGTGGAATATTCTCCGCGATGCCAAGTCCTCCTACGAATACCGCAGTGGTGTGGGATGCGGTGGTCTTCGTATGTGTCGTGGCGGCAATCGCGATGGTGGTGAACATCGTCGTAACCAGAAGGTTGAACGGGTATGCGGGTCGGCTGGTGGCAAGCTCCGTATGGCGCGTAGGTTTCTCGCTGCTACTGTTCGGCATACTCCTGTGGGCGTTCTTTCGCACCTGGATCCACCCGCTCGAAGGTGCTCTGTTGCTGGCGAGTCGCGCATTTGTCTACTGGCGCTCGATGAATCTCACCAGCGGCGTGTCGCCCATTGTTCCTTTCCTGTCGATGACGGCGGGACTCTATGTCTGGTTCTGGTATGCGCTGCACGGGCTGGCGTTGTTCGGGCCCGATCGGCCATGTCTTCCGCCGCTCTCGACGCTCGGAATCAAGATCCGGAGTGGGCCGAGAGAGGATGAGTTGAAGCTGGCGATGTTCAGCCAGGAGAACGCGGCGAAGCCTGCAGAACGGATCGCAACCCCGCTCACCTGGGACAACGTGAAACTGATGCTGATTCTGTTCGCTGGCTTCGCGTTGCTGGCGGCCGGACTGGCGGGCGAGGTGCCAGTCCGCAGTCTGGGAGCGAAGAAGTACGCGTTGATCTATTGCTTCTGGCTGGACTTCTATTTCAGCCTGATCCTGGTGGAAGCCTGGCAGATTTGGCGAACCTGGAGCTGTGCGCGGCAGCTTCTGGTATTTCTCGACCGGCTCGCGCTGCGCCGCACTCTGGGAGCGCTCCACGGATTCTCGTGGGGCAGCGTGTGGAAGATGAGCGGGAACGTGCTCGACGTGCGCTACAAGCTGCTTTCGCGGCAGCTGGAGTGCTTGAATCATCTGCACACGTCGTTGAGTTTGTTTACTGCGCCCAAGTCCGAGGCGGAGCGGGTTGCGTTTGCCGGGGTTGAGATCTGCTCCAAGTCTGTCGACGCGAGCCGTGTGGCGGGAATGAACTTCGGAAAGTGGTATTCCAAGAACTACAACGACCCGAAGGCCGCGGGATTGGACGGTTTTGAGGCATTTCAGAAACAAGTAGCCGAGACCACGGGTGTCGTCTTGACCGAGCTTCTGGTCCCGGCCTCGAGGATCGAACAACACTCGCTCGTCCAAGTGGACCCGGCCGGCAAGGGGGATGACGATCACAGACAGGGTCCCGCGCCGTCGCCCAATGAGCTGATCCGAAACGCGGAAGAGCTGGTGTGCCTCACGTATTTGGGGTACGCGCAAAACCTGCTGGGGCGGATCCGGACCATCGTGCTGGGTGGCGTGTATCTTTTCGTGGCGGCGACGTTTGCGGTGTCGAGCTATCCGTTTGATCCGCGGCCGTTGCTGAGCGGGGTTCTGCTTTCTTTATTTGGTGCGTTCGGCGCGGTGGTGGTGTTCGTCTACGCGGATATGCATCGCGACGCCACGTTGAGTCATGTGACCAACACGAATCCGGGAGAACTGGGGTCCGAGTTCTGGTTCAAGGTTGTGGGGTACGGCGCGGCGCCGGTGCTGGGGCTGATCACGCAACTATTTCCGGAGTGGTCGGGGTTCCTGTTCTCGTGGCTGCAGCCCGGGCTAAGTTCGCTGAAGTGAAGGCGCGGGCGATTCGGGGTCTAAGCTCGAAGGACCAGGCGGGGCGCCGAACCATGATGCCACCATGATGAGTTCTATAAAAAG
>PMUM01000210.1 GCA_003166855.1 Acidobacteriaceae bacterium | reverse complement strand
TTGACACGGTAGAGGTCAGGAGTTCGAGTCTCCTCGTGCCTACCATTTCTTTCAATCAGTTGCCCAAACCCCCTTCTGAAAATCAGGGTCCATTTGGGTCCAATAAGCGCTCCGACCCCCAAACGAGATTCGTTCGCAGATCGTTGTCGACCTGCGCAAAGGAATCTCCTTGGAGGATTTACTGAACCAGGTGGGATTTGCTTGCAGACAGTGATCCGCTGGGCAGGATCGCGTCGACCAGCTTGTCCTGAGCGAGACGCTTGGTCTTCGATGTCGCCTGCAAGTATTGGTTGGTAACGTTGAGGTTGCTGTGGCGCAAGTAGTCGCGGATGGTGAGCTGATGCTCTCCCATGTCGGCCAACATGCTCCCCACCGAATGCCGAAACGTATGCCAGCCAACGCCCGCGATTCCGATTTTCGCGAACGCCGGCTTGATCATCCGGTTCAGCACCGCGCCGAGGTCGAGTGGCTTCCTTCCCTTGTTGCGCAGCGACGGAAATACAAAATCCGTTTCGGTTGCATACAAGCTCTGGCCTCGCCACTCCAGAAGAGCCTTTTTCAGTGCCGGATGCATCGGCAATGGCTTTGCCGAGGCTTCCGTCTTGGTCGACTTGAGATATCCTCCTCGCCGCCAATAGTAGGAGTGCTGGACATTGAAGGTTTGGTTGGTGAGATCGCAATCCGTCCAGCGTAGTGCTCCAACCTTCCCTCTGCGCGTACCCAGTGCGGGAAGACCACGGCCAGGGTTTACGCAGACATTAACTTCGGCCCCGATAACCTAGCAGAGCTGAGCGCACTCGGGCGCCCGTTTGAGACAATCATCATCTCGACCTCAGGCCTCCGATTTAGCAGTCAGTATGAGAGTTCTCCCGACACGCTATGCGAAAGACTGTTCCCATTCTGCAATACTGTGCTGCTCAAGGAAAACCGTGGGGGATCGCGATTGTTCGGGCCGAAAACCTCCAGCACGGTTGTAACCGTTCCGGCACAGGTTAGGCCGATACTCCATTCGGTCGGCGTGGGCGACTGCTTTAACGCAGTCTTCGTCGCCCTAAGGCACCGACACGGGACAAGAGCAGCGCTCAACTACGCGTCAAGCATAGCTGCGGAGTACGCATCCACCATCCAACCGGAAGAAATACAGGACGCTGCCACGGCGGTTCTCCGTATCGACCCAGGAGAGATTAGGGAGCTCTCAGGAGTACAACTGCCCTGGGAAAGGAGGCCCGCAATAAATGTCTATATCGCCGCTCCGGACTTTGATTGGGTCGACCGCAAACCGATCGAGGAGCTAAAAGAGGCGCTTGAATATCACAATTTCACCCCCAGGATGCCAATTCGAGAAAACGGACAGATGAGAGCAGAAGACCCTCCAGCGGAGAAGTCACGAATTGCGATGGCCGATATGACCATGCTGCAGGAGTGCCGCCTGATGGTAGCCGTCATGCTTTACGACGACCCCGGAACACTGATTGAGATCGGCCTAGCGCTCGAACGCAACATGCCGACATTGGTGTACGACCCCTACGGCCGTGCCTCCAATCTCATGTTGACGCAGCTGCCGAATGTCGTGTCCTCTGACCTTGACGAAGTGATCGCAGGCGTCTTCACCCTTGCGTCGAAGGTGCTCAATGACTAAGCCAAGAGAAGAACCGGGGATTCTACTCGCGTCAGGCGGACTCGACTCGACGACCCTTGCCTATTGGCTGACGGAGAAGAGCGTTCAGTTCACTCCCCTCTTTATCGATTATGGGCAGCACTGCAGAAAAATGGAACTGAAAACCCTGAGACAAGTACTACCGACGAACGCCAAGGAGCGGATCGAAACGGTGCGAATCGGGGACATCTACAAAGGTTGCCGTTCTCTTTTGATCACGGCTCCAGATCTTTGGTCAGACGACGTCACCGGCGACGATCTTTACCTGCCGTACCGGAACCTGCTGATGCTGACGGTGGGGGCGGCGTTCGCTCAAGCGCGCGGGTACACGCGGCTCTTCTCGGCCTTCATAAATAGCAATCACGCAAAAGAGATCGACTGCTCGGCAGAGTTCTTTCACAGGCTTGAGAGCATGCTGTCTGACTACGGCACTGTCACCGTCGAGATGCCCTTCCGTAACCTAAGCAAAAAGGAAGTCGCGGCAATCGGCCTCACACTTGGGGCCCCAATTGCTCAAACATATTCCTGCCAGGCGGCCGCCAGCGTGCCTTGCGGTGCCTGCCCGAACTGCGTCGACCGAGCAGAAGCGCTGCTCGCAATTCAGCAAGGAGAGTACTAAAACCCCAATGTCCACTCAGAACGCGAACAAACTAGCGGAATTCATCAGCTCGCTTCCCGAACTGAAATGCCAGCCCCGAGACAGAAGCACTTACGGGCACATGGGTGCGACGCTAACAGACGCAGTCCTGCAGTGCGGCTTGAACTACCGCACGGTAGTCTACCCGAGAGTCCGGAGCGTTATTGAGCGGTTTCCCCATGCTACGTGTACCGGTGCATTCTGGGCGGTTCTAGAGAACCATACGCCAGCAAACGTGCTCAACTGGTCACACCCCGAAAAACTCCGACGGCTACTCGA
The DNA here is from genome assembly GCA_003166855.1 of Acidobacteriaceae bacterium. Taxonomy (GTDB): domain Bacteria; phylum Acidobacteriota; class Terriglobia; order Terriglobales; family Acidobacteriaceae; genus Sulfotelmatobacter. The sequence goes on along the minus strand of PMUM01000210.1, from coordinate 2,082 downwards.
AATCGCCAGCCTGCTACTACATAAACAAGTGCAGACTGAGGTGGACCTCGGACGGTGGCTGATAGTCGTAGAGAACGCCGAACTTCTCCTCTCAATAAAGGGCGTGGGGCCGAAAACCCTCGACTACATCAAGCTCCTGACGGGTATTCCGACCGTTGCGATAGACCGACACGTTCGCAAGTTCGTTGCGATGGCAGGTGTCCAGACGGACGACTACGAGGAGATAAAATGCATCGTGCTGGAATCGGCCGAAATCCTTAACATCGCGCCAAGTACACTCGACCACAGCATCTGGCACTACCTCTCGCAAGACATCAACCAAGACAGACGGCCATGCCAGCGACCACTGTTCTAACTTCATTGAAGAGACTCGCCGGGACCATCCCAACCTCGCCGCCTGGCGAGACCAGGGTGGGATTTTGATTCCTCACCACGTGGGTTCTTTTCCACACCGTTTCACAGCCCATTCCTGTGACGAAGAACCTTTACTGAGAAATCTCGCTAGGAAGAATTTCGAGCAAGGCGGCGGTTCCGCTAGGCGCAGGCCGGCTGCCAAGTGATCCAGTCTGTGTGAAGAGAAGGGAAGAGCGCGGCGAGAGTGTTATCCCGCTGCTTGTTGTGGTGCTGGTCGGGGAGCAACGCGCCAACCCTGGCAGCCCCTTCGGTTGAGGTTGGGATGATTACTGTACCAGTAACGTACCAGCCTGCTGTATAACTCGTTGAATCGAAAGACGCGAAAATGGCGAACATCGTTGTTCGCAACGATGAATCTCCCGCTCCAGAGCACAGAGTTGGGGACGACGCCAGAGCGTTACCTCGACAGGGTAGGCGTCAGGATGGGTAATCACTAGAACTTCATAAAGGACGGCACTCCGGTCAGTTGCTAAATGGTTTTTGCGACTATCCGAAGTTTTGCACCAAATTGATTAGGACAGGTGCGTTTCCCTACCGATCTTCTGAAACTTCCTAGAAGCCGACTTCTGGCCAGCGTCGTTGCGAGTCCGCCCGGGGGCACAACTTCCGCTTAGCCCCTAATCCGGGCAGCGTGAGTCCTATGGGCACGACATCCGGGGCTAGCGTCCCTACCGTGCAGGAACTCTAGGGGGACTGGCTGCGGTGAGACGCATGGACAGCACCATCGTGACGAGAAAGAGGAGCAGCGAGAGTACGACCCAGCCCTTACTGTGGATGAGTAGCGGCGAAGCGGGCATCAGGATCAGGACCGGACAATCCACTCGCGATTATCGTGGTTGTCGTGTTGCCTTCCTCCACTCGGAACGGAGTCGGCATCCTGTTCCATCGGCTTTTCGAAGCTCAATAGCCCGGCCCACCGATACCTCTGTCTACGCTTCAAGCGACACCTCACGATGTCGCCTGCAAGACTCGAGGCCAGGATGGATTCGCTACTTTCCTTTCCTGTAGGGCTCTTTCATCCCCTACAACATGCCGGTTTATCCCGGCGCTCTCCGGATTGCCGACTAACCGGGAGTGATTCCGTCTTGTCCCGATTCGCAATGCCGGGTGGGACCACCTCCGCGGATACCCCAATGACAAAGGCAAGTGTCGGAGTTCGGCGCGACCGTGTCAGAGCGGTCATTCGTTGACGGGTATATACGACACGAGGGCAAAACGCTACACCCTTACATTTCTGGTCACACTTCCGGATTTGGGTGCGGGCTGGCTGGTGGGAGGGCGTGCGGATTCCGGGCGGGTCATACTGATTGCGCCGCTGACGGGTCTGGGCGCTCCGAGATTCGACAGGCGTTCTTGCCCGCGCGCTTGGCCTCGTACAAAGCCAGATCCGCGTTCTTCATCAGCGTGTCCGCGTCCTCACCGTGGACGGGATAGATCGCGATACCCGCGCTGGTGGTTATGCGAACGGTATGGCCTTCGATGCCATAGGGTTGCGACACCGCCTCGACCACTTTTAACGCCACCTTAGCCGCATCGTCGGTACCGGTGACGTTCCACAGCGCCATGATGAATTCATCACCGCCCAAGCGCGCCACCGTATCCTCTTCGCGCACTGTCGCCACCAGGCGCCCTGCGACCATTTTCAGCAGAGCGTCCCCAGCGCCGTGC
>PMUM01000101.1 GCA_003166855.1 Acidobacteriaceae bacterium | reverse complement strand
AGATCACGTTGACGTGGCCCGTTTCGTCTTCGAGGTTGATGAAGACCGCGCCGTTCGCGGTCTCGGGATGCTGACGGTGCGTCACGACGCCGGCGACGAGCACCCGCGAACCCTCGGCGCCGATCAGCGCGTCGGCGCGCGTGACGCCGCGCTCGTTGAGGTAGTCACGCACCAGCGCGATCGCCGTGGCCTCGGGCGTCAGACCCATCGACCACATGTCGTCGGCCACCCGTTCCATCTCGCTCGTGGCCGGAAGGACCGGCGCCTCGAGGCCGGTCACGACGCCGGGCAGTCGATCGAGCGTGCCCTGGGCCGCCGCACCGGCCGACCACGCCAGCGCGCGGCCCCAGCGTTCGCGCTCGAAATAGATATCAGCGTTTGCTGCCATTTTGCTCGAGTGGTTGCGTCACAATGCTGACATTGGTAATTCCCGATTGCTTCACCGCGTCCATCACCGTGGCGAAAGCGCCGAACGGAACATTTTCATCGGCCCGCACAAACACAGCCTGATTGCGCGGGTCGCGAATCTTCTGCCGCAACTTGGCCCCAATCTCATTGATGTTGATGGCGTCATTGCCCAGAAAAACGCGCTGATCCTTATTGATCGTGATCACCATGCGCTCTTCGGTAATCTGCTTCACCGTCCGCGTCTTCGGCACGCTTACGTCGATTCCCGACTGCAGCACCGGCGCCGTCACCATGAAAATAATGAGCAGCACCAGAACCACGTCCACCAGTGGAGTGATGTTGATGTCGGCCAGCGCCGTCTGTGTGCGTCCGTTGGAAGTCGTGAACGCCATCAGCGCCTCACTTCTGCGACCGGAGCCTGTGCCTGGGTGTGCTCCACCGCGTTGAGCACTTCGAGGGCAAAGTCATCGCTGCGCGAGGCAAACTCGCGGATCGACGCCCCAATCAGGTTGTAAGCGATCACAGCGGGAATCGCAGCCGCCAATCCGGCCGCCGTGGTAATCAGAGCTTCTGAAATGCCGGGTGCCACCGCCCGCAACGTCGCCGCGCCCGCCGTCCCCAGCCCGTGAAACGCATCGATGATGCCCCATACCGTGCCAAACAGCCCGACAAAGGGAGTCACTGCAGCCGTAATCGCCAGCCACGGCATATTCCTCTCCAGCCGCGTGATCCCTTCCGAGGCCCCAATCTGCATCCCGCGCTGGATCGACAGCAGGTTCCGAATCGTGCCCGAAGTCTGCGCCTGCCGCTTGTACTCCTCGTACCCGCCTTGGAACACACCGACCAGCGGGCTGGGCTTGAACTGCTCGGCCACGGCCGCAATATCCTGCAACCGCTGCGCCTTTCGAAACACGCGCACGAAGCGCCCGCTCTGCATGCGCGCCCGCCGCAGCAGGCTCCATTTGGTCAGAATGATCGACCAGGAAATCAGGCTGAACGCCAGCAGCCCCAGCAATACCAGCTTGGCCACCGCGCCACTGTTGGAGATCATGTCGACGATTTCGCCGCCGACGAACACTGCTGGCAAGGGGAAGAATTGCATCGCGTTTTAAGAGAACACCTCTTGTGATTATAGATGAACCACCCTGCTCACTTTTGCGCGCGTACCCGATCCGCCAATGAAATGTTCGGGTTAATGCACGGCTTTTCAGTGGCTCGTTCGTGGATCCGTATTCGTGATCTCCAGTGAGATTGCCATCGAATCCAGATACGGCGAGTCCAGCGGCGTGAAGTGCAGATCCTTCACTTGGATCACCATATAAAAATCTTCGACCTTCATGATCCGCTTGGCTCGCACCGGCACCGGGGCCGACTGGTTCGGATTCAGCCAAAAGACATTATTCTTCGCCTCGTCCGACGGTTCCTGCTCCGCCATCAGAAGATTGCGATAGAAGGTGTGGTGCAAATCCTTGAGTGTTATGTTCCAGGAAGTGACCTTGACGTCGCCCCCCGGCATCACCGGCGCAATCGTCAATTCGTAACGATCTTTGCCCTGGGAATCCTTGACGCGCTCCCGGTACGACGCATTCTCCGGCGTGAGCTTAAGGTCGAACCCCTCCTCGGTAATGCGGGTCGAACCTCGCCGGAAGCTTTCGGCGTAAACGGTCGGCGGACTGTTCTGGCCTAATGCCGGCACCGTCACGATGACCCACGCTAGCAGAGCAAGCACCATGCGATTCATCGGCGGTTGACCTCTTCCATGGTGCGAGCACCAGAACCCGTCTTACCTGGCTCCGCATTCATTTTTCGCAACCAGTCGCTCAGGGCGTGCGAGGCGCGATTGCTGTTCCCTGCCAGCCGAACAACTTGCGGCCACAGCCAGGGCCGCAAAGCGGCAAACCAGGCAAATCGCCCCTCCAGAAACTGGCCGTTGGAATCGACAAAGCGCTCCGTCGATGGGAACCTGAAATCGACTTCGTCAGATATCACTTTCACCACCGCGAATTCCACTCTCCGCACTTCAGCCGCGCGTGCGACCGCAGCCGCTTCCATGTCAACCGCCTGCGCCCCAAACGAATCTCGCAGACTCGCCTTCTGCTCGGGGCTCGCGACCGATCCGAAACTGACCAGCACGCCTTCCCCGCGATTCAGATTCACGCTGCTGCCGTCACCCGCATTCACCACTCGCCGCGGCTGTACGATGCTCCCCACTTTGAGCCCCGGATCGAGCGCCCCGGCAAAGCCCACCGAATAAATCACCTTCGGCGCGTAAGTCGCGACCACCGCCTCGGCCGCCCGCCGCGCCGCCTCGGCCCCAATGCCGCCGCAAACCAACACGAAGTCGCCCTTCTCGAAAAACCGGAAGCGTCGTCCGTCGACGACCTTCTCGCTGACGCGCCACTCCTTCGTCCGCACCAGCGGACGCACTTCGCGTTCCAGCGCCGCGACGATCGCAACTCTAGACATATCCGTTGCCCTTAAACCAGTCCACCGCCCGCCGCAGCGCCCCTTCCACCGGAACGATCTTCCAGCCCAACTCGCGCTCTGCTTTGGCGGAACTCGCGAACATCTTTTTCTTCCCCATCCGCACAGTATCGACCGTGGCCCGCGGTTCCCGCTTCAACAGTCTTCCGGTGAAAGCCTCGTCGATGACTCCGGTCGCAAACGCAAAGAAATAAGGCAGCTTGATCGTTGGCGAAGGCAGCCCGGTGATCTGACCCAGCGTATCCAGAATCTGCTTCAGCGTCAGATCCTCTCCGCCCAGAATATAGCGCTCACCCGTCTTCCCTTTTTCCAAAGCGGCAACGTGTCCCAGCGCGCACTCCCTCACATCCACCAGGTTCAAACCCGTTTCCACATAGGCAGGAAACTTGCGCTTCAGAAAGTCGAGGACAATCCGCCCGGTCGGCGTAGGCTTCACATCCTGCTCCCCCACCGGCGTCGTCGGATTCACCGTCACCACATGCATCCCGCTGCGCCCGGCCTCGAGCGCCAACTGCTCCGCCATAAACTTCGACCGCTTGTAGTGGCCAATCATGTCGGCCAGCGCGACCGGAGAATCTTCATCCGCAGGATGTCCATTACTGGTGAACCCCATGGTGGCGACGCTCGATGTATACACCACGCGCCGCACGCCATTCTTCCGCGCCGCTTCCAGAATCGCCCGCGTCCCCTCGACATTGGACCGGTACATCTCCTCCGGATCGCGCACCCACAGCCGGTAGTCGGCCGCGACGTGAAACACGGTATCGCAACCCGCCATCGCTTTTTCGAGGGAAGCAGCGTCGCGCAGATCCCCGGTAGCGGTCTCAGCTTTCAGACCTTCCAGGTTGCGCAGATTGCTTGTAGGCCGCACCAGAAGCCGCAACTCTGCGCCTTGATCGGCAAGAACGCGTGCGACGTGAGAGCCCAAAAATCCCGTGGCGCCAGTGACAAAAGCTAGCATTCGCAGTCAACCTGTGGGTACGGCTTCAACTAAACACTCTATCGTACCGGTCGAGTCTTCGCGATGCACCCAATCTGCGGACTCGTCATTTGTCTAACCCTTTCAATCTTGAGCGGTTGCGCGTAGATTCGGAATATGCAAGCGCTGAGACTCGTCTCGACTGCTCTGCTGTTTTCATGCGGCTTTCTTACGCCTAGTGCCATAGCGCAGTGTCACGACCCTTCCTTAGTCGCAGTCGGTCCGGGCTCTCCTCCGAATCTGGGTTCGGCCCCGACAGTGACGGGACAAGGCGGAGCAGACGATCGCATCGTCGACCTAACCTTGGTGCTTCGCAAGTCTGGAGCTGTGCGCGATGCGAAAGTGCTCAAAGGCCCCACAGCGCTGCGAGAACCTGCAATTCAAGCCTCAAAGCACCGGAACTACAAGGACGCTATCCATGCCTGGCCCTTCTCAAACGAGATCATGGTAGAGGTGACTTTCCCCAAGGACACGGATGGAGCACTTGACATTCGACAGGTGATGCCAGGGGGTGTGCCGGGATGTGTGTACGTCACCAGAGTGAGAGTCACGCCGGAGGTCATGCAAACTTATCTGCTGGAACGCGTCGACCCTGTATATCCAGCAGGAATTGAGAAGGCTGGCGCACTGATTTTCCGTCTCCATATTGAAGAAGACGGAAATGTATCCAGTGTCGAAAAGGTGAGTGGACCTGACGCTCTAGCTCCCGCTGCCATCGATGCGGTCAAGAAATGGAAATATCGACCGTATGAGTTGAATGGAGCTGTCATTGCTGTAGAGACGACGGTGGAACTCAAGCCTCCAAACTGAACGCTTCTCCTGAATCGCTAACTGCTCTCCTTCGCCATCACCTTCGCGTACGTCGTCAGCGCCAGCAGCGGGAAATAATCCCGGTAGAGGTGATACATCAAATAAAACACCCGCGGAAATCCCGTGCCCGTAAAGAACGGCTCATCCCACGATCCGTCAGTTCTCTGCGTGCGCAGCAAATAGGCAATGCCGCGCGCCACCGAATCGCTGCGAATGTCATTAGCCGCCAGCAATCCCAAGATCGCCCAAGCAGTCTGAGAAGGCGTGCTCTCTCCCTGCCCGCGCAGAGTCGGGTCATCGTAAGACCCCACAGTCTCGCCCCACCCGCCGTCGGC
>PMUM01000392.1 GCA_003166855.1 Acidobacteriaceae bacterium | reverse complement strand
GCACATTCACCGTCAGTTCCAAGGGACAGTCCTTCAACTACACTCTGCCGGCGGGTGCGGTCGCTACATTTGAATGGAAGTGATCTGTGGTTTCCTGACTGGCGGGAGCTTCAGCTTCGGTTAAGTCATTCAATACCCGCGGCTTAGCGCCACAACATTTCGATTACCAGTACGCAATTGTACGTACATATTGGTATGTTGAATATACCACTCATTGGACGGACGATTCTCAGACCTGGAAAAGGGCTCTCGCTGCTCGCCCAGGATGCCCTTTGCGGGGCCGGAAACAGCTCTTGCAGCGACGATCGACGCCGGGGACGACAAATACTTCATCCGACGCAAGAAAGCTCGTCCTGAAGCTTCCAGGACTCTGCTACGACTTTTCAACGACTTCCACGAAGTCTCAACAACTTACGGACAAATCACTTAGTGTGCCAACGTGAACTTGCCTCGCAGTTGGATATTGTCGGAAGAGCCGCCGACCAGAATTGCGAACTCTCCCGGCTCCGCCCTCCAATCCTTCTTCGTGACGTCATAAAAGGAAAATGCTCTGCGATCAAGTGTGAGAGTGACGCGCCGGGTCTCACCTGGCTTGAGATCTACCTTGGCAAAGCCCTTTAATTCTTTGATTGGCCGCGGAACGCTTGCATGGGAATCGCCGACGTACAGTTCTGCGACTTCCGCCGACGCGCGATGACTTGTGTTCTTTATGTCGAAGGAAACCGAGACAGGCTGGTCTACGTTCCCGGTCTGTGGCGTCACCGATAACTTGCTGTACGCAAATGTCGAGTAGGAAAGTCCATAACCGAAAGCGAAAAGCGGCTTCGTGTCAGAGCGATCAAAGCCGCGATAGCCCACGAACAGGGCTTCCGAGTAGCTCACGCGGCTGCTGCCTTTTTCGGGGTAGTAGCTGTGAAACGTGGGATTGTCTTCCCAACGGCGCTCAAAGGATGCCGGCAACTTGCCCGACGGGCTAGTCTCGCCAAAAAGAAGCTGCGCCAGCGCTGCGCCACCTTCCTGTCCCGGATACCACGCGTACAGAATCGCGGGAACGTTCTCAATCCATCGCGTCATATCCACATTGCCGCCGGCCGTCACCACAACGATCACGTTCTTGTTGACGGCGCTGATCTGCCGAATGAGTTCGTCTTGTCCGCCGGGAAGTTGGAACGTGCGATCAAAACCCTCGCCTTCGGTCTTGGGATCGAAGCCCACGCAAATGATCACCGCGTCCGCCTTCGCAGCCATAGGCTTGGTTTCGCGGCCGATGTAGGCCTCGGCTCGAGTCACGCCGAACCCGACGATCGCGCTGCCCACTGATTCGAAGTATTCGAGACGAATCTTGTACCCCTGCCCGGCCTCCAGGTGTCGAGTAGCGATGTCGAGTGTCTGGGAATGAGGCAGCCAGTCATCGATTGCGATGTCGTCTCCGACATACAGTCGAACTCCGTCATCGGCGGAGGTGTAGAACTTATAATCTCCGGTCTCCTTCGGCACGTAATAGCCCGTCCAGCGAATCGCGAAATGATCCACCGGTTCCCCCGCCGCGAAGCTTCCCTCTCCCCAGTCGAAGTGCACGTGCTTGTCGGTACGCACGAGCGCGGGCGTCCCTTTCAGTTCTTCATTGCTGAAATATTCGCCTTTAAGACCGGCCTCACCATTCGGAACCGTAACGAACTCCGAGTTTTCAAAAACTTCATCGAGCGGAGGGACGTCGACCGCATATAAAACCTTAGCTTTCGTCCCCAGGCGATTGCTGATGCCTTCCAAATAACTCACGCTGTTGAATGGCTTTGTTTCCGCGCTGCCACCTCCGCTAATCACGGCGGGGTAGGCATCGGGGCCAATGACGGCAATGGTCTTCACTTTGTTCTTGTCGAGTGGAAGCAGATTGCCTGAGTTCTTCAGCAGAACCATGCTGCCCCGCGCCACTTCGAGTGCAGCCTGCCGTCCTTCTTGGCTGTAGGTAGGAATGCCAATATCGCTCTGCGGTTGATCGAAGAATCCGAACTCAATCGCCGTGCGCAGAATTCTTCGGACCTTGTCGTCGATGGTCGCCGCCGAGATCTCGCCGTCTTTGAACGCGGGCAGCAGCGCGTCTCGATTCATGAAGGTGGGAGAAGGCATTTCAAGATCGAGCCCACCGTTGGCTGCCGCGACACCGTCGTGCGTGGCGCCCCAATCCGACATGTCAATGCCCTCAAATCCCCACTCTTTCTTGAGTATTTCGTTGTTCAGATGGGTATTCTGGGTCATGTACGAGCCGTTCACCAAGTTGTAGGCGTCCATCACCGCGCCCACGTGTCCCTCCTTCACCGAGGCTTCGAAGGCAGGCAAATAGATTTCGCGCAGCGTTCTTTCATCGATGTCGGAACTGAGAGTCATGCGCGCGAATTCAGAATTGTTTCCGGCAAAGTGCTTGGCCGTCGCGACGACGTGTTGACCCTGGATTCCTCGAATCACCGAGACTGCCATTCTCGAGGCCAGAAAGGGATCCTCCCCGAAATATTCGAAGTTGCGGCCGTTCATCGGTGCGCGGTAAATGTTCATGCCGGGGCCGAGAATGAAATGCACTCCACGCGCGCGGGCATCCTGACCCATGGCGGCGCCGAAACGCTGCGCCAGATCGACATCCCAGGAAGCGGCCAGCGCGATGCCGGCCGGGTACGCAGTCGTAAGCCCATAATCGTGTACGCCCATCGGGCCGTCGGACATTTTCAGGGAAGGAATTCTGAGTCGGGGGATCGAACGAGTGTAGAAGTCGTTGATGCCGCCGATCATCTCGATCTTTTCGTCGAATCCACGCGTTTCTCGATATCTGCTTTCGATGGCGCCGATTGAGTCAGACCAAATGGCGCAACCGACAGCAGGATGATTGCGATTGCGAAGGTTCGTGCCCTCAAGATCGCTCGCTTCATTCCCGTGTCCTCTCGATTTTCGAATCCAGCATAACTCAACTCTTCCATCACGTTTTTTTTGTTTGACTATCGCGCGGGTCGAATCCACACTAAGCGCTCGCATGTCTTCTCGTCGGAAATTTATCTCCGGTTCCGCCGGCGCCATCGCCGGAGCACTCGCCGCGTCCAAGTCATGGGCGAGCGAAACGGGCGCTCAGCCGTGCATCACAGAGGTTGCCAGCCTATGCGGAAGATGGCTCTTCCGCACCGATCCCGACGATCGCGGGATGAAGAACAGGTGGTACAGCGCAACTGTCTCCGGTGAAGATTGGCGAACCGTCACCGTCCCTCACACCTGGCAGGTGGAAGCTCCGCTCACCGGCTATCGCGGCGTCGCGTGGTATTGGCGGACTTTCGATTTCCCGCGAATGTGTGCTGCTAACGGTGAGCAGGAGCACACCGTGCGTGTGGAGTTCGAGGCGGTCTTCCATACCGCGACAGTGTGGGTCAATCGCAAACTCGCGGGGGAGCACGCGCGCAAAGGCTACACCGCGTTCACGCTCGATATCACGAATCTCTTACATTGGGACCAAAGCAATACCATCGCAGTCCGCGTGGACAATGCCTTCAACCAGCACATGGTGCCTCGCGGCCAGTCAAGCGACTGGGCGAATGACGGAGGCATTTACCGGCCGGTGCAGCTTCTCATCACTCCAAAGACATTTGTCGAACGCGTCGATGTCGACGCAGTGCCCGACCTCTCCAGCGGACAAGCGAAGCTGACGATCACGGTGTACATCCGAAACACCAGTGCGAACACGTGGAGCGGCAAGGGTTCCTTCCGAGTCGCGAGAGAGGAAAACGGGGAATCTCAGCCCGTTTTGACCGGTTCAGCGAGCAAAACTCTTTCCGTCAAGGCGGGCTCAGTCGAAACGCTCACAGTTCGGGCCACATTGCCCGATGCCAAGCTGTGGCACTTTGATCATCCCCATCTCTACCGCCTCGAGTTTTCAATCGCAGATAGCCGCCGCGGACACACCTTCACGACGATCTTCGGCGTGCGCAAGCTTGAGATCCGGGATGGCGCGTTCTTCCTTAATGGCGAACGCGTGCGACTGATGGGCGTGGAACGTATGGCGGGTAGCAATCCCGAGTTCGGTATGGCAGAACCAGGTGAGTGGATTATCCACGACCATGCGGACATGAAACATCTGAACTGCATCCTCACCCGCGTTCATTGGCCCCAGGACAAACGCGTTCTGGACTACTGTGACCGGCATGGCATATTGATGCAGACCGAGGTTCCTGCCTGGGGTTCGGACACTTTCAATGGCATGACTACTGAGCCCGATGAAGACATCCTGCAAAATGCATACGAGCAATTGCGCGAGATGATTGCTCGGGACTTTAATCATCCATCGGTTGTCGTGTGGGGGCTATGCAATGAAATCTGGGGACAGAATGCGCCAGCGTACCAGTTTGCCAAGCGCATGATCGAGGAAGCCAAGCGGCTGGATCCGGGCCGTCTGTGCTCCTACGCTTCAAACTCGCTGAGCGACACGCCGGAGCGCGATGTCTCCGGGCTGATGGACTTTGTCGAGGCTAACGAATACTACGGGACATGGGCTCCTGGAACGGCGGCGGACGCAGCGCATTATCTAGATCAGATTCACGCAGCATTCCCGGGCAAGCCCATCGTTGTTTCTGAATACGGGTATTGTGCCTGCACACCCGAGCGGCCGGAAGGCGATGAGCAAAGGATGCAAATCCTGCGCTCCCACGACGCGGCGATCCGCTCGAAGGATTTTGTCGCCGGAGCAATCTTCTTCTGTTACAACGACTACCGTACTCACATGGGAGATCGTGGAGTGGGCTCGTTGCAGCAGCGAGTCCACGGCGTGGTTGATGTATATGGCGCGCGGAAGGCGTCGTATGAAGTTCTCAGGAGCGAGTCCAGCCCGATTGAATCGCTCAGGGTCGAACGCGACGGGAACAAGTTTTACATTCGGATCAAAACCCGCGGCGATCTTCCGATGTACACACTCCGCGGGTACAAGCTGCGAGGTCTGTTCTTCGGCCAGGGCAACATTCCGGTTGAGCGACAGGAAGTGGAAATGCCAGACGCCGCGCCCGGTAGTGAGACGAAGGTAGAACTGGCATTTAGCCAGTCCGAATCGCCGCGGCACTTGCAGTTCGACGTGGTGCGTCCCACGGGTTTCTCGGCGTATCTCTTCGATTGGAAGCCCTAGCCAACCGCACGCCCCAGCACAAACTAATCCAGCGGCCGCGGAATTTAAATCGTCGTCAGACCTGCAGATTGTGAAGGTAGGGAACGCTGGCTTTCATCATTTCCAGGTCCATTTCGACGAAGTAATTCTTTATGCCGCCAGTCTTGGCTGCGGTAAAGATTTTCTTCCAATCCAAAGAGCCCTGCCCCACCGGCACTATTTTCTTGGTCTCCGCCGACCAGCCTTGCACGTGCATGGAAATGAAGCGGCCGGGATACTTCGTGAAATATTCCGCAGCATCGTAGCCGCGGCTGATGGTAGAAACCTGGAACTGGAACTTCACCAGCTTGGGATCGAGGAGATCGAACAGCACGTCATAGGTACGCTTGCCGTCAACCGTCGAGAGTTCGAAGTTTTCGTTGTGCAGTCCCTGCTGGATGCCCGCCTTTGCGGCCTGCTCGCCCATTTTGTTGTACTCGTCGGCGGCTCGCTTGACGTCATCCATCGTCGGGTTCTTGGGGCCGTCGAGGCTGGCCACTAGCATTTGGGTGAGGCCTACATCTTTCGCCCAGGCAATCGCGGCAGGCTGATCCTTCCTGAGTTCGTCGATGCCGAAGTGAGAGCTCACACAACCGACTCCTGCGTCACTTAAAATTTTGCGGAGTTCTGCTCCTTTGTATTTGGCGAGGCCGGCGAAACCGTTGTCGGCGTAACCCACCGGCGAGCACAGTTCGATCATCTGAAATCCAGCGCCGGCCAGCACCTTGATCGTGCCGGGAAAGTCCTGCTCGATCATTTTTCTGACGGGCCAGGTCTGACATCCGATGGGAATGCCCAGGGGATTGGCGCGAAGATCGAGCACGCCGGCGGAGAAAAAGCTGGCTGCAGCGGTGTATGTTGCCGCAGTCTTCAGAAAGTCTCTTCTCGAAAGTTCAGACATTGATGCCTCCTCATTTCAGCAGCGTGTTCGCTAGAGTTCCCAACCACTGCGGCGTTCCGGCTTGACATACTTCTGAGCGACCTCGGAGTTCACGCTCAGGGTGGAACGATCCCATGTAAGCTTCTGTCCCATGCGAGAGGCTACGTTGCCCAGAAGTAGTGTCTCGGTGACGAGGCCTTCAAACTCGAAGTTCCCACCGGGTTTCACATTGCCGCCCTTGCAGGCGTCGAGCCATTCGCGCTCGTTTCCGGGCGACCGTGGCAGGGTTTTCGGGGGTTGTTTGTAGCTGTCCATCTTCGACTGGGGTATCAGTTTTGGATTGCCGCCATTGAAGCTACAGAGAATCTTTCCGCGGTCTCCAATGAACAGCAGGCCTTCATCTTCTTCGCCGTCTCCCTTGAGAGGACGGTTTTCTTCCAGTTCCTCCGGCCGCGCTGGCTTCAGACCGCCGTCGTACCATGTGAACTTCACTGGAGGCATGTCGCCGCGGGCTAGAAAGTTATAGCGGACGATCGAGGCCAGAGGGTAAGTCTCGTCGTAGCGGTCGCTGGAGCTCGATTCCACGCTCACGGGCGCTTCGAGTTTCAAAACCCGAAAGATTGTGTCGAAACTGTAGGAACCCATGTCGCCCAGAGCTCCACAACCGAAATCGGTCCATCCACGCCACACAAAAGGAAGATAGGCGTGGTTGAAAGGACGTTCGGGCGCCGGGCCGAGCCAGAGGTTCCAGTCCAAACCTTCGGGCACCGGCTCAGTTTCCTTGGGGCGTTCGAGTCCTTGCGGCCAGAAGGGACGGCTCGACCAATTCTGAACCTGGCGCACGGGACCGATGGCGCCGTCCCAAATCCACTCACAGAGTAAGCGAGTGGCTTCGGACGCCTGGTTGCCCACTGCGATCTGCGTGGCCACGCCCGTTTCCTTGGCGATCTCGGCGATGCGGCGTGCTTCATAAATGGTATGCGTCAGAGGCTTCTGGCAGAAGACATGCTTGCGCTTCTTCATGGCTGCGGCGGAGATGGCCGCATGCAAGTTGTCCGTGGTACACACCACGACGGCGTCGAGATCTTTCTGCTTCTCCAGCAACTCGCGGAAGTCCGTATAAGCTGCACAGCCGTGATACTGGCCGGACCGCTGCTGAGTACCATAGTAGCCGTCTACGATTTTCTGGCATGGTTCGCGGCCGGCGACGCCACCGGTAACAGCGAGCGAGTGAGACAACCGAATGGGCTGGTCAGGGCTGAGCCAATCCCAGCCGCTATTGACGCCGAGCAACTTGCGGACGGAATTGCAGAACTCATGCGTACTCCATTGCGGATAATCCGCGCCCGACTTGTTGCAGTCGCAGACCGCGACGCCCTGCACGTCGGGCTCCCGCAAGAAATGCAGCATGACCCGCAAACCCTGGGCGCCGACGCCGATGAAAGCAATATTGACCTTGTCGCTGGGCGGAACGTAGCCCACGCCGCCCAACACACGGCGCGGAACAATCGAAAAACCAATCGCCGCTGCGGCAGTTTGTCCTAAGAACGTACGCCGCGAAACTGAGCCCACTTCCCTGCTGCGCGATCGCCCTTGATTCTTCACGATTTCCTCCGTTGACTACACCTCACAGATACCAAACCCCTCTCGACGCTGTTCCTCGTGAAATAACTTTACGCTGGTATTGCTTCAACCCGGATACTGTAAACGAATCAGAGGCGAGCGTGTGCGAAAGTTGCGTCGCAGATGTCGACGCCTCGACTGCCTCCGACATCTGAAAGGGTTGAGCAGCACATTTCAGTCGCGTGGTGAGGATTGGGCCGGCAGCGGAAATACCGTCTAAGTGATTGATTGATAACCCAAGGAGCGGAATAGATCCGCACATTCTTTCGTGTCTGAAAGGTGGAATCCGGCGTGCACATGTTATGGCGCGAGGATGCCGAAGGACAAAGCTAGTGTTCGGCTCCCGGATTTCTAAAACTTGAGGAGAATGATCCATGAAAAAGCTTAGAGGCCTTATGCTCGCGGTCGTGACGTTTTCGTTGATGGTGACCGTGGCTGCGTTTGCAAAAGACAAGAATCATCACAGTGTTGTGATTCCAGAAACGTTGCAACTGGGAACCACACGACTGGCACCTGGGGAATACACGATGGAGTGGAGCGAGAGCGGAGCGACAGCCGAGGTCAGCTTCGTCCAGAATGGAAAGAGCGTAGCACAGGCACCGGCGAAGATCGTGAACCTGGCTCGTCCATCCGCATCTGATTCACTGACTACCAGGACGACGACGGACAATACGAAAGCTCTCGAGGAGGTTCAGTTCGGCGGACATAAGGAAGCTTTCTCGTTCAGCGACACCCCAGCCGGGGAGTGAATACTGTCTATTCAAGAGCGGGCACGCGCCCGCTCTTTTCTTTTCCCTCGCTGTTTTTCTCGGCGCGCTTCGAGCCCAAGCTGGCTCGGAGTTCCACTCTTCCTGTTCCGTACTCAATCCTACATTCTCGAATCGCACTCTCCTATTGGAGCATCGCCGGCTTTAATGTGCGTCGGGGTGCTGTCGAGGCCTCGACAGGCCGTGCATCCCTAACATTTTGATCCTCCACCTTCAGGCCGCTAACCCCTTGCGCTTCTTCAAGTCTGAGAGCGCCACGCGGAGTCTGACAGTTGGTATGGGGCGTGCACTTACTCATGGCAAGTGGGGATTTCGCTCTCACCGATTCATAGGAGCAGTAGAACGGGACGCGTTTTATTTGAGTCCTGCGTGAGGCAGATATGTGGATTGTCCGGCTCGCTTTGCGGCGGCCTTATACCTTTGTTGTGCTTGCGATCTTGATTCTTATCTTGGGGGCGTTCTCCATCGTCCGGACGCCGACCGATATCTTTCCAAATATCAATATTCCGGTCGTCAGCATTGTCTGGAGTTACAACGGACTGAACGCGCAGGACATGAGCGACCGCATCGTCTCTGTGACCGAGCGCTCGCTTACAACCACCGTCGACAACATCGAGCATATCGAGTCGCAGTCGCTCAATGGGATCGCCGTGGTGAAGGTTTTCTTTCAGCCCACCGCGAGCGTTGAGCGAGCCATCGCGCAGGTGACAGCGGTTTCGCAGACTCAGCTGCGGCAGTTGCCCCAAGGGACCACTCCTCCTCTGGTCATCAGCTATAGCGCGTCCAGCGTGCCGATTCTGCAGCTCGCGCTTTCTGGCGGGAAGCTCTCTGAGCAGCAACTGAATGATTATGGGCTCAACTTCATCCGTACGCGGCTGATCACAGTGGACGGTGCGTCGGTTCCTTATCCATATGGCGGCAAGCAGCGGCAGGTGCAAATCGACCTGGACACGGCTGCGCTGCAATCGAAAGGCCTGTCGCCGCTCGATGTGGTCAACGCCATCAGTGCGCAGAATCTTATTCTGCCTTCAGGTACAGCGAAGATCGGATCGAAGGAATATGACGTCGATATCAACGGCAGCCCCACCGACATCGCGGGTTTGAATCAGTTGCCGATCAAAACGGTGGGCACCAGCACCATTTACATCCACGATGTTGGTTGGGTGCGGGATGGATTTCCTCCACAAACGAACATTGTGCGCGTGGATGGGCAGCGGTCGGTTCTGCTGACGATTCAGAAGGCGGGCAACGCCTCGACGCTAGATGTTATCTCCGGCATCAAGTCGCTGCTTCCGCAGATCAAGGCAAGCCTGCCGCCGGAACTCGACATCAAGCCGCTGGCCGACCAGTCCGTCTTTGTGCGCGCGTCGATTGACGGAGTGATCAAGGAAGCGACGATTGCCGCGTGCCTGACTGGCCTGATGATCCTGATTTTCCTGGGAAGCTGGCGCAGCACTCTGATCATTGCGGTTTCGATCCCGCTGTCGATTTTGACGTCGATCATCGTACTCAGCGCGCTGGGCGAAACGATCAACATCATGACCCTTGGCGGGCTGGCTCTGGCGGTCGGGATTCTCGTCGACGACGCCACGGTCGAAATCGAGAATATCAATCGAAATATCGCGCAGGGCAAAGAGATTCAGCAGGCGATCCTCGATGGCGCGCAGCAGATCGCGGTTCCTGCATTTGTTTCGACACTCTGCATCTGCATTGTGTTCGTTCCGATGTTCTTTCTGACCGGTGTCGCTCGATATTTGTTCGTGCCACTGGCGGAATCTGTTGTGTTCGCCATGCTTGCTTCTTATTTGCTCTCGCGAACATTGGTGCCGACCATGGCTAAGTATTTGTTGCGTGGGCACGAACAGGAAGCTGGGCACATATCTGGGTCGAGCCGTAACCCTCTGGTTCGCCTCCAAATTCGCTTTGAGGAAGCCTTCGAACATCTACGGGAGCGCTACCAGCGGGTGTTGGAGGGTTGCCTGAACCATCGGAGAGCTTTTCTGGTGGGAGTGCTGGCTTTTTCCATCGTCTCTCTAGCGTTGCTGATCCCGTTCCTCGGGCAGGATTTCTTCCCTAGCGTTGATAGCGGCCAGTTCAAGCTGCATCTCCGTGCGCCTACCGGGACTCGCATTGAGGAAACGGCGCGACTGTGCGACCTCGTAGAACAGTCGATCCGCCAGCAGATTCCGCCGGCGGAAGTTTCAAGCATCATCGACAACATCGGGATTCCGTACAGCGGCATCAACCTGTCCTACAGCAACTCGGCGCCAATCGGGCCGGCCGACGCGGACATACTGGTCAGTCTGTCAACCGACCATCGGCCGACCGACAAGTATGTGCACGACCTGAGGGTCAGTTTGGCGGAACGCTTTCCGGGAGTAACGTTTTCGTTTTTACCCGCCGACATCGTCAGCCAGATCCTGAACTTCGGACTGCCTGCTCCGATTGACATCCAAGTGGCCGGCAATGATCTGGAGGGAAACCGGCGCTACGCCGACAATGTGCTGCAGAAGATCCGAGGCGTCCCCGGCACCGCAGATCTGCGGATTCAACAGCCTTTCGATCAGCCCGAACTTTATATTGACGTCGACCGCACCAAAGCCAATGAAATTGGATTCACGCAGCACGACGTTGCGCAAAATCTGCTGGTCTCACTCAGCGGCAGCTTCCAGACCTCGCCAACGTTCTGGCTCGATCCGAAGAACCGCGTCAGCTATTCGATCGCTACCCAAACACCGCAGTACCGGATTCAAACCTTGCAGGACGTTGAGAACATTCCTGTAACTGGAACCAACCCGGCAGCCCCGCCAGAGATATTGGGCAGTCTGGCCTCGGTAACGCGGCAAGTACATATGCCGGTGGTTTCGCACTATGACATTCGTCCAGTGATCGACATTTATGGCTCGGTACAAGGCCGCGATCTGGGCGCGGTAGCGCGCCAGATTAATCAGATCATCACGGAGACGCAAAGTTCGCTTCCCCGTGGGTCGCAGGTGATTGTGCGCGGGCAAGTACGGACCATGCGGTCGTCTTATATCGGCCTGCTGTCCGGACTGGCGTTCTCCATCATGCTGGTGTACCTGCTGATCGTGGTGAATTTCCAGTCGTGGCTTGATCCCTTCATCATCATCTCGGCGCTGCCGGCGGCTCTGGCGGGAATCGCATGGTTCCTCTTCGTTAGCCACACCACGGTCAGCGTGCCAGCGCTTACGGGAACCATCATGTGCATGGGCGTGGCCACGGCGAACAGCATTTTGGTGGTGAGTTTTGCGACCGAACAGATGCAGGAAGGAAAAGACGCGATGGCAGCTGCGCTCGAGGCGGGATATACGCGATTTCGGCCGGTGTTGATGACTGCCTTGGCCATGATCATTGGCATGGTCCCGATGGCTCTCGGATTGGGCGAAGGTGGCGAGCAGAATGCTCCGCTGGGCCGCGCGGTGATCGGCGGTCTGCTCTTTGCGACGGTCGCAACTTTGCTGTTCGTGCCAACCTTGTTCAGCGTGCTGCACGGGTCCCGCCGCAGCGCGGATGGGCAGGAAAACGAATCGAATCTTCAAGAGTCCCGGTAAGAAAGTGGGGGAGTATGCCAGTTGAAACAGGTGCAGAGAAAACAGTGACGATGCCTGAAGAGCCAAAGCAAACGCAGAAGCCCGCGGCCAAACACTGGGTAGCCGCGATCGTGGTGGCGGTGGTGGTTGGGGGAGCTTTGACCTTCGGCATTTTGCCTCGGGTCACAGCTCGGACGACGCTGCGGAAAGAAAACGCGCAAATGGCGCTCCCGATGGTCGCCGTCGTCCGTCCGGAACGAACGGCCGAAGCGGAAGAAGTTGTGCTTCCCGCGAATGTGCAAGCCTTCATCAGCGCTCCAATTTACGCGAGGACAAACGGGTATCTGAAGAAGTGGTATGCGGACATCGGCGCGCACGTGAAGGAGGGACAACTTCTCGCGGAAATAGAAACGCCGGAAGTCGACCAGCAACTCCAGCAGGCGCGGGCCGACCTGGGTACCGCCCAGGCGAACCTGCATCTCGCGGAAATCACCGCCAACCGCTATCAGGACTTGCTCAAGTCAAATTCTGTTTCTCAGCAGGAAACTGACAATGCGACTGGCGCTTTGGCCGCAAATAAGGCGACCGTGCGGGCGAACGAAGCGAACGTAAGCCGGCTGCAGCAGTTGCAGTCGTTCGAGAAGATCTACGCTCCGTTCACCGGAGTGATCACGGCTCGCAAGACCGATATCGGAGATCTGATCGACGCCGGCGCCAGCGGGGGCTCGAAGACCGACCTGTTTGACATTGCCCAGCCTGACAGACTGCGCGTCTATGTCAACGTTCCGGAGGCATATTCGCAAGCCGCAAAGCCGGGACTGACTGCGGATTTGACCTTAGCCGAGTTTCCGGGGCGCCGCTTTCAAGGGCGTCTGGTGCGCACTGCCGAGGCGATCGATCCGGCCTCGCGCACTTTGCTGGTTGAGATCGCCGTTTTGAATCCCACAGGTGTGCTGCTCACAGGCTCTTACGCGGAGGTTCATGTCAAACTGCCGGCGGCGAGCTCGTCATATGTCGTCCCAGTAAACAGCTTGCTGTTTCGCAAAGAAGGGCTCCGGTTAGCGGTGGTGAAAGATGGCAAGGCTGTGTTGACGCCCGTAACGCCGGGCCATGATTTCGGCGATCGGATGGAGATCGTCGGAGGACTGCAGGGCGAAGAGTCGATCATCGTAAATCCGCCGGATTCGATCATCTCCGGACAATCCGTACGGATTTCCCAGTCGGCAACGGGAGATAGTCTATGAGATCCAGAGCGCTCGCAAACTCGAGGTACAGAATCGCGCTGCTGGCATGTTTCGTTCCAATCTTGCTGTTCACTGGATGTGAGGTCGGCCCGCGTTATGCTCGTACCAACGTGCCCGCGCCTCCGGCGTACAAGGAACTGCCGCCCGATTGGACAACAGCGCAACCCAGCGACGCCATCGCACGTGGTCAGTGGTGGGAGATCTTCCAAGACGCGAAGCTGAACGTACTAGAAGAGCAGATCAACGTATCGAATCAGAATCTGAAAGTGGCCGAGGCGCAGTATACCCAGGCCCGAGCGCTGGTCCGGCAGAATCGCGCCGACTATTTTCCGACGGTCACGACGGGGCTCTCGGCGGCCCGGGATCATCAATCGCAGAATCGGCCGCTCTTCAGTCAATCCACGAATACGTATACCGATATAGTGTTGCCGGTCACTGCATCCTATGAAGCTGATGTTTGGGGGCGAGTTCGCCGGACGGTTGAGGCCAGCCGCGCCGAAGCACAGGCAACCGCTGCCGACCTCGAAGGCGTACGTCTGAGCCTGCACGCGGAAGTTGCGTCAGATTACTTTCAACTGCGGGAACTGGATGCGGAGAAGCAACTCCTGTCATCTACGGTCACGGCTTACGAGCAGGCGCTTGATCTCACGCAGAATCGGTTCAAGGGCGGGGTCGCTTCAGGCGTGGACGTGGCTCAAGCACAAACCCAACTCGAAACCACTCGCGCTCAGGCCATCGACATCGGCGTGCAGCGAGCGCAGTTCGAACATGCGATCGCGGTGCTAGTCGGCAAGCCGGCCGCTACGTTCACGCTGGCATCGTCCCCTTTGACGCTGGAGCCGCCGGTGATTCCGCTTGGGATGCCTTCCGAACTGCTGGAACGACGTCCGGACGTGGCTGCCGCGGAGCGCCGTGTCGCCGCCGCCAACGCCAACATCGGTGTCGCGAAGGCTGCGTATTTTCCGAACATATCGTTAACCACCTCGGGCGGATTTGAGAGCAACACGATCACGAACCTGCTGTCGGGGCCGAGCGGATTCTTGATGGCAGGCGCATCCGCGATGGTGACCGCGTTCGATGCGGGCCGGCGCCACGCCGTTTCGGACCAGGCGCAGGCTGCATACGATCAGTCTGTGGCCAACTATCGTGAGACTGTCCTCGGCGCATTTCAGGATGTAGAGGACAATCTGGCGGCGCTCAGGATTTTGCAGGACGAGGCGAAAACGCAGCAGGCGGCGGTACAAGCCGCGCAGAACTCACTGAATCTATCGCTCAACCGCTACAAAGGCGGCGTGACCACCTACCTGGAAGTCATCACCGCGCAGGGGTTGGCTCTCTCCGATGAGCGGACGGCTGTGCAGATTCTGGGTCGCCGCATCACGGCGAGCGTGCTGCTCGTACGCGCGTTGGGGGGTGGATGGGACAGTTCCACTCTGCCGCAAAGACCAGAGTGCTGTGGCAGGTTGATCAGTCAAACCAGCGGAGCGACCGCGGCAGACCCAAAAGGTGATGCAGCGCCGGAGAAATCAGGATCCAGATGAGAAGACGGCAGCCTTACTCGGGCTGCCGCGCAATTCCGAGCCGCCGCATCTTGTAGATCAGCGTCGTTCGCGGCATGCCCAGGCGATTCGCTGCACCGGCGGAACCGCCCAGCACCCACTGCGTTTCGCGCAACGCTTGCAAGATGTGCTCGCGCTCCGCGTCCTCGAGAGTAATTGGTGCGGCCACGAGGTTTTCGCGCACGCGCGCCAATTCCGAGACCGGTGCACATAGAGTCCTGGTCTGCGACAGAATGACCGCGCGCTCAATGAAATTCTGCAGTTCGCGAATATTCCCCGGCCAGTCATAGCGCATCAGCGCGTCCATCGTCTCCGGGGGAATGACGTCGATCCTTTTGTTCATCTGCTTGCTGTAGTGCTCGACAAAGTGGAAGACAAGCAGCGGAATATCTTCCCGGCGCTCGCGCAGGGCAGGAAGCCGGATGGGGAAAACGTTGAGCCGGTAGTAGAGGTCGGCGCGAAAAGAACGATCCTCCACCATTCTTCCCAGGTCCTGATTGGTAGCGGCCACGAGACGAACGTCAACTTGGATCGAGCGGCTACTGCCCAGTCGCTCGAACTCCCGCTCCTGCAAAACCCGCAACAACTTGGGTTGCAATTCCGAAGGGATGTCACCAACTTCATCGAGAAACAGAGTTCCCTTGTCGGCAACCTCAAAGCGGCCGACCTTCTTCGCGATGGCTCCGGTGAATGCGCCTTTTTCGTGCCCAAACAACTCGCTCTCCAGCAATCCAGATGGAATCGCAGCGCAGTTGAGTTTCGCGAACAAATTCTCGCGGCGCGAACTGAGATTGTGAATCGCCCGCGCCACCAGTTCCTTGCCAGTGCCGCTCTCGCCCGTGATCAGCA
>PMUM01000442.1 GCA_003166855.1 Acidobacteriaceae bacterium | reverse complement strand
GGCCGTCTTTGAACGTCATCAAGGCTGCAGCATCGCTGTGGCTCGCGAGAAGGGCGTCTCGGCGTATGTCGGCGACTGTCTCAACCGCTGGCCCGCGGTGCACGTCCTCGATGCCGCCCGTCTCTACCGACTGGCGCTTGAGAAGGGAGCCGAAAAAGGGGCTGCGGGAGCCCGCTATAACGCGGTCGCTGAAGAGAGCGTACCGCTGCGAGAGATCGCTGAGGCAATCGGCCGCGCTCTGACGGTGCCGGTCGTCTCCAAGTCACCTGAGAAGGCAGGCGAGCATTTTTGATTGGCTCGCGATGTTCGTGAGTGCCGACGTTCCGGCCTCCAGCGCGCTGACGCAGGAGCGGTTGGGATGGCACCCGACGGGTCCGGGGCTGATTTCCGATCTCGACCATATGCGCCATTTCGAAGTCCGAAGAGACTGCGTGTCTGCGGCGCAAAGGCTGCCGCAGGGTATGGACGTGGGAAGAGAAGTAACATCGCTTTCTTGTATCGTAAAGCTAAAGAAAAGACCCGATGAAAATCATAGGAATCGAAGAGCACTTCCTTACAAGCGCGGTCAAAGATGCCTGGTCTGCTTCATCGTCGGCGGAGCGTGACGGCGGTCTCGGCCTGCACCTTGGAGAGATTGAAGACCGGCTGGACGACCTAAGCGACGGCCGCATACGTTGGATGGAGGCAAGCGGGGTTGATATGCAAGTGCTGTCCCTGACGACGCCGGCGTTGCACAATCTCGATCCACGACAAAGTGTCGACCTCGCCACCCGGACCAACGATCTGATCGCTGCGACGGTGACCCGTCGGCCTGACCGCTTCGAAGGGTTCGCAACTCTTCCCACACCCTCGCCGCGAGATGCCGTGCGAGAACTTGAGCGGGCTGTGGTCAGACTCGGATTAAAGGGAGCGCTGCTGTGCGGACGGACCCGTGAGAAGAACCTCGATCACCCGGACTTTCTCCCGATATTCGAAGCCGCTGCAAGCCTGCATGTTCCTCTCTTTATCCACCCGCAGATTCCACAACAGGCAGTTCGCGACGTCTACTACTCTGGGTTTGGCGAACAGGTCGATCTAGCATTCGCAACGTTCGGTCTTGGATGGCATTACGAAAGCGGGATCCAATTCTTGCGGCTGATTCTCGCTGGGGTATTCGACCGCTTTCCGGATCTTCAGATCATCTAGGGACACTGGGGAGAGGTGGTTCTGTTCTACACCGAGCGCCTGAGCGCGCTCAATCGAGTCGCGAAACTCCGACGGTCCGTCGTAGATTACATGCGGCAGAATCTGTACGTCACACCGAGCGGAATGTTCAGCCAATCGTACCTGCAACGTTCTATCGAAGTAGTTGGCATCGACCGGATACTCTTTTCGACCGATTATCCGTGCCAGTACCGTCCTGAAGGCGGTGCGCGCAGCTTCCTCGAAGAAGCCACTCTAAGCGATGAATCAAAGCAGCAGATAGCCCATTTGAATTGGGAGCGGCTGTCAGCACAGGCCAGCCTTTTACGAACAGTTCCAGTAGGAGCGGAATGATTGAACAGACTAATCTTGCGGGCAGCTTCCCTCTGCCTGGCACGTCGATGACGGGGAACCGCATGGGCTACGCCGCCATGCAACTCGCCGGGCGAGATGGCAATAAGTTGGTATGGGGCCTCCGCGCGATGTCGATGCAGCGATCGCTCCTCTGCGAGAGGTCATCGCGAGTGGCGTGAACCACATCGATACCGCCGATTTTTATGGCCCCCATGTCACGAACCGGATCATACGAAAAGCGCTGTCACCTACCGCGCCCGCTGGATATTTCGGACTGCCTGGATCGGTCTCACCTGTGTGCAGGGCTCGTAACGCTTCGTCGTTGCCAAAGAGCGTTGCTGTCGTATGAGTGTTGGGATCGATTTACATAGTGATGGCGTTCCAGCCGAGTGGCTGATAAGGCAGATTTGCGGGTAAGGCAGCAGATCGGTTGTTCACCACTTCCTCGCGGCTGATTTGCAGTCGTGATTGGCAGCGTGTAGACATAGTCGTCGCCGCTTACCGGCATGTGACAGCCGGTACATTCGTTCACGAAGCGCGCATCGCCACCGTAGGGTTGTAGATCTAGGCCACGCCAACGGCCCCAACCCCAGCCCTCCGTACCTTTGTAAAGTTGAGCGTTCTTCAGCATGAATTCTACCCGCACCCCCCTGGGTGCGTGAAGCCGTCCGGACCCAACTCCTGCCGCCATGCGATTTTGGCGAAGCGCGCACCATCCGGCCACGGCGAGATGTTGCCCGCCTGCGCCGCCTTGATAGCAATGTTGTTGCCGAGCACGAACCGAAAAGTATTGTTGTCGCCGCGATCGGTGGTGCTCAGCGGCTTCCAGTTCTCGAACTCCGGATCGAACGGGAATCCATTGAACTCAGGCTGTACCGACGCCAGGGACACAGATGCGGGGGTCTCTCCGGTGCCCGAAGGCGATACTGCTGCCGCGGTCTTCGAACTGATGCTTTCGGACGTATCGCCAGTCTTACTTGTCGTGGGCGCCCATGGGGCAAGATATGCCTTCAGCGTCGCCAGCTCTTCCGGCGTCACTTTTGAATCCTGGTGCAGACTGAGGAACCTCGGCAACGGCATCGCGCCCAGCTGAATCATGTTCACGGCCTCAAAGAGCGTTGCCTTTTGCGCAGCCGCAGGTTTGGAACCTAAAGTTGAGAAATTGAGGCGCTGGCGTGCGGTCAGCACGTCGTTTGCACCAGCCAATACGCTGGAACGATCTGATCGAACCATGCTAGCCGTCGCTGGTCCGAATGGCAGCTATAGCAGTCTTTCTCAAGAATGCTCTTCACCGCCGGCGGCACCTGGAGTTCGGCCGTCCCGGGCGCAACGGGAATGCTCGGTCGCACGAGTTGCAGGACTGCAAACGCAAATATTCCAATCATGCAAAGCTTGGCGAACATCTTCATTGATTCGTTCTCAACTTTTTCAGGGAGGTTGTATGCGCCCTGTGGATTGGATGGTTGGAAGGTCTCGACGACAGCCACGTTCTGCATCAGCCGTGGGGCTTTTCAGCGCTAAGAGAATCAATCATTGCAATGATTTCGTGGCACGGGCTAGCCGAATAGGATAGTACGACGGCAGTCGCGGGTTCAAACACCTGCGCACCCAAGTATGCGCGCTTCCTCTTCCAGGCAGTCGAGCCGCTGTAATGCAGTTTGAACTGCTGGGGCATCCTCTTCTCGTACCCTTCTTGAACGTGCCAGTGCCTGCTCGGCGATACGAGTGACGTCGTGCAAGTTCTGACTACAAAGATGATGAAGGGATCGACGCGGGGTCTGGCTAAGCTTTTCTGAGCGATGGCTGGTGGACCCTCACACACGACCGTCATCGTCCCATTTGACCTCCGCGTCATCTTCGTTCGCTCGCCGAACTGTGCCGAATTCTCCAGTTGGCTTTCCGAAGTCGCCCAAACCTTCGACAC
>PMUM01000300.1 GCA_003166855.1 Acidobacteriaceae bacterium | reverse complement strand
TCATGATGACCTGCTCAATCTGCCCAGGATCCGCGTTGACACAGCAAGAGTCGGGATCGAGCTTGACCACGAATTCCATCTCGTCGCGCAGCAAGCCCAGCAACATCTCGCTCATGCGATTCACAAGAGAGTTGAGATCGAGCACCTGCGGGCTGAAGACATGCTTGCGGCTGAAGGAAAGCAGCTGCCGCGTCAGATTGGCTGCACTCTCCGTCGTGCGGACGATGGTATCGACGCTCTTGCGCACGGCGGGACCCGCACTGTCCTCCTGCAGCACGATTTCCGCATATCCCCGGATGACCATCAGCAGATTGTTGAAGTCGTGTGCAATGCCGCCCGCCAAACGGCCGACCGCCTCCATCTTCTGCGATTGCCGAACCTGATCCTCGAGCCCGCGCCGGCCGGTGACGTCGCGCGAGGTCACAACGATGCCGCCCACCGCAACGTCGTTCAGCAAATTGTTGCCAACCGATTCCAGCCAGACCCACGTGCCATCTTTGCTGCGAAAACGGTACTCGGGAGGAGCGGCACTGCCGACCTTTAGCGTCAGCCGCTCCAGCGCGGCGCGCACTGCGGGTTCGTCCTCGGGATGAATGAACGCGAGAATACTCTTTCCCAGAAGTTCTGCCGGCCGGTATCCCGCCACGCGCTCGATCGACGGACTGTGATAAAGCATGGTCCCGTCGACCGCAACCACGGTGATCACGTCCGAAAGGTTCTGAATCAGATAGCCGAAGCGCTCTTCGCTGCGCCGCAGGATGGCGGCGGCTTGGAGGCGATCGCGGATATCGCGGAAGATGCCGAGAATTGCTGGCCTTCCGCCTAACTCAGTAGCGCTGGTGCTGACTTCCACGGGCACGGGCGTTCCGTCCGCCCGCAGCAGTTCAAGCTCCTGGCTGCGTGCGGTCCCTGCAGCATCCGGTGCAAGAGGTTGAATGTGGCTTGGAATCCTCTGCGCGGGATAGAGTCGAGACTCCGGCATGCCAACGAGTTGGTCCCGGGGAATGCCCAGCATTTCGCTGGCCTTGTTGTTGACTTCGAGAATGACGCGGGTCTGAGCATCGATGACCAGAATGGCGTCGTTCGCAGTGTCAATCAGGTTTCGATATTTCTCTTCAGAACCGCGAATCTGATTGAGCACCGCGGAAGACAGACCGATGCCGATCAAGAGCAGCACGCCGCTGGCCAGCAAGGTAGCGACTGAGAGCACCCGGTCGATCCAGCGAGCGCCCTCACTTAGAGTTGATGAGAACTCATCTTCCAGGGGAGTCACGCGGGCATCGACAATCGCCACCTGATTGGTGATCTCCAGGATCTTCCGCGCGTCCGGGTGCGCCGAATTGACTTCGCGATGCAGTTCGTCCGCCAGGGAGCGGAGTTGGTCGATGTAGCGATCTCCCTCGGTCCAGACCGTGATGGCACGCGCCATGTGGCCAATGCGCCCGAACCGCCGGAAGAGCTTCGACATGCTGTCGACATCCTCGGGACTGTTGCGGCCTTGCACGAAGCCTTCACGAACCAGAGTCATGTCGGGCCACGGGCTTTGCAGTTGAAGCCGCGCCTGTTTGTCGCCTGCGGGGACGGCGACTTCTGAGAGATATTGCTGGTAGTCGGCCTCGGAATGGCTGGATGCGTATTGCGTCAAGCTGAGGACAGCACGCTTTTCAGCCTTCGACCACAGGCCCTCGCCGCCAACATACGCACGGACCCCAGAAAGGATCTCAGAGCGGAGCACCCCCAGAAAAAAGACGCAGATTACGATGGCTACGAAAACGCCAACGATGACGAGCAACTTTCTGGCGATGGGAAGGCGGCGGAACATTCTCATTGAACTCGCATGCTGGGTTCTGAAGCCGGAAACCAAGAGGGCCGCGGAGCGCTCAACTCCTGCGACAGAAGAATGCGGGAGACGCGATTGATAGCCGCACGCTTACCGCGGGCTGATGGCATGGCCAAGATGAATCCCCTGCGTTCCAAGAGCCGCCAAATCGCATTTACAGCATATCGTGCAACCGGGACAACCCGTCAAGGCAAATTGAATTGGAAGTTTGATCCGTCGGAGTCTGATAATGGTTACCCACGGGTCCGTTGAATCCAGCGCTGCGCTATGCCAAGAGTTTATATCGGAAGCAGCCCACTACGTGATCATTCACCATTCCTACCGCTTGCATGAAGGCGTAGCAGATGGTCGATCCGACAAAGTTGAACCCGCGCTTCTTGAGGTCCTTGCTCATCGCATCGGATTCCGGTGTGCGCGCGGGAACTTGCTTCATCGACTTCGGTGAGTTCACTCGCGGCTTGCCGCCTACGAACTGCCAGATGTAGCGGTCGAAGCTGCCAGACTCCTTCTGCACGCGAAGAAATGCCTGGGCGTTGGCGATGGTGGATGCGATCTTGAGCTTGTTGCGGACAATGCCGGGATCGCGCAACAGGCGCTCGACCTTGCGCCGGTCGTAGAGAGCAACGCGTTTCGGGTCGAATCCGTCGAAAGCCTGGCGGTAGTTCTCGCGCTTGTTCAGGATCGTGTTCCAGCTCAGACCCGCCTGTGCGCCTTCGAGGATAAGAAATTCAAAGAGCGTGCGGTCATCGTGCACCGGCACACCCCATTCCTCGTCGTGATAACGAACCGACAGTTCGCCGCTGGCCCATGCGCAGCGAACTGGATCCGGCAAACCTTTCACCAAAGAGGTCACAAGAGCCTCACAGACGACGCCAATCGCGAGTCTACTCCAGCGACCTTGGGTCTGACTTGTTGACGGGCGACTTCCTGTCGAGGAGCGAAACCAGTTCGTGCGCCGACGGAGGAATGCCGACTTTGCCTTCGCGAATGATTTCCTTGGCCGTCAACTTTCTCCCGTATAGCTTTTCGTTCGCGCTGCCATCAGAACGCAAGGTCGAGCCTTCCAGAGAGATTCCTGCGAACAGGCCCTTGTTGCGCGAATAGGAAAGGATCTCGGCATTCATCACGATGTCAGTGGCGCCTTCCGCCGTACGTCCCTTGGGACCAGCGGCCGCCGAGGCATCCGCTCCAAGCTTCACTTTGCTGTAGAGCAGTGACTGCGCGCCTTTGGGATTCATCACGAGCAGAACAAAGTCGGTAGCCTGGCCGCCGATCTGGAATCCGATGCTAATTCCTTCCAGCGCGTACAGAGCCGGAGCGCCCCACTTGCCTTTGTAGTGCTCACCGCTGCGGCAAACCATGATGCCGCGGCCGAAGCTTCCGCCAATGCCCAATGCGCCCTTCTTCACCGAGGGAAGAATGATGACGCATTCGGCCTTGTCGAGAAGGTCCTGCGGAATGTCGTCGGGGATGTTCAGGATTTCTTTCATGACCACGCCAGCGTCTTTCACGCGGTCGGCTTCGCGCTCATCGTTCGCGGCAAAGGCCGCCACGCTCGAAATCAGTACCGTAATCAGGCATACGATGAATTTCTTCATGAAATCCCTCCGAAGGAGATTTTAAGGAAAAAGAGGTTGAGTTCGTGTCATTATGTTAAACCCTGAATCCGATTGGCTAACGGGGTGGCGTAGTTCCGGTAGTTCATGGCCAGCGCGTAACTGAAAGAAACGGCACGTGTTCCGCTATGACCAAACGTGTGCTCCTTTTGTAACTTGGAACTTTGCCGGCGGACTCCTAGAGTCAATCAGATAGCGGGTTCCGGTGAGGACCCGATTTCGGCCTCTGGCGTGCATCTAATAGCTTGGAAGTGTCGCCGGACCCGGTTTAGAGTGAAAAAATTGGCTTCTTCAGGCATGAAGTACACGAACCCGACAATCCGCCTTGTGACCCTTTTGCTGGCAACCTTTCTGTTGGTGGCCCAGTCGCGGGCGCAGTCATCTTATTATGTGTCCGGGGCACCGAGCCTGAGCGCTTACAACGCGGGGAGCGGAGCCGCCGACAATCCTGACGATCCGCAGAGTGCGATGATCACCCTACATGCCCGGGTGAACGAGGTGAACGTGCTGTTCATCGCGACCGACAAGCATGGCAAGTTCGTGCGCGACTTGAACCAGAACGATTTCAACATTCTTGACGACCATAAGCCGCCGCAGGCGATTCTGAACTTCCGGCGGGAGACGGATCTGCCTTTGCATCTTGGGCTGCTGGTCGATGTCAGCGGATCGGTCGATGGCCGATTTGATTTCGAGCAGAACGCGGCAACAAGTTTTCTGCAGCACACGCTTCGCGTGGGGTTCGACAAGGCATTCATTGTCGGCTTCAACAGTCACAGCCAGATGGCGCAGGATTACACCGACAACGTGCAACTGCTTTCGGCTGGCGTGCACAAGTTGCACGATGGCGGCGGGACGGCGCTGTACGACGCGGTCTATCGCGCCTGCAAAGAGAAATTTCTGAAAGACCGTCCGGATCATCCGGTGCGGAAAGCGATTGTGATCGTCAGCGATGGCGAAGATAACCAGAGCGAATTTTCGAAGGCACAGGCCATTGAGATGGCGCAGCGCTCGGAAGTGATCATCTACGCAATCTCGACCGACGACAGCGGTCTGGTCATGCGCGGCGACAAGGTGCTCGAGCAACTGGCCGAAGCTACCGGGGGACGCGCGTTCTTCCCGTTCAAGATGAAGGACATCACGCACTCGTTCGCCGCGATTGAAGACGAACTGCGCAGCCAATACGTCGTCTCCTACAAGCCCGCCAACTTTGACGCAGATGGACGCTACCGCTCGATTGAAATCTCTACCCTGAAGAAGGACCTGCAGGTGCGGGCGCGCAAGGGGTACTTCGCGCCGCAGCAGTAGGTAGAGCAGTACTCGGTACTCAGTACTCGGTTCTCAGACTCAGATCTCCGACCTCAGTTAGTCCCTAGACTCCCTCTTGCGTTGCCTGTGAAGTCCTTATCGCAGAATGCAAAATCCGGCACTCGTCCGCGTTTGCGAGGGCGCTCCCACTGTGTTACCGTCCCATTGATTTCCAGTTCGCCCTTCTAACCACTTACTACTGAGGAGCCGCTCATGATTCTCGCCTTCCTGGTAATTCTGGTTGTCATCGCCGTTGTTCTGATCGGGATGTACAACAGCCTGGTGCAACTGCGGATACGCTGCGATTCGGCATGGTCCGACATTGATGTGCAACTCAAGCGGCGGCACGATCTGATTCCGAACCTCGTGGAAACGGTGAAGGGATACGCCTCGCACGAGAAAGGGACGTTTGAGAACATCGCGAAGTTCCGCTCGCAAGCGATGCAGGCGACAACGCCCGAGGGCAAGGCGGTCGCCGAGAACCAACTCACCGGCGCGTTGAAGAGCTTATTTGCGGTGGCGGAAAATTATCCCGAACTCAAGGCGTCGGAGCAGTTCACGCAGCTGCAGGGATCGCTGAGCCAGACGGAAGACTCGATCCAGAACGCGCGGCGCTATTACAACGCGGTCGTGCGCGACCTGAATACGAAGATTCAGTCGTTCCCAACGAACATTATTGCGGGCATGTTCAACTTTACGGCGCGGCAGTTCTTCGAGACCACCGAGACCGACCGTGAGCCGGTGCAGGTGAAGTTCTAGTCCAATGAACGCCCCCTCTGCTCTAGAGACGTTGCTTGCGGCGTCTCTTTCCCGCGGCCGACAGAGACGTAGCCAGCTACGTCTCTACGAATTGGTCGCGTGTGTACTCCTTTTGGCCGCGCCCCTCGCCGCCAAATCCTGGCGCGTCTCGAACTTTCAAGACAACATCACCGTCGCGCAGGATGGCAGCGCTGTGGTCACCGAGCGCATCACGCTGGTCTTCGAGGGTGAATTCCACGGAATTCACCGCACGATTCCCATTGAATATCCCGGGCCGAATGGGACGAACTACGAACTCTTCCTCAAGGTCACCAGCGTCACCGACGACAGCGGGGGCAAACTCAAATACGATTCGTCGACCTCCAACGGCGCTCGCGATCTGAAGATTTATATTCCAGACGCGGTCGATGCGACCCGCACGGTTGAGATCACCTACCGCGTACGCAACGGCACAAGATTCTTCGACGATCATGACGAGTTTTATTGGAACGTTACCGGCAATGACTGGCCGGTGCCGATCGATCATGCGTCCGCGACGGTGCGCTTCCCCATGTTTGCGGCGGGATCGCTGAGGGCGCAAGCGTTTACGGGCGTATATGGCTCGACCCAGCGCGATGCCAGTTCCAAGGTCGACGGCGCCGAGGCTCAGTTCGAGACCAACAATCCGCTGCCCATGCGCGGCGGAATGACTATTGACGTTTATCTTCCCAAGGACATTCTCAAAGAGCCGAGCGCGCTGACGAAGTTCTTCTGGTTCATTGGCGGCAATCCGGTGGTGTTTCTGCCGCTGGTCACGCTCGCCGCCATGTTCACGCTGTGGTGGTACAAGGGACGCGACCCCGATCCCGGCGTTTCGGTTGCGCCTATGTACGAGCCGCCGGTCGGGATTTCTCCCGCGGAAGCGGGCACGCTGCTCGACGACAGCATTCACCCACGCGACATTACGTCGACCATCATCGACCTGGCGGTGCGCGGCTACATCAAGATCGAAGAGACATCTGAGAAAGTACTGCTCTTCACGCACAAGGATTATGTTTTTCACTTGCTCAAGCCGCGCGATCAGTGGGGAGCTGACCTGGCTCCGCACGAGCGCGTGATGCTGGAGAATGTATTCGCCGGTGGGGACGAGACCCGCCTCTCCAGCCTGAAAAACCGCTTCTACACGGCTGTTCCGATCATTCGGCAGGACATTATGGCGGCACTGAAGACGAAGGGAATTTACCTGCTCGATCCGGAATCGGCCAACGGATACAGCATTGGAGCGGCCGTTGCGATTCTCGCGCTGTTTGGGCTTTTGCAGTTCCTGGGCTGGGCGAACTTCTTCAACTCAGTGCTCCTGCTGGTGGTGTGCATTCCGCTCTCGGCGCTGATCTGGTTTCTGTTTGCGCGGGTCATGACCGCCAAGACAGTGAAGGGCGGGCGGGTGCACGTCGCTGTACTCGGCTTCCAGGAATTCATGAATCGCGTGGATGCGGACCGGCTCAAGGTGATGCCGCCGACTACGTTCGAAAAGTTTCTGCCGTACGCGATGGCCCTGGGTGTAGAGCATCACTGGGCGCAGGCGTTTGCGGGGATCGTAAAGGACCCGCCGCAATGGTATGTCGGGCCGGGCGGCTATGTGGGAGGATTTAACCCGATCTTCTTTTCGAGTTCCATGCACAGCATGGCGACCGATATGCACCAAGTCTTCGTTTCCTCGCCGCGCGCGAGTTCGACGGGTTCCGGATTTGGTGGAGGAGGATTCGGTGGTGGAGGCGGCTTCTCCGGTGGAGGTTTTGGCGGCGGCGGCGGAAGCGCGTTTTGAACTGGATGCGATATGAGGTCTGTTTGCTACACACTTCTGCTCGCGCTCACGGCTGTGGGCCTATGCGCTCAACAAAGCGAGCCTGCGCTGCCTGTCTTGACGGTGCGATCCTCGTTGGTGACGGTTCCAGTCCTTGTGACAACCAAAGCAGGAAAGGTAGTTTTCGAACTCACCGCAGATGACTTCGTGGTTACCGATAACGGCGTGCCGCAGCATTTCACGCTTGATCAGGAAACCGGATCGCAGCCGCTGGCACTGGCAATCGTCGTCGAAACCGGCGGCGCCGGATCTCGCCATCTCGATGACTATTCTGCTCTGGATTCCGTTCTTGACGCGCTGATTGGAAACGTCGAACACAGCATCGCGGTCGTCACATTCGACAGTACCCCGCAGTTGCTGATGCCATTCTCTTCGAGGACGTCCGACGCCTCAAAGCTGCTTGCGAGCCTGACGGCAGGCGATCGTGGGGCAGCCATTTTGGATGCTGTGGCTTTCGCGGTCGCGCAGTTGCGGACGCAGCCTGCGAGCTACCGGCGTGCGATCCTGCTGCTCAGCGAAACCATCGACCAAGGCAGTAAGACGACGCTCAATGAAGCTCTGCGCCTGATCAGCGACACCAATACGGCCATGTACAGCTTCGGTTTTTCGAGCACACGGGCGGCCGTCTCCCACGAAGCCTCCAAGCTCGATAACGAAACGCCGGGACCGGCGCACGGATGCTTCAGCCACGAAGGCGCCGATGCCGAATATGAAGGCCACTACAGCAAGCAAGTGCTCGATTGCATCAGCCAGCTTGCTCCGCCCTTGCGGCTGGCGACGATGACATTTCTTACGGCACGGAATGCCCTGCGCAAAAAAACCGCGGAATCCATCGCGCAACTGGCTGGGGGAGAATTCTTTCACTTTCACAATGCCAAGGATCTGAAAGCAGGTCTGATCACACTTTCAAACGACCTGCCGAACTACTATGTGCTGAGCTTCCGGCCCTCGTCCCTTACGCCAGGCCTGCATGCGTTGCATGTGTCGGCCAAGGACCTCCCACAGTTGGTGTTGAAGGCGCGACGCGAGTATTGGATCGACGACGATTCTGCGCACTGAGTGCCCGGCCGAATACTACATTCCAACTATTGACCTCGCTCTGCGCCGACCTATAATCGGCGCACTTGTCTTTGGGGTTCGAGTGCCGATCGCGTGAACGGAAAAACAGGTCTGTGAAAAAGGCAATGATCGCAACCGTCTGCGTACTCGCCGCGCTGTGGGTGACGTGTTGCGTAGCGCTGTACGGCGTGATGCGGCAAACGCCGGAGCAATTTGGCCGGGTGATGGCCAAGATTCCGGGGCCTGTCCCTTTTCTGATCCTTCCTTTCGAGACGCTCTGGATGCGCGCCCGGGCAGGCACGTTGCAGGTGGGCAGTCCAGCGCCCGATTTCGCGCTGATGAAGCTCGACAAGACCGCACCGGTGCAACTGTCCGCTCTCACGGCGCAGCAAAAACCAGTCGTGCTGGTGTTTGGAAGCTACACCTGACCTCCCTTCCGGCGGGAGGTTCCTGCCCTCAACAAGCTTTACCAGCAGTACGGAAACCAGGTTTCATTCCTGGTGGTCTACATCACCGAAGCGCACCCGAGCGACGTCTGGCAGATGGAAAGCAACGTTAAGGACAAGGTCGTGTTCGCCAGTCCTCGGAGTGAAGAGGAGCGCGGTTTCGTCGCTGGAGCATGCGTGCGCAAGCTGGGAATTGAGATTCCCGCGGTGCTCGACGAATTTGGCAACTCGACCGAGAGCGCGTACACCGCCTGGCCGGATCGCCTTTACGTGATTGATGCTGCGGGCCGTGTCGCCTATAAGAGCCGGCCAGGACCGTTCGGCTTCAGCGCGGAGCAACTGAAAGCCGCGATACAAGAGGTCGTTCCCGCACACTGAGAGCGGGCAAGAAATACGACCACTGGGGCTGAAGCCCGCCGAGCTTCGCGGGCCTTACGCGGCGCTAAGGCGCCGCTCTTCCACGGCCGAGGCGGCCGTCCCTACATGGGCATCGCGAGCTTCACAAACCAAAGGGCCGCGAATGGATCGCGGCCCTTTCCTTCAACTGCGAAGGATCTTATTGCTCGCCGACAGAAACGTTGGTCCCCCACATCGCATTGGTTCCCCACATGGCATTCGTGCCCCACATCGCGTTAGTGCCCCACATCGCATTGCTTCCCCAAAGGGCGTTGCTGGCCGCACTCGCACTGCCTCCCGATACAGAAGCCTCCGAACTGCCGGCGGCAAATTGAGAGTTTCCCCACACGGTCGCGTAGGACCAGGTAGCAGAAGTGTTCCAGACGGAGGACGGGTTGGAGTTCAGATTGACGTAGTTAGTACTCCCGTTAAATGTGGCCACCGGAGACATTGCGGTCCCCCTTGCCACGTCGACGTTAGTGAGAGCGGCTTCCACATCGACGTAGCCGGAACCTACGGTGAACACGTCGTATTGATCGGTGTAGGTGATGCCGGTGGTCGGGTCCGTCGCGCTGCTGAACGCCGGTAGAGACTTCCACGCCGTTTTCATCAGCCGGGCTTTCACCTGATCAGGACTGAGGCTCGGGCTCTGCTGCAGCAGGTCGGCGACGACTCCGCTCACCACGCCGGCGGCCATGCTGGTGCCGCTCAACGTGAAGTAACTGGAAGACGAAGCCGTGCTGCCGCCGTTTACATAAAAGCTGTACGGAACCTGATTGCCGGGATATTGACTATAGAGCGTCGAACCCGGAGCTTCGAGCGAAACCAGCAAG
This sequence comes from Acidobacteriaceae bacterium, assembly GCA_003166855.1. Lineage (GTDB taxonomy): Bacteria > Acidobacteriota > Terriglobia > Terriglobales > Acidobacteriaceae > Sulfotelmatobacter. Next base: position 526 of record PMUM01000300.1, on the reverse strand, counting down.
TTGCCTGGCGCAACAAGGTCAGGCTTGGCGATCGCATCAATCGCGGTCGGCCCCTTGGAACTGTAGCTGGCGATCAAGTCGTCGACGCGGGTGGGCGTTCCCATCGTCTTCATCGCACCAACAGTGATCACGTACGGATCGTTGCCGGGCGAAGTGATCGTCGCGTAGCCGTCGGTGGGCTGATAACGTCCGTTGTTCCCGGCCGCGACCACGACCACGATGCCATTCTTCCACGCCGCTTCCACGGCCTGGCAGACGGGATCAAGCGTATAGCTTTCGTAAATCGGACGTCCGAGAGAAAGATTGATGACGCGAATGTTGAACAGCAGCTTCAGAGAAATGGCGGTGTTGATCGCCGCGATCACGGCGCTGTCGGTGCCTGCGCCATTCTGATCAAGAACGCGCAGATTGATGATGTTCGCCTGCGGCGCAATGCCTTCAAACGTCCGCGAATACTTCGAGCCTTTCGAGCTGGTTCCGTTGCCGGCGATCAGGCCCGCGACGTGCGTGCCGTGACCGTACTGAT
>PMUM01000348.1 GCA_003166855.1 Acidobacteriaceae bacterium | reverse complement strand
GAAGGCATCAACCTCGTCGCCCAGGCGTGGGGACGCCGCAACGTGCAGAAGGACGACGAAGTGGTCATTACCTGGCTCGAACACCACGCGAACATCGTGCCCTGGCAGCAACTGTGTTCAGAAAAGGGCGCCCGCTTGCGAGTGGCGCCGGTCAACGACCGCGGCGAAGTGATCCTCGAAGAATACGAAAAACTGCTGAGCCCACGCACACGGATCGTTTCGTTCAGCCATGTGTCGAACGCCCTCGGAACGATCACGCCAGCGCGCGAGATGGTAGAGATGGCCCACCGTCACGGCGCGCGCGTACTGGTCGATGGTGCGCAGGCTGTCTCTCACATGCGCGTGGAGGTACAGGCCCTCGACTGCGACTTCTACGTCTTCTCCGGACACAAGATCTTCGGTCCTACCGGCATCGGCGCTGTCTACGGAAAGCTGGACGTGCTCGACCACATGCCTCCCTGGCACGGCGGCGGCAACATGATCGTAGATGTTACCTTTGAAAAGACTACTTACCAGACGGCGCCAGCACGCTTTGAGGCTGGAACCGGAAACATTGCCGATGCTGTCGGATTGGGCGCAGCCCTGGACTACGTCGACCAGGTCGGAATGGAAAGCATCTCGGCCTACGAACATGAATTGCTGATTTATGCGACAGAAGGACTTCTAACCGTCCCTGGTCTTCGGCTGATCGGAACCGCGCGCGAGAAGGCAGGTGTGCTCTCGTTTGTGCTCGATGACGTCCGCACCGAGGACGTCGGCGCTGCCCTGAACCAGGAGGGCATCGCGGTGCGTTCCGGGCACCACTGCGCTCAGCCGATTCTGCGCCGCATGGGCGTCGAGAGCACCGTCCGCCCGTCACTGGCGCTCTACAACACGCGCGAAGAGATCGATGCGCTGGTCGCCACGCTGCTGCGTCTTCAAGCGGGCCGGGGACAGCACAAGTTGTAATCGAGCGGGAACGGAAATATTTCTTCGCGTTCCCGCTACATCTTAGATCTGGTAGTCGATATCTTCCATAATCCTCTGGAGGGATGCGGAGAGCGGCTCAGCAGCCGCCTCCGAACCTTCGAGGCGCTGCACTCGTTCCCGCAACCGACTGACTTCAGTCGCTACCGCTGCCAATGCCTCGGAGAGCGGATCGTTGATTTGTTTGGGATCGGTGATCACGACTCGTTCGCCGTTCCGAAAAATGATGTGTCCCGGAACTCCTACCACAGTTGAATGCTCGGGGACATTTCGCAGCACGACCGAACCAGCCCCGATTCGGCTGTTTCGTCCCACGGTGATGTTGCCAAGAACTTTCGCTCCTCCGCCGATCACCACGTTGTCTTCGATAGTGGGGTGCCGCTTGCCGTGCTCCTTGCCGGTACCGCCGAGAGTGACGCCCTGATACAAAGTCACGTCGTCACCGACGATCGCGGTTTCGCCGATGACCACGCCCAACCCATGGTCAATGAACAACCGGCGGCCAATTGTTGCGCCGGGGTGTATTTCAATTCCGGTCAGGAAGCGCGCCACCTGTGAAAGCCATCGCGCGAGGAGCAAAAAGCCACGGTCCCACAGCCAGTGATTGATGCGGTAGAACCACACCGCGTGCAGCCCCGAGTAACACAAGAAGACTTCCAGGCGTGACTTGGCCGCAGGATCGCGCTCCAGTACGGTGGATACGTCTTCACGAATCAAGCCTGCAATCCGAGGCATGCGTCAGGCCGCAAGCGTAGCGGTCGGAATCTGCAGCGCCTGATTCCGGAGTGCGTCGAACAGGACGCTTGTCAGATAGCGTTCGCCGAAATCGGGCAGAACAACCACGACAAGTTTGCCTGCGTTATCTTTCCGGCTCGCGACCTTCAGGGCAGCGACTACGGCCGCTCCCGACGAAATGCCCACTAGAAGGCCCTCTTCCTTCGCGAGTCGGCGTGCCATATTGATTGATTCGTCGTTGGTTACCGTAACAATCTCATCGATGTAGTCCCGGCGCAGAATACTGGGTACGAAACCAGCGCCGATGCCCTGTATCTTGTGGGGCGAAGGCTTACCCCCCGAGAGGACAGGGCTCTCCGCCGGTTCGACGGCAACGGCCTTAAATGAAGGCTTCTTCGGCTTGATGTATTGGCAGACGCCGGTGATGGTTCCGCCGGTGCCGATGCCGGAGATCAAGATGTCGGCGCGCCCCTCCGTGTCATTCCAAATCTCGGGGCCGGTGGTCTCAAAGTGAATCTTGGGATTATCCGGATTGTCGAACTGCTGCAGCATGAAACCGTTAGGGGTTTTGGCGAGAAGTTCCTCAGCTTTGGCGACTGCACCCTTCATACCGTTCGGCCCTGGGGTGAGCACAATTTCTGCGCCGAAGGCAAGCAGCAGGACGCGCCGCTCCAGACTCATGGTTTCGGGCATCGTCAAAATGAGTTTGTATCCTTTTACAGCTGCGACGAAAGCCAGTCCGATGCCCGTGTTGCCGCTGGTCGGCTCGATCAGCACGGTCTTGCCGGGCTGAATTCTTCCTGCGCGTTCCGCCTCGGTGATCATGCTGACGCCAATGCGATCCTTTACGCTGGCGCACGGATTCGAGCTTTCCAGTTTCGCGACTACGTCAGCGGCGCAGCCCGCTGTCACTTTGTTAAGCCGTACAAGGGGCGTATTACCGATCAGCTCTGTGACGTCATTTGCGATCTTCATGGACACCTCTGTCCCTAAGGATTGGATGCAAGCAGTTTGATACAAAGCCTACTAAGGCTACTAGCGTACTAGTCTATCGTCTGTGATACAAGTCACAGCCGTTGTGCCAATACGAGAATCAACTGAGCGCCGGCCGCCGGATGCTGGATGGTTCGGCGAAATGATTCCTTCGCGTTACAAAGCATCCAGAAAACCGAAGTGACATTGTTCGAGAGGCCGGATTCCGGACACCCTCCGGGCACCCAGACCGATGTCCTGTTCGCATCTCATTGATTTTGTTGGGTCGTGCATGGAGTAAGCTGGACGTGCAAGTTGTAGTTTGTAATTGGGTTGGCGACTCTTTTAAGGCATGGGTCGCAGGTTCGAGTCCTGCCGCGCTCACCATAACATCCCCCAGCGATGTCCCACGCGGCCTTCCTGACTCTCGTGACTCTGGTGCATCTTTGGTGTCTGCTGTCTTTCCCGGACTTCAGGGCTCTGATCGATCTAAATTCCAGCCTTTTTCAGAGTATCGACGGCGGTTTCGCAATGCAGTTTCTAGCATGGGCTCGGCCGCAACCATCCAAGTTCTGCGACCTTAAGTCCGGAAGCAAATTTGGACCCTTGAGGACAAGAACCATGAACAACGTCGATTCCGCTTCTTGCAGCAACTTCAACGCCCAATCTGCTTGCACGCATTGCGAGGGAATTTTCGAGCATGCGCCGTGGTGTGCCACTCAGGATCCTCGAACGGCATACGCCTACCAGATTGTTGCGGATGCTTCGAAGATAACAGCCGGAGATGCCTTGATTCTCCATTCGCTCGGCGTCGCCTGGGTCGCAGTGGCTTGAGGAGGCTTGCGCGGACGGCCCAGCATCAATAAGATAGCTGCGCCTGCACACAGGCCCCACGGAATGATCGGCCAGACTATTTCCCACTACCGGATTCTTGAGAAGCTCGGCGGCGGCGGAATGGGCGTTGTCTTCAAGGCCGAGGACACGAAGCTGAAACGCTTTGTGGCGCTGAAATTCCTTCCCGACGACGTGGCGAAAGACCCGCAGGCGCTCACGCGCTTTCAGCGCGAGGCACAGGCTGCATCGGCACTGAATCACCCAAACATCTGCACAATTTACGAGATCGATGAGCACGACGGGCATCCGTTCATCGCGATGGAGTTTCTCGACGGGCAGACGTTGAAACACCGTATCGCCGGGCGGCCGATGGATGTGGAGACGCTGCTGGGGATCAGCATCGAGATCGCGGACGCACTCGACGCGGCGCACGGCCGTGGGATTGTCCACCGCGACATCAAACCGGCGAATATTTTCGTGACCAAGCGAGGGCAGAGCAAACTGCTGGATTTTGGACTGGCCAAGCTGGCGCAGAGCACGGAACATACGTTGACGACGCCGGAAGGTCCGATGACCAGTCCCGGGTCGACGATCGGGACTGTGGCGTATATGTCACCGGAGCAGGTGCGGGCGGAGGAATTGGATCCGCGGACAGATCTGTTTGCCTTCGGTTCGGTGATGTACGAGATGGCGACGGGAGACATGGCGTTTTCCGGAAGCAGCAACGGCGTGGTCTTCGAGGCGATTCTGAACCGTATGCCGCCGCCAGCATCGAACGTAAACCCAGCAATCCCTGAGAAGCTGAACGATCTGATCTTGAAGTCGCTGGAGAAAGAGCGCGACATGCGCTACCAGACGGCGGCAGAGTTGCGCGGCGATCTGAAACGGATCAAGCGCGGGCTGGACAGTTCGCGGGCCGAAAATTCGAGGATCCGGGCGGGGAGTGGGTCGGGGATTGCGGCGGTGTCGGGGACGAGCACTGCAGCGCCGGTAGCGCGAGAAGTGTTGGTGCCGCGGCGGCGTATGTGGACTACGGCAGGTCTGGTGGGAGCGCTGGCTCTGCTGGTTGGACTGGGAGCGGGAGCCCTGCTGCTTAAGGGTTCGGGAAAGACGGAGTTTGCAGCGTACCATCCGCTGACGTTCCGGCGCGGGATCGTGCATTCGGCGCGCTTTGCGGCTGATGGAAAGACGGTGATCTACAGCGCGGCATGGGAGGGTAAGTCTCTCAATCTCTTCGCGACGCGTCCCGAGAGCCCGCAGTCCCAGGAGATTGAACCCAAAGGCGCGGAAGTGCTGGCGGTTTCGGCGGCAGGCGAGATGTTAGTTGCACTCCGCAGCAAACCGCGAGAGGCATTCCTCTACTCGGGGACTTTGGCGACGGTCCCTCTGGTCGGCGGTGCGCCGCGTGAGATTCTTGACGATGTCGAGTGGGCGGACTGGTCGCCGGACGGAACCAACGTGGCTGTGGTTCACGAGGTGGAGGGACGAAAGCGACTCGAGTTCCCGCTGGGAAAGATTTTGTACCAGGCGGATGGATGGATTGGGAATCCGCGTGTGGGGCACGACGGCAAAGTGGTCGCGTTTATCGATCACCCACAGCCCTCCGATGATGGCGGTGCCGTCGCCACAGTGGACTTGGCGGGGAACAAAATGAAGCTATCGGACGGATGGGATAGCATTCAGGGCCTAGCCTGGTCGCCGGACGGTAAAGAAATATGGTTCACGGCAACGCGCACCGGAGGCGATCGGTCGCTGTATGCGACCGATCTAGCGGGGAAGGTGCGGTTGCTGGCTCGCGTGCCGGGAGAGTTGACGATCCTGGACGTCGGCAAAGATGGAAGTGTGCTGCTGACTCGCGGGAATGATCGCGCGGGAATGATCGGGCTGGCGCCGAGCCAAGCCAAGGAGAAGGACCTGTCGTGGTTGGACTGGTCGGTGCCGGGAAGTTTGTCGACGGATGGGAAGATGATCCTGTTCCAGGAGGCAGGGGAGGGCGTCGGGCCGAAATATGCCGCGTATCTGCGGAACACGGATGGATCGCCGGCGATCCGCTTGGGGGAAGGCAGCGGGCTCTCGCTTTCGCCTGACGGCAAGTGGGCGCTGGCGAGGTTGAACGTCTCGCCTTCGCCGTTGCTTCTTTATCCAACCGGTGTCGGTGAGATCAAGCAATTGAAGAGTGACGGACTGAATCATATTTCCGCAGCTTTCTTGCCGGACGGAAAGAGATTCATTTTCACCGGAACGGAGCCCGGACACGGGGTGCGCCTTTACCTGGAGTCGCTCGACGATTTCAAGCCGCGCGCCGTCAGCATCGAGGGAGTAGCCTCGGGGATGGTTTTGTCTCCGGACGGCCGATTTGTAGCGGCTCGTGGTCCGGATCAGAAGGTCTACCTTTTCCCGGTCGAAGGTGGAGAGGCGAAGCTGGTCCCGGGAATGCAGCCCGGAGAAATCGCGACAGCCTGGACTGCGGATGGGCGCTCGCTCTTTGTTATTGCGCGGGGACAAGTTCCCGCCCAGGTTTTTCGCGTGGACTTGTCGAGCGGGCAAAGAACCCTCTGGAAAATGATCGAGCCCGCGGATGCAGCGGGTATCGACACGGTGGGCCGCGTGTTGATGTCAGCCGACAATAAGTCTTACGTCTACTCCTACGTGCGGACATTGTCCGATCTGTATTTGGTGCAGGCGTTGAACTAGCGAGAGGCTGTCCGGCTAGCCTGGTTTCGACTCAGCAAAATCTTCGCATCGATCTTGCGGTATATTCTCAGCGTGATCAACAGACCTCTGCGGTCGTTTCTCCTGCTGTTATCTCTGGCGTGCGCGGCGAATGTCGCGCGTGCGGAATCCTATAAGTATTTTCGGCTCGGAAATAAAGAGGACGTTCAGACCAAACCTGTGGCGGGTATTGCCATGATGGGTGGCGGGGACGATCTGGATGAGGCGTTCCGCTGGTTGTGCAATAAGGGCAACGGCGGAGACTTCCTGATTCTGCGCGCGCGTGGCGACGACGATTACAACTCGTACGTCAACGGAGTGTGCAGAGCCAACTCAGTGGCGACGCTGATCATTCCGGATCGCCAGGCGGCGGGAGATCCGGCAGTGGCCGAGATTATTCGGAAGGCGGAGGTGGTGTTCATCGCGGGCGGGGATCAGGCGAATTATATTCGCGGGTGGAAGGGAACGCCGGTCGAGAGCGCAATCAACGACAACATTGCTGCAGGCAAGCCGATTGGCGGGACCAGTGCGGGGCTGGCGGTCGAGGGCGGGTTCCTGTACAGCGCGGTCGGGGACAAGCCGGACGACAAGAATTTGTCATCCGCCAATGTGTTGGCGAATCCTTATTACGAGCGGGTGACGCTGGCGCGGGAGTTTTTGAAGGTTCCTCATCTGGAGAATCTCATTACGGACTCACATTTTGCCAAGCGCGACCGCATGGGGCGGACGCTGGGATTTCTGGCGCGCATTATGAAGGATGGATGGAGTTCGTCCCCGCGGGAAGTGGCGATCGACGAAAGATCGGCGGTGCTGGTGGAGGCGGATGGGAAGGCGACGGTGGTGGGTACAGGGAAGGGCGCTTATTTTCTGCGCCCGACGCAGGCGCCGGAGGTTTGTGAGAAGGGCGTGCCGCTTACATTTCGGGGCATCAGCGTTTACCGCGTTCCCACAGGCGGACACTTTGATTTGACCGCATGGACTGGCGAGGCAGGTACGCCGTATTCACTGTCAGTGGAGCGCGGGAGGATTGAGAGCACGCAGGCGGGCAAGGGGATCTATTGAATCCGGCCCTCGCGGAATTATGTGCACAGGGAACCGGTGAGCCGGTCTGTGGAGATCGGCTTCATTTGCCAGACATTGAGATTCGTAAGCTCAGCGGCGCCGTCTATCTTTATCCGCAGTGGGCCGGCCGGAATCTGATAAATGCGCGCGGTGAGTGAGGTGGTTCCGTTGGCGAAAAGTTCGAGCACCGATCCGTCGAGGAAAAGGTGCAGACTGATAGGAGAACCTACGGCGCCGGGAAGGGGAGCCGTGATGGCGTTCACGCGCAGTTCGCGCCTTCCCGATTTGTTGGCGCAGGCGATCGTAGCAAAGGTCTGTCCGGTTTCGGATTGCAGATGAATGGAGATCTTGTCTGCTTTAGGAACTAATTCCAGTTTCAGTTCCGCGGCCAGATCGTGGATGCGGAGAGAGTCGAGAGTTCTCTGACGCATGGCGGGATTCTGTTCGGGGTTGATGCCGGTGAGCGTGGCCCGGAGTTGACGGGCTACCGGTGCGACCTCCATTTGCAGTTCGTTTTGGGCATTCAGAGAAAGCACACGTGGTAGTGACATCACTCCTGCCCACCCGGCGGCGATGAGTTCGGCATCGGGACGAGTTTCCGGAATCCATCCCCAGAGGATGCGATTGCCGTCTGCATCGAGCATCGTCTTGGCGGCATAATACGAGCCCCAGTCGACGACGCCTTCTTTTTCGGCAGCGAAGCGCTGGTTCGCGTAGGTGCCGACCTTCCAGCGCACTTTGCCCATGGTGGAGACAAGCAGGACGTGCTTGTCTCCGAGCGGGAAGAAGTCGGGACACTCCCACATATCTCCGGTGTCGACCGGGTTTTTGCTCTTGATGTTGGTGGGCGCGCCTTCGATGAGCGGACGGAGATAGGTCCAGTGGCGGAGGTCCGGCGAGTTGTACAGAAGGATGGCCCCGCCTTTGTGCAAGATGCCCGAGCCGACGATGAGCATCCATTGATTGTCTTCGCGCCAGACGCAGGGATCGCGGAATCCTGTGACCACGAGTCCCGCAGGAGGAGCGGCGATGATGGGTTCCGTGACTTTTTGCCAGGTGCGCAGATCGTCGTCCTGCGCAACAGCGAGGCATTGAGTCTCGCGCCAGGTGTGGACGCCGTCGCGCAGAGTGGCATCGGCGTCGTTGGTCGGGGGTGCGACAGCAGTGTAGATCACGGTTGGCTTGCCATTGTCGAGAACAGTGCTGCCGCTGAAAACGCCGTCGCGGTCGGGGCCTCCGGGAGTCGGTGAGAGCGCGATGGGTTCGTGCTGCCAGTGGATCATGTCGAGGCTGGTGGCGTGGGCCCAGTTCATGTTGCCCCAGACCGCGGCTTGCGGGTTGTACTGGTGGAACATGTGATAGCGGCCGCGATAGAAGATGGGACCGTTAGGGTCGTTCATCCAGTTGCGAGCGGGAAGCAGATGGTACTGCGGACGCAGAGGATCCGAGGCGAGTTTTCTGCAGAGGGCAGCGGCGGTCGGGTCCGACGTGGACGGAAAGAGGCGAGTCCATGCCGGCGCGACTGCGGCGGCGCCGAGTTGCAGAAGAGATCGTCGTGATAGCAGCATATGAGTGAGGTTTACGCCCGCACTATGTCATATCACACGAGTGCAGAACGACCGTTGGATATAATGCGGAAAAGATAGAACATCGTCCATTCATCGTGTTCCCACACCCTTTCAGGCTCGTTTGTCTTTTCCTCGCGGCGGTCGTCGCTCTGAACCTTGCATTGCTAGGACAATCGACGGCGACTGCTCCTGCCAAATCGCCGGCGCGACTGGCGCTGCAATACGGGCAGGAGGCGCTCAGAAGCGGTGATATTGCGAAGGCGCGCACGGAATTTGAGAAGGCGGTGCGGCTGGCTCCGAATGATGCGCAAGCCCAGTCGGCGCTAGGCTGGGTGCTGGCTCAGCAGGGGGAAGGGGATGCGGCGGTGGCACATCTTCGAAAGGCGATTAAGATCACGCCCGAGTCTGTAGAGGTACGGCTGACTCTGGCGGGGACGCTGTTGCAGCAAGGGAAGTCTGCTGAGGCCGAGCAAGAGTTGCGCGCGGCAGTCAAGATTGCGCCGGGTAGCGCTGAAGCGCATCGTATGTTAGCCAGGGTCCTGAGCCAGCAGCCGGGGGATGAGGCGCTGTCAGAGATGCGGCGCGCGGTGGAACTGGTGCCCGAGCGCGCCGACTTGCAGGATGATCTCGGCAACCTTCTGGCGCAACGAAATCAATTTGCCCAAGCGGAAGCTGCGTTCAACGAGGCATTGCGCTTGCAACCGGATCTCGAGCAGGCGCACTTTCATCTGGGCGTGGTGCGCTTGCAGGCGCAGCAACTGGATGAAGCTGCCAAGGAACTCGGCAAGGCGATCGAGTTGGCTCCGCAGGACACCGTGGCGCATTACTACCTGGCGAAAACGCTGACTGCACAATCGAAGAATGCCGATGCGCTGCAGGAATTGCGCAAGGCGGCCACGTTGCGTCCGAAGTGGTTTGAGCTGCAAATTGATCTGGGCATTGCCTGCCAGCATGCCGGGGACGTCGACTGTGCGGTTGCGGCGTTTGGCGAGGCGGTGAAACTGCGGCCCCAGGATGCGGAGGCGTACAACGATCTCGGTCTGGCGCTGGTGCAAAAAGGCGACGCGGGAGAAGCCATCCCCAAATTCAAGACTGCGACGCAACTACGTCCCGAAGACGGCATCCTGCGCGGGAATCTAGCCATCGGGTATATGCAGCGCGCGGATTTTGACGCGGCGATTACCGAACTGGAGGCCGCGATTAAGCTGGCGCCGGACAATGCTTCGCTGCACTACAACCTCGGGCTGGCTTACAAGCTGAAGGACCAACTCGACAAGGCGGTTCCCGAATTCCAGAGCGCCATCCGGTTGCAGCCGGACTTGGCGGACGCCCACTACACGCTCGGGGTTTTGTTCTGGCAACGAGGTGATTTCGACAAGGCGACCGAGGAACTGCAGAAAGCGATTCAGAGTCAGCCCAACTATGCGGAAGCACATTACACGTTGGGCACGGTTTTCAAGCAGCAGGGAAAACTGCCCGCTGCGGCGGCGTCGCTGCGGGAGGCAATCCGGTTGCAGCCGGATTTTGCGGGGGCGCATACGACGCTGGCTGCGGTGCTGCGGCAGATGGGCGACGCTCAGGGCGCAGCCGAGGAAGCGAAGGCGGGAGCGAACATCTCAGCATCCAGCAATAGTCTGCAAGCGGCTACGTTCGCGACGAACTCGGGGAAGAGGCTGTTGGGCGCAGGAGATGTAGACGGGGCGATCGCACAGTTCCGGTCCGCCATTCGTTCAGAGCCGAAATATGCGGCGGCTCATTATCAGCTCGGGCTGGCATTGCGGCAGCAAGGGCAGAGGGACGAGGCGAAGAAAGAGTTTGAGAAAGCCGTGGAGCTCGATCCGCATTTGACGGTGCCGGAGTAAGGAGTTCTCAGTTACCGCGGTTGCGAACCGATACCAGATCCGTCATCACCGGAACCCCGTGCGCGATCTTTACGTGGAGCAATGCTTCGAACGGCTTCAGTTCCGATGGTTTCGTGACCTTCAGACGCTGCAGCAATTCCTTGACGGAATCTTCCCGGCAGACATATTCAACCGCCGCTTGGGTGCCGAACGTGGAGTTGCCCGCAAGGATCAGGATGGAACGCGAGGGATCGAGGCCGGGGAGCAAACTGACGACCGCATAGTCTTCGGTGGTCGGCTGGTTGGCGGGTGTCGCCAGGAATAAGGTCGGCTCACCGGCAAGCGGATGCACGTTGAGCACAGCGAGGTCTCCCTTGCGCGGGCCGGAATCGAGCCGGCGGAAGACGAATTCCTGAGTGCCGGGAATATCGAGCAGGCTGAGATTTTCGGAGGGCGAGCCGACGAAAATCAAGTCGTTATTTTTGGCGTCATCGAGCGAGAACAGGGCGCCGCGCTTGACGCGAATGGGGCGATTGAGAAGAGCGAAAACATGGTCAAGTTCGTGGATGGCCAGCACCTCTCCCACGCCGGTGTAGTGATCGAGAATGAACGCGCGCGTGTCGGATGAGGGATTGAAGTAGCGCATCCCGGTTTCGGGCCGCCCGACGAAACTGCCATTGCTGAAGATGACCCACGGTTGTTGGGGGCCGATCAGGTAACGATTCCAGAAAATCTGATACGCGGCAGGAGCCAGTTGAGCGGTGGCCGCTTGAGTGCGCGCCCGCTGCGACAACAAGATGGCAGTGGTCGACAACGATGCTGCGAGCAGAACTGAAAAAGACGCAACCGCGATTACCCACCCGCGCGTGAAACGAGGAGACTCCTGTCGTTTCTCCGGTTCCAGAATGAGAGTAGTTGGAGGTTGACCCCCGGGCTTCGGACTTCGCAGGTGGAACGTGAGCGCGTACGATCCCTTGGGCACCTCCACGACGATCAGATCGTCCGGGCCCTCGTGCGCGTAATACTCGGCGAGTTTGACGCGCAACCGTCCGGCTTGCACGCGGACTGTGGAGTCACTTTGGGGATCGAATCCGACTGGCCGGCCCAAGACCTCGGTGGCAATTTGGTACTCCTTGAGTGCGATTCCGGGGTGATCGAGCGAGTGTTCCGCGAGGTAGCGCAGCAGCTTGCACAGAGATTCCGAGGTGTGCAGGCTATGACTTTTAATAAGTTTATCTATTTGCTGGAAGCATTGCTGCCGACCGATCGCGAAAGTGTGAGTGACAGCCATATCACAGGGAGGTAACGGCCACACGCATCTTACTGCAGTATTAGCACTTTACACCTGTAACGGTATCAAACCTAGTGAAACCTATTCCAGATAATAGTTTTGTACTACGACTGCACCCTGCGTAGTCAAGTCTCCCTCTGCATTTCCGGGGCACAATCGTTGGGGCAAAGTCTGAGGAGGAAGTTCATGAAAAGGTCAGCATGGGTTGCGGCAGCGGCGCTGAGTCTACTGTGCAGTCTGTGGGTGCCTAGCGCATTCGGTCAAGCCGTGTACGGCACAATCTTGGGTACCGTAACGGATCCTTCCGGAGCGGCGGTGACTGGAGCTAAGGTTACAGTCACGAGCCAGACGAAGAATGTGGCTACCGTGGTGACGAGTAACGAAAGCGGCAACTACTCGGTCACGCACTTGATCCCGGACGTCTATGTTGTCCGCATCGAAGGCACGGGTTTCAAGAGCTTGGAATACAAGAATGTCCAAGTCTCGGCCGACACCGGAACGAAGATCGATGGCCAATTCCAAGTCGGCTCGACGAGCGAGCAGGTGGAAGTGACCGCCGAAGCCCCGCAACTCAAGACGGACCGCGAGGATGTGGCTGTTGAATTCACCTCCAAGCAACTTGAGGAACTGCCTATCTTCAATCGAAACTTCCAAAGTCTTGAGCTGCTCACGCCCGGAACCCAAGTTCTCGGTTGGAGCCACGCGGCCACCGAAAATCCGCAAGGCAGCAAGCAGATCTACGTGAACGGCCAGCATTTCAGTGGCACCGGATACGAACTCGACGGTACCGACAATCAAGATGCGATCTTAGGAATCATCATCGTTAACCCGAGTCTGGACTCGGTGACTGAGACGAAGATGACAACGCAGAACTACGACGCTGAGTTCGGTAAGGCGATTGCCGGGATCTTGACCGCCCAGACCAAATCGGGCAGCAATGAATTCCACGGCAGTGGATATTTCTACGACTTGGACCCTGTCAGTCCTGCGGTGAATCCGTTTACCGGAAAGCCTCAGCCCAACAACTGGAAGCAGTTTGGCGGGGCGGTGGGTGGGCCCATCATCAAGAATAAGTTGTTCTTCTTCGCTAACTACGAAGGTACGCGGCGCACACAAGGCAGCAGTTTCCTGGTGACGGTTCCGACCAATCTGGTTCGCCAAACGTGCCTGACCGCTCCGGTCACGACATGCGACCTAAGCGAATATCTCACTGCCGGTCTGAGCGGCGGTGCTGGCCAAGTCTACAACCCGTATGACCCTCAGGGATCGCGGACGTTGTACACCAACAACATGATCCCGCAGGCGGCGATGATGGCGGTGGATCCTACTTGCGCCTCGGGATGCACGCTCACCACGGCAGAGAAAATTCTCGCGCTGTTGCCGGCTCCTAATGCCTCCGGCGCGTCGGGCAGCAATGGGACGCTCGACAATTACTCCGCCAACGGTAGCGGCAGCTACAACGACTATCAGTACACCGGTCGCGTCGACTATGCAGTAAACCAAAAGCTGAATGTTTTCGGCCGTTATTCGCACGCACACTTCACACTCACGGGTGCCCCGGTCTTTGGTGACGCGATCGGCGGGCCAGGTTTGGGTCCCATCGGGCTGGCCGGCAACTCGACGATCAATAACTACAGTCTGGCGACGGGCTTCGATTACACCCTGAGCACCAGCCTGTTAACGGACTTCCGATTCGGATGGTTCCGCTACAATCCGCACGCCACAAAGTTTGACGCGACTGCGCAAGCGGCCACCGCACTCGGTCTTCCTGGTTTGAACACGTCCGATCCGACTACCGGCGGTCTGCCCGCCATGATCTTTGATCAGACGATCGGGCAAAACACGCTCGGCAACAACGGCATCGGCGAGGGTCTCGGCATCGGCCGTTGCAACTGCCCTCTCGTCGAGAAGGAGCAGGGGGAACAGTTTGTAAATAACTGGACCAAGATGTTGGGCAACCACCAATTCAAGTTTGGCGTTGACCTGCGGCACGCCAACAATTTGCGCGTTCCCTCCGATAATAACCGGACGGGCGTTATGAACTTCAACCATGCTGGCACTTCCGACAACAACACCGGCGGCTTGGATCTGGCGACGTTCCTCTTCAGCGAAGTCACCTCCTTTAATCGGTACGTCGGTTCGGCAAGTGAGACTTCAGCCATGGAGGCGCAAAACCGGTACTTCTTCTATGGACAGGACACTTGGCGCGTGACTCCGAAATTGACCGTAAATTACGGTCTGCGCTGGGAGTTTTACACTCCAGAGAGCGTCAACGGCAAGGGCAACGGTGGTTTCGCCGTGCAGCCTGAAGGAGTGATCCGGGTGGCGGGTTACAGCGGCATCAGCATGAACGGAAACACAGCCGACAACTGGAAGCAATTTGCGCCACGGCTCGGAATCGCATATCAGATCAGTCCCAAGACTGTCGTCCGCATGGGATACGGGCGCAGTTTCGACATCGGCGTCTTCGGTTCGTTATTCGGCCACACCGTGACGCAAAACCTGCCGGTGTTGGCGAATGAGGAATTGAATTCGCCCACCAACGACAGCAAGACTGCCGCGTTTAACTTCACTGGCCAGTGTCTGCCGGCTTCGGGAGGGTATAACCCAGCCATTTGTGGCCCGACGCCGAACCGATTTCCTACGGTTCCCTCGAACGGAATTCTTCCGTTCTTTGGGCCCTGCCCCCCAGGATCAGTTTCTCCTTGCCAGGGCATCGTAGTGCCTCGCAGCCGGCCAGACCATCTAGTGGCGCCGACGCTTGACGCGTGGAATGCGACCGTGCAGCGGCAGTTAACGAACAAGACGAGTCTGGAAATCGGCTACGTGGCTAACCACGGAACGCATGTCTTTAAGGGCGACAGTAATACCTACAATAGTAACCAGCCGACAGTGGTCGGCTTCCAGCCACCCAATTCGACGACACCGGGTTTGAGCTACAACGCTCGGGCGCCATACAACAACGCCTTCACAACGGTGTATACCGATTCCGTCGTCGGCACGCAGACCGTGGTTTGCTGCTCCGGGACTGGATTCAACTACAACGGCAACGATGGCGTTAACTCCTATAAAGCGCTGCAGATTAAGTTGAACCAGCGGGCTGCCAATGGCTTGACCCTCACGGCGTTCTGGACGTACTCCAGGGCGTACGACAATGACGGCAGCTACCAGCCGAATCTGAGTCAAGGCAACGGACGCGGTGACTTCAACCGCGACAGCGTTTTCGTTGCCACCGCACTCTACGAACTGCCGATTGGTCGGGGCAAACACTTCATGGGCAACGTGAGCCGTGGAATGGACATGCTCGTGGGCGGGTGGCAGTGGAATGCCACATTCACCCTGGGAAGCGGTCTGCCATTCTCACCGAGCTATGCAAATTGCGGTCTGGACCGGGACACGGGACCGTGCCGTCCGAGTATGAATGGTTCGTTCCACACGGGTTCCGGCGGCTTTAACAACCAATCCCGGTCGGTGGTCTACTTTACTCCGGAGACCACGCCTCTTTGCGACAGTCCCTATTCGAATCCCACGACTCTGGTTCCAGATTGCCCAAACTTCGTTACGCAAACCGGGCCGTTCACGGACCCGGGCATCGCCCAGTTCGGCAACGTTCGGCGCAACCAGTTCACCGGACCGGGAGAGTTGATGTCCGACATGTCGCTCTTCAAGAATTTCACCATCACTGAGCGGGTTAGGGCCCAGTTCCAGGCGGAGTTCTTCAATATCTTCAACCACCCTGTCTATGCGAATCCGGGCAACACTTGCATTGACTGCTCTGGCGCCGGTGTCATCACCGGCTTGTTCGGCGACAGCCAGATGCGGCAGATGCAACTGGGCTTCCGGGTTACCTTCTAAGCGCAACCGTCAACCACGAATGCAACCTGGGGGAGCCAAAGGCTCCCCCAGATTTTCTGATACGCATGTTTACGCTTTCCTCCATCGTGTCCCGGGGCTGCCGGGAAGGCTCTTCGGAACAAGCATCGCCGGGAATAGAACGATGAAAAAGAAAGTGGTGGGCCTCGGGGAAGCGCTGTGGGACCTTTTGCCGGAGCGGACGTGTCTGGGCGGGGCGCCGGCGAACTTTGCCTACATCACGACGCTGATGGGCGATCACGGCATTGTGGCCAGCCGCGTCGGAGAAGACTCGCGCGGGTTGGACGCACTGCGCCGCATGGAGGAACTGGGACTCGACATCGATCATGTGCAGACCGACCGGGAGCATCCGACCGGGACGGTCAAGGTAGAACTCGACAGCAAAGGAATCGCGCGATTTGAGATTGCGCATCCGGTAGCCTGGGATTCCTTGGAGTGGACTCTGGACTGGCAACGACTGGCCGAAAGAGCGGACGCGGTTTGTTTTGGATCGCTGGCCCAGCGCTCGGCGGCAAGCCAGAACACGATTCGACAGTTTCTTCGCGCCACATCCCCGGGCACCGTGAAAGTCTTCGACGTCAACCTGCGGCAGTCCTACTATTCTCAGGAAGTTCTCGCGGAATCAATGAGGCTGGCGGACATCGTTAAGCTGAATGACGAGGAACTGCCAAGGATCATGAGCCTCGGGAAGTTTCCGCACAGAGACGAGTTGTCATCGGCCAGGCTTTTACTCAGCGCGTATGGCTTGAAACTGGTCTGCGTTACGCGGGGCGGGAACGGCAGCCTGCTGGTGCGCGGTACAGATGCTAGCGAACATCCCGGATTTCGAGTTCGTGTGGCCGATACGGTGGGTTCGGGAGACGCGTTTACCGCGGGATTACTGCACGAGTATCTACACGGCGCGTCGCTGGATCTGATGAATGAAGTGGCGAATCTGGTGGGAGCCTGGGTGGCGAGCGAAGTGGGTGCCATGCCCACACCGAAGCGCGGCGCTCTGGAGTATTCGCTGGCCGAGATTCGCTGAACCAGAAGCGCAGAAACTCGCAGGCTGTTGTATAGTTACGAAAGATTGTTTTTACTTTCGTATGCAGCGGACCAGTGAGAGGGAACCATGAAGCGCATCGGGCGAAGCCTTCCTCAGTTGAATTCCTTCATTCTTGCCATTATCTTCGCGGGACTGGGTGGCGTGACTCTCAGTTGCAGCAAACCTCCCGTGCAGCCGAAAGCGCCTCCGTCTCGGCCTTCTGACGTCAAGGTCGAGGTGCGCGACGGGGGGCCGGTCGTACTAACGACCAGCGCGGCGGAGTTCCAAATTCTTCCTTCGGGCTTCCTGCAGGCGACGCTGCTCAAAGATAGCAAACGGTTGACGCTAGACGAACCCGGCGTGGGATCGACCGGTGGCAGCGACTCGATCGTGCACGAAGGGAAAGAGTTCGACTTCGTTCCGGATTTTTCGCAGGCGAAAGTTCTGGACAGCATGGGCAAACTCGGCCGTGGAAAACGAGTAGAGATTCCGGGGCGTCCGCTGGCGCCGTCGGGAGTGGAGATCGAGCGCAGGCTTGTCGTGGAAGTGTATGACGATTTTCCGAACATCGCCTTGGTCAGCACAGCTTACAAGAATGTCGGAACCACAGATTTTCAGATTGATCAGGTGCTGATGCAGCAGCACCGCTTCAATGCGAACGAGCAGGATGCGAAGGGGCGCCCTCGTCCGTATGACATGTGGTCGTTTCAAGGCTCTAGTTATGACTGGGGCAAAGATGACGTGCAACGTCTGACGCGGACTTCTTCTCAGCCGAACGTCATGGGCGAGGCGGTGAAAGGCGGCTATGGTGGCGGGATTCCAGTGGTCGCATTCTGGACGGCGTCTGTGGGTGAAGCGATCGGACATGTAGAAACGCTGCCCTGGACGCTCTCGATGCCCGTCAAGGTGGAGCAGGACGGGCGGGTGGCAGCGCAGATCACGATTCCTGTGAATGGGGCGCTGAAACCGGGAGATAGCTATTCCTCGCCGCGCAGTTTTGTCGCGGTGTACAGCGGGGATTTCTACGAACCGCTGCGGATGTGGTCGAGCGTGCTGCAGAAAGAGGGATGGGAGATCCCCAAACCGTCGAGCGAAGCATACAACGTGAGTTGGTGCGGATGGGGCTACGAGTTCAACGTGACCCCGGCACAGATGCTGGGAACCGTTCCGAAGTTAAAAGAGCTCGGGATCAAATGGGCGACCTTGGATGATCGCTGGTTCGATACCTATGGCGACTGGAATCCGCGCAAGGAGACGTTTCCCGGCGATTCGATTAAACAGATGGTGGATGATTTTCATAAACAAGGAATCCTGGCGCAATTGTGGTGGTTACCGCTGGGGGCGGAAGACGGGCAGGGCAAGTGGGAGTCGCATAAATATATCGTTTCGAAAGTGGCGCAGGAGCATCCTGACTGGTTCATTCTCGACAA
>PMUM01000051.1 GCA_003166855.1 Acidobacteriaceae bacterium | reverse complement strand
TATCGAATGACCGGGATTCGCCAATCCCCTTTGAAAGAAGCGTCTAGCGGCTGCCATGGCGCGCTTGGCGGTCAACAGGAAATCGATGGTCTGGCCGGTGGAATCGACCGCTCGGTACAGGAACCGCTCGTGTCCCTTCACCTGAATGTAGGTCTCATCGACCCTCCAGCTCCGATTGGTTGGCTTCAGATGCGGCTGGCAGCGTTTGTCCAGCTCCGGCCCGTAGGTAGCGGAGATACCAGCGCACACACCACATGCTAATGTCGCCTGGATAGTGTCGCCATTTGAACGGATTAGCTGCGGTGATGGGCACGTCTCACCCTACCAGATCGGCACCCAGTTTTTCGCAACGGAACCGTCCATCGGTCTGCCCGCCCGCCACGGTGATGGTATAGGTATCGCCACCGACGCGTAGTCTTGCGGCGAATACCCTGGTCATGAGATGTGAGAACCCGCCGTTCGAGGCTGGCTAGGGCTTTGTGAGTCCGAGCAGCTTTACGAGCTGTGCGTCGACCATCCTCACAGGAAGAAGTCTTGGCAGAGTCCAGTTCTTGAAACGTTGCGGAACGACCGCGTAGCGCGCCTTCGGTTTCGCCGTGCTGAGTGCCACGTGGACGGCTTCGCCCAGACGCTCAGGGGATAAGCCGTTATCGCGTGCTTCGGCGACGATGAACTTCTGGAAGTTCTGCACCGCCTCCCAATACTCGGTCTGCTTGAACTCACTCAGATCTTCTTTTTCGCCCTTGTCGTACATCGCCGTGTTCACGGTGCCCGGTTCAATGATCACGACGTCGATGCCAAATAACATCAGTTCTCGCCGTAGCGCGTCCGACATTCCTTCAAGACCAGCTTTGGAGGAGCTATAAGCACCGAGAAGCGGGATAGCAACTTTTGCGCCGGTAGAGCTGATGTTGACGATGCGGCCTGCGGGACCCTGCCTCTTCTTATCCGTTCCCAAAAGAGGAGCGAATGCTTGGATTACGACAAGCGGGGAGATCATATTGACATCCAACTGCCGCCTGTACTCGCTGGGCCTCAGATAAAGCAGTGGCCCACTCACCACAATTCCTGCATTGTTCACCAGGCCAACNNTCATGGAGCCGACCTTCTGGGCCGCTTGATGTACAGCGTCGGCGTCCGTAATGTCCATCATGAGAGGCACGAAGCCGTTACCGAACTCGCTTTGCAAACGATCGGCGTCAGCCTGCTTGCGTACAGAACCGAACACGCGAAATCCCTTTGAAACAAGCACCTTTGTGGTTCCCCAACCAATTCCAGTGGAGACCCCGGTGACCACGACATCTTTGCTGTTCGCCATCGCATTTCGCCTTAGTTAAATAGTTAGCGGCATTTTCACCAGCGCAGCTTGAGATCGGCTTCGAACTTCTCTTCGGACCGCATCAGTTCATCCCAAGCGATGGTGCGATTTTGGTAGGCGGCGTTGCGTCCCAGAATCGCGGTGAGGTTGCTTTCCACGGCCTGTTCCGCGTTGTTCAACGGCTTGCCGGTTTGGATGCTATCGATGAACGCCTTGACGTTGTTGACGGCGCCCTGCCGGAAGGTATCGTCCTTCTCCGCGCCCAGCCAGGCGTGTTCGCCGGTGATGCGCACCAGACCGCCGTAGTGTGAATCGACGGCGCCCTGGATGCCGAAGCATCGCACGCACAGGTCGCTGAAGCTCTTGGTCAGTTGATTCGAGCTGAAGTCCGCCTGCACGCCGTTGGGATACTGGAAATTGACCAGAAAACGATCGTAGGCATCGCCGGTGTTGAAGGGCGTGCCGCTCCAGTCCGTGCGCCCGCCGGACCCGTGGGCCGAGATAGGATGTCCGCCCAGAAACCAGTTGGCCAGGTCGATCACATGGATATTCTGCTCCACGATGATATCGCCGCCCAGCACGCGATCCATGTAGAAATTCAGCATGCGCGCCTGGCCGGGGTCCATGCCGGGTTTCGATTTATCCTCAGCGGGCCGGCCGGCGTAGTAGAAAACCTGGGCGAAGACCGGCTTGCCGATATCGCCGCGATGCACGCGCGCCACGGCGTCCTGGAAGACGGGTTGCGAGCGCGTCTGGAAGTCCACCAGGAAGCTGCTGCGCTTCGCCGCCGCGCGTTTGCCGCTCTCGAGAATGCCGCGGCAGCCGGGCACATCCACCGCGACTGGCTTGGCCAGATAGACGTGCTTGCCGGCCTCTACCGCTGCGCGCGCCTGCTCGGGATGGAAATAGGGCGGGGTCTCGATGGCGACCGCGTCCACCTTCGATTCGATCAGCTCGCGATAGGCTTGCGGTCCGTAATAGGTGCGCGCAGCGTCCACCTTGAAGCTGGATTGCGTGGCATCCAGGCGCTCGCGGATGACGTCGGCGAGGGCCACGATGCGCGCGCCCGCGAATTCGGGAAAGAACGCGCCGATCCAGTTGCCGCGGCTCCCGCAACCGATCAGGCCGAGTTCCACGGCGGAATTAGCCTGGCTTCCGAATACCGTCTGGGGCTTGAGCAGAAGTACGCCAGCCGCGGCAGTTTTCACAAAGTCGCGGCGATGCGAGGAATCCGGGTCCACAAATGCCTCCAGCGGTAGCTTAACGCATGTCGCAGAGCAACCGCCGTGCAGGCGGGCGTCGCCCATCTCGATTTCGGGCGACCGTCCGATACATAGCACAAGGCTTCGTTCGCGCAACGTCAGATCGCCGTCGTCAGTTGGCCGGCAGCACTGCGATTCCGGATGCGAAGGGCGCCGGCACCGTTGTGATTTCACCCGTTGCGGTGTTGATGATATCTACCGCGGAATTATCAAAGGAACCAACGTCGGTCAAGAAGAGCGTAGATCCGTCCTGAGACAGAGCCATATTCGCCGTTGGAGCCTGGACCGGAAGATCGAAGACCTGCTCGATCGCGCCGGTCGCGGCGCTCAAGACATACACGCCATTTCCGTCGGTTGCGTAAATTACCGAACCGTCCGGGGAGGGCGCGATGGCGACAAAACTGGTGGAGTATGTCCAACTCGCCGTGTTTTGAAGCGTCTGGGTGCTGTAAAGAGCGATTCCCTTGTTCACCAGGACGTAAGCGGTAGTCGAGTCCGGGCTGAAAGCGACGACGTAATTGGTAGCGTTCGGCGCGCCCGACCAAACGAGAGGGACCGAGATCCAGGATATAAGAGTGTTTTTGGCCGTGTTGTAGACTGCAATTCCGCTCGGTACCTTGCTGCCGGTGCGAACGTCACCGCCGCTACTCGGCTCGAATTCAAGCGGCAGCCAGTATGTTTTGCCGCTGGGCGGCGCCGCACCGGGGCCATTTTCGAGGACGACGAGGCCTGATCCGGGGATGAATGGCGGCACCGGCAGTTGAGTGGATGTCTGGGTAGCGAGATCGTATTCGGTGAACCCTCCGTAGAGCCTGTGCCCCACCAGGGCGTTTGGTACGGGGGGCTCGTCTTGCGTCAGACTGTAGGGAAGAACCTCCGCGACCTGGTTCAACTTCGCGCTGATGACTGCGTTTGCCATGTAGATCACCCCGGTTTCAGGATTGGGGACCTCGACTCCGGCACCGGGCGCGCTAGGAAAAGTGGCCGTGACGCTTGCCGTAGAGCTATCCACCACCGCCACAGCGGACGAATTGATGTTGAGCACAATTACGGTGTCCGGACCGACGTATGCGACAGTGCTAGGGGCGTAGGCAGGACTGAGATATTCTGTGCTGATTGTTGCCAGAGTGCCTGCGTCCAGGAATGTTAATGGCGCCGTGGCGACGACGATCTGTGTGCCGTCCGGAGAAAGCGATACCGAGTCGGGCATACTGAGAGAGTCGATGGTTTGCGAGAGAAGCGTTTGTCCTGACGCGAAATCCAGAGCCTCGACACTTCCGGGCAGCGAGAGGTTGTACGGAAGCGTTTCGACGTAGATAGTGCTACCGTCCGGGCTCACACCGAATACGTTGTTAAAGCTATCAGCCGGTAGAGGTGCGCTGTTCGTCTGCTGATAGCTGCTTGTATCGAAATAGAGCAATCCTGTTTCGCCCGCCACAAAAAGCGTAGTCCCCGAAACGAACAGGTCTCCCACCGCCGGAATCGTGGCGATTATCGTTAGCGTTTGGGTGTCGACAACCGGCAACGCCGTAGCGTTGACAAGGAGGAAAAGCTTCGATCCGTCGCTCGTTATAGCGATGCCGGCCGAGGACGCGTAGGAATACTTGCCGACGTTGCGTGTGCCTATGACAGTCCGGTTGGCGGCGTTGATTTTCGCAAGATGAGTGCCGTCATAGAAATAAGCAACTTTGCCAGAGCGATCGAACACCACGGCGCCGGCGTAAGAGGTGAATGGAAACGTCGGCGGAAAGGATATGGTAGCGAGCGTTCCGCCGTTAGACGGATCCAAAATCGCAATAAACGGCGAACCGGGGTTCGGTGAAACGGACTCCCAGACCTCCTGCGTGCCTGGACGGATGAAGATCGAGGCGGTATAGGCTGCCGGTCCGAAAAAAGACGGGCCAAGTTTTCCGCTCGATGGATGAAACGTCGTTATGGAAGACGAGGTGGTTGGATATGAGATGTAGGCTTCATAGTCCGCCGCCAGGGCGGGGCTGTAAATCGATGGAATTGCCACGCCGAGCAGGTACACCGCGAGAGCCCGGGCGCTGATGTGAATTGCTTTCACTTACTCCTCCTTCTACTAGCTACGAGTAGGTTCCGTGGCAACTGAGTATATCATCCCGGGTTCAGATTCGGTCCGCCTACGGTACCAGAAGGAACAATGGTAAGGCTAGTAATCCCTCTCTTTATAAATTTCGCGCGTCGTGGACGTGGTCTGGAAATGGGCATGGCCATATCGTTCTCCCGGGCTTTGAGAAACTGGACTGTTCCGAGACATCTGCGAAGTTGAGCACCTGTTGTTATGGAACAGCAAATCTCCGTCAAAATAGCGTCGACAGTGAGGATTCGCACCTAGGCGAAGCACCCCTGTCCAGAATGCGGGTGGCTTTGGTTAGATAGATCACGCGCGCCTGTGTCAGGGTAGGAGATTTCTGTTTATCTCGGTTTACCGTCTGCGCTATACTCGTCTTCGCTGAACCAGCGAGATCCGGATCGAAGAACGATCCCCCATCAGCATTCGTCAAGGAGGAAATTTATGACTACGAAGCGTTTAGCTATCTTAACGGCCGTCATTGCGACCGTCCTCGGAATGGGGCAGGCCAGAGCCGACATATTCGACATCGGGAGCACCTTCACTGCCTCGGGCCAAAATACAGCCGGTGCGTGGTCAAATACTGTAACCTTACAGAATGGCAGTACGCTGGTCGACGGCGGAGCGTTAAATCTCGCGATTTCGATCGTGCCGGAGGGATCGAGCGAATGGCTCGTGTTCACGTTTACGACCGTCCCCACGGGTCCTTTGATGACCAATACCGGGGATGACTGGAGCACTTATGAGACCGGGCTCGACTCCGTCGAGGCAAGCAATTTTGACGGTGCATTCGTCGAGTTTCTTAATTCCAGCGGCACGGCGATTACCCCAACATCCAGCATCTTCGGGGGGTATTCTGTCGAGGCCAATCCGGTTCCGGGCGGAGTTGGGATCGGTCAAGGCGCCAGTTTCACAGATCTCGAGCCGCCGATGGTTTGGCCGGCGCTTGGAACTTACATCGATCCGTTCAGCTATCTCGCCGACACGGGCATCAATCCCTCCGACGTAGACGGTGACACGGAAGCGTTGGAGTTCGCGCCGCAAACCACTGTCCCCGAGCCCTCCTCGTTGCTTCTTTTGTCCACCGGGATGCTCGCAGTGGTGCTCGCTGTACGAAAGCGGATGGCGCGCAGCGTCTAAGTCCGTGGGCTGTGGTCTCGATCGACCTTTCTGACAGCCGCTCGGTGCCGGGACTGACGGGGCGGGCGGCGGAATCCATCATCCAACTGTTCGGCAGCGTGATTATTGCGACCAACGCGCTGATCCCGCGTCAGCCGCCAGTGGTCCTGGGGGCGGAGATCCTTGGCATCGGACTCGTGCTCTGGATCTTCCAAACGGTTTCGCAGGTGCGATACCTGGCCAGCAAGACGGGGCATCCACGATTCTGGGGCGTAGTCAGAATGCTGCAAACGCTGTGCGCCAACGCGCCGTTCTGTATTGCGGGAATCCTGCTGCTGAGCGAATCGCCAGCGGGATTGTATTGGCTGGCACCGGGGTTCATCTTCTCGCTCTTCGCGGGAGTGGCGAACGCGTGGGTATTGCTGGTGGAGATTCTGAGATGACCGACGTCAGATGGCGTGCGACCAATTGCGCCGCTCAATCACCGTGTCGGGCTCATAAGTCACACCGTTATCCAGGCGGCGCTGCTCGCGGCGGCTCGCCCAGAGCATCATCGGCCCGAGCGCCGCGGCCATGCGGGAGAAGGGACCGAATTCCCGGCCGAGATCCTGGCGCAGCGCGCGAATCTGTGTGCTGACGCTTGCATTCGTCTTGCGCAACTGGTGTTCCATGGCCCACAGCAGGCCGCTGGCCGCGCTCTTCAACGATCGCACTTCCCACTCGAAGCGTTGGCGGACGCGTGCATCCGGATGATCCTTGTAGCGCTTCCAGCCCGCCAGCGTAGTGCGCCAGACGCGAAACAGGCTCGGCCCGTTGCGCTCGAAATCGCGGCGAAAGGCCCAATCCAGAAATTGCTTGGATTGTTCTTGCGAAATGGCGGCATGCTCGAAATTAAACTTGTCCTGCCCGTGGATGTCGGCCAGATCGACGCCGTCCAGCATGCGATGCTGATCCGTCATTTCCTGATAGAGCGGCGTGCCGGGCACCGGCGTGTACAGCATGAACTGATGGAAATCGGTTTCGTGCTCGACGGCGTGCTCGATCTCGGCGCGGATATTCTCGGGCGTGTGATGCTCCAGCCCGACGATGGTGGACCCGAGCAGCTTGATGCCATTGGCGCGCAACTCGCGGGTAAGCGCCAGGGTGTCGGTATCCTGCAGCTTGGCGTAACTCGAGAGCGGCGATTCCAGGCCCATCCAGATCCACGAAACTCCCAAATCCACCAGTTCGTTCATGGTGTACTTGCGAATGGCGTTGGCGGATGAAAACACATATAGCGCCCACGCCTTGCCCGTTGCCTTCATGCGATCGAGCAGTTCCATGGCGCGTTTCTTATAGAGCAGGAAGTTCTCGTCCATGATGAAGAACGACCGAACGTTCATGGACGATTCCATCTCGCACATGGTTTGGAACAGTTCCTCGCCGGTCTCGTAGAAGTTGAGGAACTTGCCCTTGCCTCCGAAGAACGCCGACGTGGTGCAGAAGTTACAACCCATGGGACATCCGACCGATGGAATGATGGTGGCGGCGGCTTGACCGGGCATCTCGGGAATGCGCAGACCCATGGTGCGGAGGCCGTAGCCGGAAACGATGTGCGGATGCTTGATGGGCGCATTCTCGTCGGCGCCCAGGTAGCGTCGCATCCAGGAGATGCCGTCGCCGCGCACGATGTGATCGGCGTCGATGATTTTATCGAGCCCAGGAATGGCGGCCACATGGCCACCCACGATGATCGTAGAGTTGGGCGACAGCCGCCGCACGATGCGGCACATCTCGCGGACTTTGCCTATATTGACGATGATCGACGAGATACCCACGATGTCGTAGGAATTTTCGGTGAGCTCCCGCTCGAAGGCCTCGCGCGTGGGAAAATCGAGGACCGTGCAAGGCGCGGGAATATTCTCCTGGATCATCATGATGCCCCAGGAGCGATGAAACATGCGCAGCGAGAAGCTGCCCTGGGCGCGCGTGACCTGATTGTGATAAAGCTCCATCGGGTTGATGGAGCGGCTGCCGAATTCGTCGTCCTGCGCATACGGTCCGAAGACCGAACTCAGCAGAATGCGGGCTTCGGATCCCTTGGGATGTTTCGCGAAACTGCCGGAATGGCTGCTATAAGGGCTGGGTGCAACATCGCTGGTAAGAAGTTCCAATTCGTTTCATCCGTTTCCCCCCACATGCCGTTACTGCAATCGTAGTCGCGCGTGGGCGCATTGCAGCAGCTCGCACGCAGATAACACAAAAAGATTACAAAGCAAGGTCACTGGCCAAACGTAACCAGCGAAGCCTGAAAAGGTGCAGGTGCACTTGAACCCGGCTTGCCATCTAGCCTAGAATCGCTGCGCGATGGCTTCGGAACCATTGGAGATCGAGCGCCTCGACCGTGGAGTGCTGAGCTTCCGCGGCCCGTTGACCATGGAGAACGTCTCTCCATTCATGAATGCGGTCCGGCGCGAAGACGCACCCACCATGATTCTGGATTTGACGAACGTTCCTTACTTGGATTCTTCTGGGCTGGGATCGCTGGTCAGTGCCTGCACTTCCTGCACTAAATCTGGGCGCCGCATGGCACTCACGGGCGTGAACAAGCGCGTGCGAAAAGTTTTCGAGATTACCAAAGTCGAACAGATTTTCCTGATGTTCCCCACGCTGTCTGACGCATTGGAAGCCTTCACCAACGCAGGCACGGCGTAAGGGCATATGTGGGGACAGCCGCCTTCGGCGGTCCGCCGGGCGCAGCCCGGCGTTAGGCGCTCCAGAGCCAAATCAGTCCGCAAGCTTCACGCGACGCGGGCGGAATTCAGCTTCTTCGATCCGGCATTCACCGCGTCCAGGCGGATGCGCGTGACCCGCGCGGTTTCCTGTACGAGATCGCTGGTGAACTTGGCGCCTTCCCCGGCCATCACCGAACCCGCTGCCAACGCGAAGCGCAACGCGTCTGCCTGATCCTCAAAATACAAAACCACTTGTCCCGACATAGCACTTCTCCCCGGGCCCGGAAGCCCCTCAGTCGCGAACGGCGCGACCTGAAAATCGACTCGGCCAGAGCCTTCCTGATTCTCGGAGCGAATGGACATCAAGTCAAAGTGATTCTCTTGGTTCCACCTACTCGGTAGGGCATCCCTCGCCGCGCCGAAGCTATACTGCCCTTGTCATGCCCGTACTGATCTCGATGCTCCGTGGCGTTAACGTAGGCGGCCACAACAAGATCAAAATGGACGACCTGCGCACCCTGTACAGGTCCCTCAAGCTCGAAGATCCGCGCACTTACGTACAGAGCGGCAACGTTATTTTTCGGACCAAAGAAAAGAATTGCACGGCCCTGGCAAAGAAGATTCAGGATGCGATCGAGGGCAAGTTCGGCTTTCGCCCTGAAGTCATCGTGCGTACCACAGAAGAACTGAGAAGCGCCATGGCTGCCACGCCGTTCGCCACCATCCGCAAACTGGAACCAGGCAAAATCCTGGTGACGTTCCTGTGCGACGAGCCCGGCCCCGGCGTCAATGCCACTCTTCGCGGCTTGAAAGACTATCCCGAAGAGATTCACCTCAAAGGCCGAGAACTCTACATCTACTTCCCCGACGGCGCCGGGAAGTCGAAGCTTCCCTGGTCGCAGGTCGAGAAACTGTTGAAGACCACAGGCACGGCTCGCAATTGGAATAGCGTGACGAAGATGCTGGCGATGGCGGAGGAGTTGGAAGCGGCGAATTAGATTCCGGGCCGAGGCGAGGTTGGCGGAAGGGCACGCCTTAACTCCGAGCTTCCAACTGAAAGCTGATAAGAAGAATGGTCGGGACGGGCAGATTTGAACTGCCGACCCCTCGCACCCCAAGCGAGTGCTCTACGTTTCTGAACATATCAAAGGACTTACCACGACTTTCTCCGATCTAGCGCACTCGCTTGGAGGAAACCGTGCTGCCAAAGTTCGAGCAGTTTATACGCGAACGCAAGTACCTATCGAACGTCTCACCTGCAACTGTCCAGTGGTACACCCACAACTTCAAATGGCTTCGCACAGAGTCGCCGTCGCAAGATGATTTCAAAGATGCTGTGATGCGAATGCGTGAGAAGGGTCTGAAGGCAACAGGCTGCAACTCCGCCATTCGCGCGATAAATTCGTACCTGCACTGGCTTCACAATCCGAACATCAAGTGCAGCCCAGTCTGTACGCACCCGCGAATCGCGCAACTTAAAGAGCCTGAGCTTGTGCTGCCCACCTTCCCTCTGGATCACGTCTCCCTCATCACAACCCACAAGCCCAAAGGTTTCTATCATCGTCGCCTGCACTTGATCGTGCTCGCTCTGCTCGATACCGGATGCAGGATCGACGAGGTGCTCAGCTTGAAAGTGGCTGACTGTGACTGCGACAATCTGCTGTTCACTGTGACGGGGAAAGGCAGCAAGCAACGGCGCATTCCGTTCTCACTGGAACTGCGTCGCGTTCTGACGCGCTACGTTACCGACTTCGGTCCACACTCTCAAGAACTCCTGCTCGCTACGCGGCGCGGTCGTAAGCTAGGCAGGCGAGTGGTACTCCGGGACGTGAAGCTACTGTGCAAGCGCCTTGGCTTCGATCCTCCGGCGCGGACACTGCACGCCTTCAGGCACACGTTCGCTGTGAATTACCTCCGACGCGGCGGGTCAGTATTCCACTTGCAGAAAGTGCTTGGGCATTCGAGCCTTGAGATGACGCGGCGCTACGCGAACCTGATGACAGAGGACTTGCAGGCGATCCACGAGAGGGTGTCATTGCTGGCAATGTGACGAGGCGGACTCTGGAACGGGGCCTTCTGCGGCTGGTTGAGACGTTGCCCAGAACCCGCCCTGAACGTCGGCATGTTCTCCTCGGAGCCACTTGCCTTCCAAGGGGTCAATACACGCCGAATGGCCCATTCTGTAGCACTCCCACAGCCCTCCGGTGGGCGCAGTTTCGGAGGGTCTTTCTCGCTGCAAAGATGGCCGTCAATGTGAGCGGGTGTACAGTGTACACGTACCTCCTTCTGCAAAGCATCTCTGTATCTTCCGCATAACAAAGTACTTACGTGAGATCACTGTCGAGTATACCAGACGAACCAAGCTCTCAAGGTCCGGTTCTATGAGTCTGTGATGCGCCGGATTTCATTGTTGCCCTACCCGATTTTGGC
The DNA here is from genome assembly GCA_003166855.1 of Acidobacteriaceae bacterium. Taxonomy (GTDB): domain Bacteria; phylum Acidobacteriota; class Terriglobia; order Terriglobales; family Acidobacteriaceae; genus Sulfotelmatobacter. The sequence goes on along the minus strand of PMUM01000051.1, from coordinate 9,186 downwards.
AGCGTCCGCACGAAGATTAAGCGAAAGAACCGTGTCCACGTTTTAAAAGTTGGTTTACGTGAGCCGGAGAGTGTCGCGGCGCTGCCCACTTACGTACTCGATCTCTGTATGCCCGTCCGCAGCTTCCTTTACCCTCACCAACAGCATCGCCACGGAGTTCTCGATCAACTCGAAGGATGCGTTTTCGGGAAGCGTGATGTACTTGGCGAACTCTATCGCTTGCCGCTCGTTCATGCAGTAGTTGTACAGTTGCTCCTCTGTGCGGGTGAGGGGACGACCTAGAAAGACGCTCATGCCCTCATGCTCACATCGCGGGCGTCGCAACGGCAATGGCCCACCCGTGCGGGCACTGCTCGCTCCTCTTAGGGGCTGAGGCAGAATACGGGGTCAAAGAGTGAACAGGAAGGGCGTCAGTTTGTCTTGCTCTGGTCGGTCACGCTATTGGAAGGTGCAAAGGCAATTTTGATGTTCTTCCTTAGGTCATCGAGTCCAGATTGGGTCCCGTTCATGAACAACCACATCACCCAGTAGTTGTTATCTTCAGTAAAGATGACGGAACTGAAAACATCGAGTGGCAGTTTTCTGGTCGGTACATCGACCGTGAACCCACTCGACAGGTCGAGCATCATGCGATTCTGTAGCATGAATGCCCTGATCGTGTTTTTTCCCTTGCCAATGAATGGTGTTCCCGACAGCGACCTTGTAATCTTCACCCCCAGTTGGCGGATTGCATCACCGTCGCTGGTCGAGGTCGGCAGGTGGACGCCCGGTAGACAGGCGGAATCAAAAGCCATGATAGCAACCAACGGATTTACCTCATCGGTCTTTGTGCCCTCAGGATGTTCAGTGGCCGAAAGCAGTATCCTACCGCATTCTTGAGCGATCTCGTGTTCACGACCCGCAGCCGGGTCATGCCCGTACGCAAGCTGATGCCCAGCTTCCACGACTTTATCTTGTGTCGCCTTGTCGGCTACGACCCATCCAGAGGGGAACTGAAAGGAAAAACCTAACGTGTCGTTCGTATACGTATTGCCGGACACGACGCCTAGTTTTAGCTGCGCAATATGCGTTGCAGATATTGTGGGAGTGGCCACACCTTCAGCTTTTGCTGGAAACAGGCGGGCGTTGCTACCCGCCAAGACCTTTGCCTGAGTGGGATCAAAAAAGGTGATCGACTCGATACTGTGCCGCAGTTCCTTGGCGAGCTTTCCATCAAAAGACACTATTATGAATTGCAACGTATAGCCGCTCATTGGGATCGCATAGATAAGCGTGTGCATGGTGCCAGCGCGGCTATCATCCTCTGATTCAGATTTCCAGAACTCTTTGCCCCCAATCTCAACTCTCTTAACTGATGCTCCCTTTACCCCCGCCGCTGCTTTGCTCGCATCGTCGGTCGGATTACCAGAGCTTTTGGTGGCGCTGACTTTCAGGGCGGTCAAACCCTTCCGCTGAGTTTGAACACCAAAAATTGAGTGGGAATTGCCCAATGGAGGAAGTACGAAATCCTGAAACCCTGCATCTTGGGGCAGCGGCAGCAAGAATCCAAAAAATGCGTTGACATACCGTGAATCGGAAACGTACCCCGTCTCTGGTATAGGTGCTGGCTCCGGCACTGTCTGAGCCAGCGGCACTGTTTGGATACCCAACACGAAAACTAGTACCCCGACGCCTGCGACTGTACCCTTAGGCCAAATCATGCAACAGTATTATGCCCTTTCCGTAAATGTTGCAAACAGGCGTCTCTGACCGTGGATCATTGCGCCTCGCAGTGCCTGATGAGCGTATCCTTCGGCACCCCCACTTCTGCCGAGATGTCGCGCCAGCTAAGTCCCTGCTTACGGAGTTTCAGAGCACGGTCGGTATCTACGTCAACAGTGGGCCGTCCGAAGCGGACACCGCGCCGCTTGGCAGCTTTCTGCCCCGCTATGACCCGCTCGCGGATCGTGCTCCGTTCAAGTTCTGCGACCGCTCCGAGAACTGTGAAGATCATTTTCCCGGTCGGAGTGCTGGTGTCGATACTCTCTTTCAGGCTTACAAAGTCAATACCTAGCGCCGCGAACTCTTCCAATGCTCGGAGCAAGTGAGAAGTAGAGCGTGCAAACCTGTCAAAACGCCAGACAGCAACTACATCGAACCTCCCGCGTCTGGCATCGGCCATGAGCCGATCTAAAGCAGGACGCTTGTCCTTGGCTCCGCTCATCTTGTCGGAGTAGGTTTCAACTGCCTCCCATTTGCGGAAAGCGGCATACTCGGTGAGTTCATTCACCTGTAGGTCTGCGTTCTGCTCGCCTGTGGATACTCTGACGTATAGCGCCACTCGTTTCGGTTTCATAAATGATTGCCCTCCTGCGCAAACCTAGCACCCGTTCGTGAGATTCCAAGCAGAATGGCGTTCAAGTGAGCCAAACGGCAGGAAATAGAGTCCTTGACATGTCGCACAAGTTATAACATTTGCGACAAGCAAAACAGTGAAGGTGGGTGCTTGTAATCAGCGACTTACTGCCCCATTTCCAGAACGACATTTGCGACACCGCGATCCACGGTGTTTTGGTGATTGCTGGCCTGTCAATCCGGGGAATAGGACGGCAGGGCATCGACTGGCCGGGATTCTCCGAGCGTGGGGCGCGCGCGCTGAAGGGGCCACGGTTCTATGAAGGCATCGTAGGGCGACCGAGCACAATACAGACTGGCGTCGGGTCCGTGGAAGTTCTATCACCCTACTGCGGGGTCTACACCTAGCCGAGGCCGACAGGCGGGGATTACTTGCGTCATCTGTTGCTTCTGCGCGCCGCCATTTAGATTCGTGGGTGGCCCACCTAAGACTCCTCAGTGCGTCCCTCATTTATAGAATCCCGGTCCCTCATTTGTGTGTACTTTGACCGGGGTAATGAGGGACATCAAACTTGCAAGTCATTGATGGCAAGCAACTTAGACCGACAGATCGGAGATCGTAATACATGTGCTGTACCTATGCATAGTACAAGAGCACACGCAACCCACCGCGATGTTCAGCAGTAGAGGGTGTCCTGTCCGACGTTCCAAGCTGATGGCTGGTTAGCTCTGAAGATCAAGAGAAAGGACTGAGCGTGAAACCTTATACCGATACTCTCTGGGGAGACTTCGCCACTGTGGCGCTACCTGTGGATCACATCTTCGACCGAGACGGAAATATCGAACTGACGCGTTCCGATCTGAGCACGTTTGTCTATTGCTGCCTGCAAGCAAATCGCCCTCATTCAAACTGCACCTTCACCGCTCCGGTCAGCGAACTCGAACCAGCGACGGGCTATTCTCACGCTCAGTTGGAACGCTCACTCAAGAGTTTGCAGGAAAAAAATCTCATCAAGAGATTGCGGGGGCCTCTATTCAAAGATGCCGAGTACGCCATAGCAACCAAGTTTACTGGCATCGCTCTGGCCGAACTGTTTGCTGACGACAGAGATGGCCGGAGGACACCGTCACTACGTACAGTGCTCAGGAATGCAAAGCTAATCTACTTCAGTGTGCCGAAAATCACTCTTGGGCGACTAGCAGAACTCAAGGGACCAGCACTAGCGGCTCTCCTGAGCCTAGTCAAATACGCAGGCGAACTGCGCGAGCCGGACTTTGTTATCAATGTCCAACATTGGCGCAAGATGAGCGGCATCGCAGGTAATGAAACGCTGCTCGCTGCGTGTGCCAATTTTGAGGACACTGTGAAAATTTATTTTAAATCAGGCGCGCACCACGCGACCGCATGGTTGCTCAACCCTGAAACCGGACGCGATATTGCCGACGAACAATTCGAGAAGGAACTATCAGCAGCAAAGCGGCCTGAGAGAGAAAGCCTTTACACGAGGGAAGAACTGGAAAGATGGTTCAGGAATGAGTTCCCAGATGCGATCCCAAATGGGAGCGACCTGATAATCCACTGCCCCCGCTGCCGCGAGATTCATCCCACCAGAACTAGGCCGACGCTCAGGTATGACGCAGGCAAGGGGTTCTGGGGAGTGTTTTACTGCGACGAGTGCAGATACGGCAAAGGCGCGACTCCCGTTCATCTACTGGCCGAGATCAAACGTATAGACCCACGACAAGCACAGCGGGAGATCGAAAAGTTTATCGAACAAATCAGGGGCAAAGCCGACGCCAGCACGAAGGTAAGAGAAAAGGCTGCCGCCGCCAAAACTTCCTCATGAAGACTATCGCTCTGACTCAAGGCTACGTTGCTATGGTCGATGACCATGACTTTGGCCGGGTATCGCAGAACAAGTGGCGAGCACTCGTAGACCGACGCCGAAATAAGGTGTATGCCGTACGCAAGACGCACGGGCCGCATAGCAGTCGCAAGTCTCTTTATATGCACAGAGAGATTCTCGGCGTCACCGATCCAGAGGTGAAGGTAGATCATCGTAACGGTGACAGTTTAGATAACCGCCGCACGAACTTGCGTAAGTGCGTAGGGGGCGAGAATAACGCGAACAGTGTCAAACGTCAGGATGGCCGTTCTAGCAAGTACAAGGGTGTTTGCTGGCACAAGCGGGATGGGAAGTTTCAGGCATCCATCAGAGTGCGCGGCAGAACAATATTTCTAGGAACTTTCACGGATGAAGTGCAGGCAGCACAGGCTTATGACGACGCAGCACGCGCAGCTTTCGGGGAGTTTGCACAATGCAACTTTCCACTGTGAAATCGCTTGTATCGGTAGAGTACTCGCCTTACAATCCGGGCACGGAGAGGGTTCCGCGAAAGTCCTTTGAATTGAATGGTCGGGACGGGCAGATTTGAACTGCCGACCCCTCGCACCCCAAGCGAGTGCTCTACCAGGCTGAGCCACGTCCCGACGAGGAAGGATTCCGCCGGATGCGCCGCTTGCCGAAAGGGCAAGCCGTCAGCCTCCAGCGGAGGGGTTCACTCAACAATTCTACACTACTGGCTGAACATTCACGCTCTATCATCCTGAGCGAAGCGGAGGACCTGTGCAGTTCCCGCGGAGTGCATAGATCCTTCGGCCCGCAAACTACGCGGGCCTCAGGATGACACACGGTGCAGGACTACTCCAGATCTCTCCAGTTGGGCCCAACGCCTATGTCGACCTGCAGCGGCACCGCCAGCGCGTGGACTTTCTCCATGTGCTCCCGCACCAGCGGCTGCATGATCTCCACTTCGTTCTCGGGAACTTCGAACACCAGTTCGTCGTGAACCTGCAGCGTCATCCGGGATCTCAGTCCGCGCTCGCGCAATACCTCGTCAATCCGGATCATCGCAATCTTGATGAGGTCCGCCGCCGTGCCCTGGAGGGGAGTGTTCACTGCGGTGCGTTCGGCGAATCCGCGCTGGTTGGCGTTCTTGCTGTTGATGTCGGGGATTGGCCGGATGCGGCCGAACAGTGTTTTCACTTTCATGTCGCGCCGGGCTTCTTCGAGAGTCTTGTCGATGAACGCGCGCACGCCGCTGTATTTTTCAAAGTAGGCAGCGATGAACTGCTTGGCTTCGCCCGGCTCAATGCCAAGCTGTTGCGAGAGTCCGAATGCAGATAGCCCATAGACGATGCCGAAGTTCACCACCTTGGCCTGCCGGCGGTGGTCCGGCGTGACCATCAGCGGAGGCACGCCAAACACCTGCGAAGCAGTCAGCGTGTGAATGTCGTCGCCGCGCCGGTACGCCTCCACCAGCAGCGGATCGCGCGAGAAGTGCGCCAGCAGGCGCAATTCGATTTGCGAATAGTCGGCGGTCAGCAGCACGTAGCCGGGTTCCGCAATGAAGGCGGCGCGGATTCCGCGTCCGAGTTCGGTGCGGATCGGAATGTTCTGTAGGTTGGGATTCGCGGAAGACAGGCGTCCAGTCGCCGTGCCGGTCTGCCCGAAAGTCGTATGCAAACGACCACTCGCTGGATTGATGAGTGCTGGCAGCGCGTCCACATAGGTTGACTTGAGCTTGGTGAGCTGGCGATAGTCGAGCACCATGCGCGCGATGGGATGGTTCTCGGCCAGTTCTTCGAGCACGTCGACCGCTGTCGAGATGGTCCGCCCCTTACCGTATTTCACCGGCTTGGGCAGGTTCATGCGGTTGAAGAGGACGTCGCCCAGTTGCTTCGGCGAGCCGACGTTGAATTCCATACCAGCAACTTCGTAAATCTCTTTGGCCTTGGCGGCGATCTCGCGTTCCAGTTCGCTCGACATCTGTGCGAGCGCGGCGGTGTCGATTTTCACTCCCGCGTGCTCCATGCGCGCCAGCACCGGCACGAGGGGGAGATCCATTTCTTCGTAAAGCTTGGCCAGTCCTGCCTGCTCGACCTCACGGCGCAACGTGGCTGCGATCCGTCCAGTAATGTCGGCAGCTTCGGCAAGGTCGCCGCCCAGCTTCAGATTGAACCTCCGCAGGGCCACGTCGGCGAGCCGGTGCGACGACCACGTCGGATCGAGCAGGTAGGAATACAGCATCGGATCATGGCGAACGCCCGCAAGCGGAATTCTCAGCGGATCGAGCGCGTGAATCGCCGCCTTGTAATCGTGTAGCGCTTTGGGCACATCAGCGTTTGTCAGCACTGTGCGCAGATGTTCGGCAGCGCCTCCAGAATCGAGCTTGACGATGGTGGCCGATCCCGCCGCAGCTGAGATGGCAGCGCGCCGTGCCACGGGCTCGGGAGCCACTTTGACCACCGCTCCTCCCATGCTCCCGGCGAATGACATTTGTGCATCCTGCGGCTCTGGTTCTTTTTCTTCTTCCTCCGGCGCGGGAGCTGCCTCTTCCTGCTCGACCGCCACCGCCAGCGTGCCCTCGGTCGCAACGGCGCTAACGACGCTTTCGACATCCGCCGCCGACTTCGCCTCCGTGTAGTGAGTCTCGCTCACTTCGACCACCGGCAGCAGTTCTTTTAGCAGCGAGGTAAACTCCAGTTCGGTGAACAGTGCGCGCAGATCGTCCGAGTTGGGATCTCCCGCGCGCATGGATTCCACATCCAGCTCGATGGGAACATTCGTATCGATGGTCGCCATGCTCTTGCTGAACAGAATTGCCTCGCGGTTATTCTGCAGAGACTCGCGGTAAGTCTTCTTCTCGACTTCCGCCGCGCGCTCCAGCGCCTGCTCGACGGTGCCGAATCGCTTGATGATCTCGACCGAGCCTTTGTCGCCGATGCCCGGCGCACCGGGAATGTTGTCGATGGCATCGCCGCGCAAAGCCATCACGTCGATGACGCGCTCGGGAGGCACGCCGAGAATTTCCTCGACTTTCGCCGCGTCGCAAATCAGATTGTCCTTCGGAGGATTCAGAATCTGCACTTTGTCGTTCACCAGTTGCATCATGTCCTTGTCGCTGGAAACGACATACACCGGGTGCGAAGCCTCGGCCGCCTTGCGCGCCAGAGTGCCGATCACATCGTCGGCTTCGAAGCGGACCACCTCCAGGATTGGAATCCGGTAGGCCTCGAGCGCTCGCCGGATGTAAGGAACCTGCTGCACCAGGTCTTCCGGCATGGCCGCGCGGTTGGCCGGCGTGTCCATCGTGCTGGGGAGCACCGCGTTCACCCGGACGCCCGCGTCGAGCACCTCGGCCGCCACGGCCTGCGCCAGCGCGACCACCGCCGCCTTCGACGCCGCGTACGCTGCCGACCGCGCGCTCGTCGCCGGCTCGACCGCGGCCCGCGAGCCGATGACCACGATGCTCCCCTGCTTTCGCGCCACCATCGACGGCAGCAAGGCCCGCAGGCTGCGGTGCACGGTCTCCAGGTTCGCCTCCATCATCGTCCGCCACACGTCGTCGCCCGCCTCCTCGTGCAGCGGCTTGCCCCCGCGCCAGGCCCCGGCGACGAGCGCGGCCCGCGTCGGCGCCGACCCCAGCTCCCGCTCGATCCGCGGCATCGCCTCGGCCCACGTCGCCTCCAGCGCGATGTCCCCCGCGACGACGCACGCGCCGCCCAGCGACGTCGCCAGCTCCGCCAGGCGATCGCGCCCGCGCTCCGCGTCGACCAGCGCGAGCTTGTGCCCGCGTGCGGAGAGAAGCCGCGCCACCTCGGACCCGAGGGCGCCGGCCGCGCCCGTCACCAGTGCTACATCCGCCATCGCCGAGGCTTATCACGCCGCGACGTCACGCAGCTCCTCGAGCCTCGCCCGCAGCTTGCCGCACGCCCGCTCCTCGATCTGGCGCACCCGCTCCTTGCTCACGCCGAGCTTCGCGCCCAGCTCCTGCAGCGTTCGCGGCTCGTCCGACATCAGCCGCTCGCGCACGATCATCCGCTCGCGGTCGGTCAGCTCCTGCAGCGCCTCGCCCACCGCGAGGCGCGCCCGGCCGCGACGCTCCTCGGCGCTCGCGTCCTCCTCCGGGGAGGGCGCCGACCCCGCGAGGCGGTCGATGAGCGCGCCGCGATCGTCGGGGCGAGCCTCGAGGCTCGTCTCGCGTCCTGCCAGGATCGGCAGGAGCCACTCCGCCTTCTCGGGCGTCATCCCGCTCGCCGCGGCCAGCGCGGTGGGGTCCGACTCGCGAGTCTTGCGGTAGAAGCGGAGCGCGCGCCGCTCGGCCTTCGTCGTCCCCAGCCGGACGACGCGGTAAGCCCGCACGACGTAGTCCCGGATCTCGGCGCGGATCCAGTAGGCCGCGTACGTCGCGAGCCGGCAGTCCTTCCCGACGTCGAACTTGGTCGCCGCGCGCAAGAGTCCCAGGTTTCCCTGCTGCACGATGTCCTCCAGCGGGATGCCCCAGCGCCGGTACTCGAGCGCGATGGCGATGACGAACGGCAGGCACGCCGTCACGAGCTTCTCGCCCGCCTTCCGGTCGCCCGCCCGCCAGCGGCGCGCCAGCTCCCGCTCCGCCTCGCGGCTCAGCGGGACGACGCCCGCCAGGCTCCCCCGGTACGCGTTCATCGCGTGGCCTTCGTTCGCCCGCATGGCCGTGCTCCTTCCGTTCCCCCGCGGGCCAACGCTTCTGCACGCCAGGTGCCACGCGCAACACGCGAGAATCGCGCGGGGGTCGCCCGAGAGGCGCGCAACCCCGCACCCGAGCGCCCGATGGGGCCGCAGGTTTTTCGCGTTTGCCGTCCCTGCCCGGGAGGCGACCGCCCTCACACCTCGAGCGTGAGCCCTTCGTAGGCGGCGATCACGTCCCCGAAGACGGCCCGCGCGCGGGTCTCCTTGTCGTGGACGGCCGCGTCGCTCTGCGTGGGGTCGTGGTGGAAGAGAACCAGCCGCTGGACGCCCGCCAGCTTGG